>JBNLDR010000036.1:0-19665 GCA_050304495.1 Altererythrobacter sp.
GGTCAGCCGAGAAAGCCCAAAGTCGGGATCGGAATAGCGCGGGATCAGGCCCGCAACCAGCGCATCGGCGAAACCGCGGTGCGCGGCGATCGAATAAACCCGGGGGCCCCGCGCCTCAGCCACGCCTTAACGCGTCTTCGGTGGGCGCTATGGCCTGCGGTGTGCCGACTTCGAACCACCGCCCTGCAAAAGACGTCCCGAACAGCCGACCTTCTTCGATCGCGCGGTTCCACAAGATGTTGGTGGAGAATTTGCCTTCCGGTGCATCGCGCAGCAGGCGGTGCGAGACCAGCTGGATCCCGGTATAGATGAAGGGCGCAATCCGGCCAGACTGGCGCCGGGTCAGTCGCCCGACCGGGTCCATCCGGAAGTCACCCTTGCCGCTGAAATTCACTGCACGCGAATGCGGCACCAGCAGTAGCAGCGCGTCCATCGCCTGCGGATCCCAGTTGCGCGACAGTTCATGGAATGCGTCAACCGGGCCATCGAGCCAGATATTGTCCGCATTGATGCAAAAGAACGGGTCGGGCAGCTGCGGCAATGCCTTGACCATCCCCCCGCCGGTCTCAAGCAATTCGGCGCGTTCATCGGAAATGATGACATGGGGAGCCTTGCGCGCGGTGACATGCGCTTCCAGCGCGTCGGCCAGATAGTGGACATTGACCACGGCTTTGGCCACCCCGGCCTCTGCCAAGCGGTCAAGTGCATGGTCGATCAAGGGCTTGCCCGCAACGCGTACCATCGGCTTGGGCTGTGCCGCAGTAAGCGGGCGCATGCGTTTGCCCAGACCGGCGGCCATCACCATCGCCGTATCGGACGCCAATTTGCTCAACTTACCTTGCCTCCAAACTGATCGCGCAAATGCTGCGGGATATTGGCGCCAAACCAGCGCGCCACCGGCTCCAATGCGGGATGCGCCAGATCACGCTCCATCGCCTCCCAAACGCGCGGGATGAAATCGAGGTAACGCGGCTTTCCGTCACGCTTGTACAGCCGGGTGAAGATGCCAACGATCTTGGCATTGCGCTGCGCGCCGAGCCGCGCGTAATCTGCCTCAAAATCCGCCCCAGCACCGCTCGCAGCGATATAGCGATCGAGCATTTCGCGCTCCAGATCAGGTGTTACGTCGCGCCGCGCATCCTGCAGCAGGCTGACCAGATCGTATGCGGCGTGGCCAACCAGTGCATCCTGGAAATCGATCAGCCCTTGCGCCCCGCCCTGGCGCGGATCGCCCAGCAGCATGATGTTTTCGGCGTGATAATCGCGCAGCACCGTGACACCGGGATTCTGGCGAGCAAGCAATGGCCTTAGCGCTTCATCCCAAGCGGCGACATAACCCGCTTCGTCCACTTCCAGCCCCATGGCCGGGCAATACCATTCGGTCAGCAGACCTGCCTCGCGCTGATAGACTGCCATATCGTAAGGCGCGAATGGCCCGGCGGCATGGCCGTGCAATTCAACCAGCGCATCGATGGCGCCAGCATAGGCTGCCCGCTCGCCATCGGGATTGACGTCAAGCCAGTCCCGCATCCGGTCATTGCCAAAATCCTCAAGCAAGACCCAACCTTGCGCGGCATCTGCGGCATAGATTTCGGGTGCGCGCATGCCGCTATCGCTCAGCCAGCGAGCAACATTTAGAAACGGCACCGGATCTTCATGCGGCGGCGGAGCATGCATCAGCATTGCGGGTGTACCATCGCGAACAATACGGAAATAGCGCCGGAACGAGGCATCGCCGGGGATCGGATCCACATCCGCCCCGCCCCAACCCGATGATTCGAGAAACTCGATAAGCCCGTCTGGCAGTTCACTCATGGCATTCGCCCTAACCAATCGGCACCACCTTCGACAATCGCCAAGCGTCCATCATCCGCAAATTCCAGCATTATCGACAGGCATTGTGACTCCTGCGCGAAACCGCCCGCCTTGTCCGGCCATTCGGCGATCAGCGCCGCCCCTTCGCGATAATCGTCCAACCCCAGTTCCTCGGCCTCTCCCGGGCGTTCAAGCCGGTAGAAGTCAGCATGGACCGCAGGGATATGCATTTGCGGGCCGTCATAGGTTTCGATGATGGTGAAGGTAGGCGAAGGCACCTCGCCCTCATGCCCCAGCGCCTGCAATATCGCGCGCGCCAAAGTGGTCTTCCCGGCTCCCAGATCGCCGGTCAGCGCCACGACATCGCCCGCACGCAATTGCGCCGCGATTCGCGCCCCGAATGCCTCCATCGCGGCAAGGTCAGGGAGGGCCATCTTCACGGCAGATGGATGATCGCGGTCGTCCCCGCGCCCACTTCGCTCTCTATTTCAAGCGTCCCGCCATGCTGTTCGATCAACTGCCGGGCGAGCGGAATGCCAAGCCCCTGCCGACGTTCGAGTGTGCCATCAGCGCCTTCGGCCAGGCCGCCCAACACCCGTGCAAGCTCTTCGCTCGTCATGCCCGCGCCATTATCTGAGATGACGATCCGCGCGCCGCTTCTGTTCTTGCTGAGATCGACCAGCACCTTGCCGCCCTTGGGCGTGGCCGCAATTGCGTTGTCCACCAAATGCCCAATCGCGCGCGCCAATTGCCGCCTGTCCGCTTCCACCGCACCGCCTGAATTGCCGCGCAGGTCAAGCGAGAGCCCTGCATCGATAATCGCCGCCTCGCGGCTGCGGACCACTTCGGTGACAAAGGGCAGCAGTTCCACACGCTCCATGTTGAGCGGCAACAGCCCCGCCTCGCTCTGCGACAGGTCGAGCACGTTTTCGACCTGCTCGGTCAGCCGCGCAACGGATTCGAGGATGGCAGAGGTGTAATCCTTCACCTGGTCGCTGACTTCGCCCGCAGCCCCGCTCTGGATCAGTTCGGCAAAGCCGCCGATCGACGTCAGCGGGGTGCGGAATTCATAAGACATGTTGGCGAGGAAGCGGGTCTTGACCGTATCGGCCTCTTCCAGCGCCAGATTGCGTTCGCGCAGGGCATTCTCCGCCTTTTGCGAATCTGTGATGTCGAGCACGGTAAGCAGGCCGTTGCCATCGGGCAGCGGCACCCCGGCAAATTCCAGCGTTCGCCCATCGGCCAGATCAATCCGGCCGCCTTTTTCCTTGCGGTCGAGCGTGGCTGCGCGGATGATCTCGCCAATCGCCTTGGCCTTGGCCGGCCTGGCCAGATTGGGCGCAATCAGTTTGAGCAATTCGTCCGCGGAAGGGTGCGAATCGAGCTGTTCTTCCTGCAGGCCCCATGTCCCGGCAAAGCTGCGATTCCACAGCTGCAGGCTGCCGTCGGGTGCGAACACCGCCAGCGCCTCGAACAGGCTATCGAGCGTAGCCGTGCGGGTGCGCAGCAAGGTGTCGCGCGTGGCGGACAGGGCGAGTTGTTCAGTCCGGTCCTCTGCAATCAGCACTAATCCGCCATCGGGCATGGGTTGGGCCACGATCCGCAGATGCGTGCCGCCGGGCAGTGGCCAGGCTTCTTCCTGCGTATCGCGCGCACCGAACCATGCAAGATGCTCGGCCCGCCAAGCCGGAAAATCGCGCACTTCAGGTGTGCGGCGCTTATCCCGCGCACCGCTGAGGAATCGATCGAACGGCATGTTCTCCCCGATCGCCGTACCCGCCAGTTCGAACTGGCGCAGGAAGGGACGATTGGCGAACACCAGGCGCTCATTGGAATCGAATTGCGCCACGCAAACGGAAAGCTGATCGAGCATGGTGCGCTGAGCATCGCGAAAGGCTCGGAATTCGCGCGCCTGTTGCTCCATATCCTCGATATCGATGGCATAACCGGCGACCCCTTCCTTGCCGAGCGGCAGGTCGCTGACCTTGTAGCTGCGGCGTTGTCCCAGCACGGTGGCAGGCACGATACGCTCCATCGCCATGCTCTGCTGCGAAGCCTGACGCGCAATCTGCGCTGGTTTGAGCCCGTCGATCTCTTCTATCAGCTCGGTCTGGTCAGCGATCACATGCTCGGCATTCTCCGCTCCAACCGCCTCGACATAAGCGCGATTGACCAGGCGCAGCTTACCCTCCGGCGCACGGAACCACATCGGCATGGGTGCAGCTTCGATCAAGCCGACCAGCGCGGTGAAATCTCCCTTGGCTCTCGCCGCTTCTTTGCGCAGCTTCGAAACCTCATTCCAGCTTTCGGAATAGTCGAAAACCCAGACAAGCGCGGCCCCACCGGGTGAGATGGAAGGATCAGCCACTGTCCCGCGCAGCGACAGGCTGCGGCTCGATCCGGGCAAATTTATGGCCATGCGGAACGGAGCAGCAGTCTTCTGCGTGTCCTTGATCCGCTGGGTCAGGTCGTGAAGCTGTTCTCGTGACAGGCCCTGCCCTGCACCCGCATCCAGCTCGCTAAGGAATTGCGGAACGGCATCAAGCCCAAGCCAGCCTGCCAGCTTGGCCGGTGCCTCTATCCGGCCATCTGCACGCACCAGCATCGGCACTGCCGGGGCATCGTCCAACAGGCGATTGAGCTTGCGCAGGTTCTTGCGCAGCGCATCAAGCCGCCGTGCACGGCCCGCCGCGCGGATCATCATCACCGCTGCGCCGACCGTCCATGCAGCCAGCAGCAACCCAATCAGAGCAAGCGCGGTGGTCGAAAATTCCATCAGGGACAGCTATGCGTCGCAGCCGCGTGATGCAATGGGCCCAACAGCGAAAAGCCCCCGCAATGGCGAGGGCTTTTGCATTTTCATCGGTGAATTGAGGCGTTTGGCCTCAACCCCTCAATAACGGTAGTGTTCCGGCTTGAACGGCCCGTGCTGCGGCACGCCGATATAGTCGGCCTGCTTCTTGCTCAGCTGGGTCAATTGCACACCCAGCTTGGCGAGGTGCAAGGCCGCAACCTTTTCGTCCAGATGCTTCGGCAGGATGTGCACTTCCTTCGAATAGTCATGCCCGCGCTCATAAAGCTCCATCTGCGCCAGCACCTGGTTGGTGAAGCTGCAGCTCATCACGAAGCTGGGGTGGCCGGTGGCGCAGCCCAGATTCACCAGGCGGCCCTGCGCCAGGATAATGATCTGCTTGCCATCGGGGAAAGTCACCAGGTCCGTGCCCGGCTTCACTTCCTTCCACGCATAATTCTTGAGCGCGTTGATCTGGATCTCACTGTCAAAGTGGCCGATATTGCAGACAATGCTCATCGGCTTCATTGCCGCCATATGCTCGGCGGTGATCACGTCTTCGTTGCCGGTGGCAGTGACGAAGATGTCGCAGCGCTTTACCGCTTCATCCATGGTGACGACTTCATAGCCTTCCATCGCCGCCTGCAATGCGCAGATCGGGTCGATTTCGGTCACCATCACACGCGCACCGCCCTGGCGCAGCGAATCCGCGCTGCCCTTGCCCACATCGCCAAATCCAGCGACGCAAGCGACCTTGCCCGCCAGCATCACATCGGTGGCACGGCGGATCGCGTCGACCAGCGATTCCTTGCAGCCATAGAGATTGTCGAACTTCGACTTGGTGACGCTGTCATTCACATTGATCGCCGGGAACGGCAGACGGCCATTCTTGGCGATGTGATAGAGGCGATGAACACCGGTGGTGGTCTCTTCCGAGACACCCTTGATGTTCTTGACCGAGGCGGTGAGATAGCCCGGCTTCTTGGCGATGAACGCCTTCAGCGCGCGCTGCATCTCGATCTCTTCCTCGTTGGACGGATCGGGCATCTCTTCGCCCGCTTCGAGCCGTGCGCCCCACAGCGCGAACATGGTGGCATCGCCCCCATCATCCAGGATCATATTGGCGGTGAGATCCGGGTCTCCTTCGCTCGACCAATCAAAGATATTGCCAACATAGTCCCAATAATCGGCCAGGCTTTCACCTTTGATCGCGAATACCGGGATACCGACCGCGGCGATAGCAGCTGCAGCATGGTCCTGGGTCGAGAAGATATTGCAGGTCGCCCAGCGGACATCCGCACCCAGTTCCACCAACGTTTCGATCAGTACGGCCGTCTGGATCGTCATATGGAGCGATCCGGTGATACGTGCACCGCGCAGCGGCTTGGCAGCGCCGAATTCCTCGCGCAGCGCCATCAGGCCCGGCATTTCGGTTTCGGCGATGGCGATTTCGTCACGCCCGTACTCTGCAAGCGTGATGTCCTTGACGATATAATCCTGGTTGGCGTCTGCCACTTTGATCTCCTGAAATTCGGCAAATGGCCCCGCGCGAATGGCGGGGCATCATTTCATGGGCGCGCCTCTACAGACCGCAGAGCGGCATGGCAAATATAAAGTTATCTTTATATCCCTTTCTCACTGGAGGTGACGCTGCACCAAAAAAAGGGGGGTGCCGCGTTAGCGACACCCCCGCTCGACTACCTCCACAAGGAGGCCGGTCGACCCACCAGGTAGTCTGGGAGAGAAATGATCTATCTGGAGGCCCAGTATCCCATCGGGCGGCTGGCCAGCAGCTCGTTCGCACTGTCTGAAAGGCGCGCTACATCACGCTCCTGCGCAAGCTCGCGGGTTATTTGCTTGAGCTCTGCGCAGCCCAGCCACGGATGCCCCACTCCATAGCTGTTCGCCATGCTGACGCTCATCCGGTCAAGCGCGCGTTTGGCACCCTTTGTGCCCTGCTTGCGGGTAAGATCGGCTGTCAGATAGTTGGCTGCCCGCTTCAGCGTTGCAACATGCGCTTTCGAGAAGGCCAGATAGTCAGGCTGGAAATTGTCCGGCCCCGTGCGGCAGCGCAGCGAAGTGACCATCAGCATGATGTCAAGCTTGCGCAAGTTCTCAGCATTGGCGCTGACCGGATCACCGGCATTCGCAGCCTGTGGCACCCCCATCACTGCCATTGAAAAGGCAGCGGCAGCTGCGATCCCCTTGAAATACCCCATATCTCATGTCTCCTGAAAGCAACCAACCGGCCGCTCTTCGGACAATGGAGCATACCGTTTACCCGGACTTAAAGGTCTAAAGTGAAGCGAAATTTACCAGTGCGCTTGCGCACCACCCACTTGTCACTATGTCAGAGATCAAATTTCGAAAGGAACCACACCATGACAATCTCTGTTGGCGACAAGCTGCCCGAAGTGAAGCTGGTCAAAGCGACCGAAGCCGGACCCGAGCAGGTTAGCTCGGTGGATTACTTTGCCGGAAAGAAGGTAGCGCTCTTTTCCGTACCCGGTGCTTTCACACCGACATGTTCGGCGCGCCACCTGCCCGGCTATGTCGACAAGGCGGCGGATTTGAAGGCCAAGGGCGTGGACGAGATTGCTTGCACAGCAGTCAACGATCCGTTCGTGATGGGTGCGTGGAACAAGGCATCGGGATCCGATGACATTACAATGCTGGCAGACGGCAATGGCGATTTCGCAGAGGCGCTGGGTCTGACTATGGATGGCAGCGCATTCGGCCTGGGCAAGCGCGGACAGCGATTCTCGATGATCGTCGATAATGGCGTGGTCACCGAACTGAACGTAGAGGCGCCGGGCGATTTCTCGGTCTCGAGTGCCGAGCACATGCTCGACCAGCTTTGATTGCCCTCACCTGATTCAAGCGAAGGGCGCCGTTATCGGCGCCCTTTTCATTGTCTCAACCGTGAACCACTCTGGCGCTGCCCCCACCAAGACGAAGAAATTCTATAATTAACTAGCAATTTACGCTCATTAGGTAGTCGGCCCATCGAAGAAGTCAGAGACGGGCGGCAGAGCATGAATGGTGGGGAACTTCTTGATCGCGTTCGCGAAGCAGGAATGCGACAATCCAAGGCGCTAGGCGAGCGTGCAACCGGTTGGCCGATGCGACGCAAGCTGGGGGTCACGCTCGGCGGCATAGTATTGGCCATGGTCGTGCTGGGATTGGTAAGCGCAGGTTCACTCGCCGGTGTGCGCGCGGCCGTTGGCAATGTCACCTCGATGTCAGACGCCGAACAGGCGCTGATCGGCATTCAGTCCCATGCGGTTTCAGCACAAAGCCAACTCAAGGACTATGTGATCAGCCCCGATGCCGAAACGGCGACCCGCGTGGTCGACACACTCGACAATGCGATAGAACTGGTCGACCAAGCTGAAGATGGGGCAAGGGACCTGGACAAGACGGACGAGCTTGAAAAGGTCCGTGGGGCGCTGGCATCGACACGCAAGAGCGCCGACCAGATCATTGCCGCACAATCAGAAATCCAAAAGATCGTAGATGGCGAACTCACGCCGCTCGGTGCAGAGATCGCCGCTGCGCTCAAGGAAATCAAGGATTCTGCCTATCAGGGTGGATCGGGCAATGCAGAGGCGTTGTTCCGCGCAAGCGTTGCGGAAGCCAATTATCTATCGATGCAGGTGACGGTGACCCGCTATCTTTCCGATTCCAATGCCGAAACGGCCAAGAAATCGAAAGACATCCTTCTCAACCTCGAAGACTCGATGAACCAGCTTTACGAGGTCATCGGCACCGGGAAGCAGTCGGCACGTGCCGACAAGGTGATCGAAGGGGTGGTTTCTTACGACAAGGCGTTCGATGGCGTAATTGCGGCGACGAAAAGTCGCGATGCCGAAATCAACCAAGTGATCGAGGTTTCCGGACCGCAGCTGGCAAGCAATGCACAATCGATCGTCGATTCGATTGGCACAGTGCGTGGACGTGCCACATTGCTCGCGCAGACATCGGCCAGCGCCGCTCTTTCGGTAGTGATGCTGGCGGCGCTGATCGGGATCGCGATCGCGTTTGGATCGGGTGCCTTGATCAATACGATTGTGGCCAGACCGATAACGAAGCTGGCTGGCCAAATGCGCCAACTTGCGGGGGGCGACTTCGAAGTCGCGGTGCATGGCGTCGATCGCACGGACGAGGTTGGTGACATGGCTCGCGCGGTCGAAGTATTCCGTGCGACCAGCAAGGAAGTGGAGGAAAGCCGCCGGATCGCCCTCGAAAGTGAGAAGCGCGAATTCGAACAGCAGCAAATGCACGCCCAGGCCCAGGAAGAACAACGCCAGCGCCATCAGGCCGAACGTCGCGAGGCGATGATGGCTCTTGCCGACCGCTTCGAACAGACTGTTGGTCAGCTGGTCAATCAGCTGGAAGAATCGGCCAAGCAGATTCGCGATGGTGCCCATTCGGTTTCCTCCGATGTCGACAACAGCATCGAATTGATGACCGACGTGGTCTCCGCAGCATCCCAGAGCAGCACCAACAGCACTGAAGTGGCGAGCGCTGTGGAAGAGATGTCACTCTCGATCCAGGAGGTTTCGCGCCAGGTTGCCTCCGCTGCCCAGGTCGCACTGGAGGCCGCAAATGGCGCCCGCATGACCGACAATGTGGTCGTCGAACTGGCAAATACCACCAAGCTTACCGAATCCATGGTCAACCTGATTGCCAATGTTGCGGGTCAGACCCATATGCTGGCGCTCAACGCCTCGATTGATGCAGCTCGTGCAGGCGAAGTCGGTTTGGGATTTTCGGTGGTCGCATCGGAGATCAAAACGCTGGCCGATCAGACGGCAAAGGCTGCGGACGAGATCAAGAACCACATCGATCATACCGTCAAGACTTCGGACAAGGCGATCGAGACGATCACCCAGATCAGCAAATCAATCGACGAGATCAGCGGCGTCGCGACTCACATCTCGTCGGCACTGGAGCAGCAATCAGTCACAACCGCACAAATCGCGCAGAACACAGGGCAGGTGGCAAGCAGCTCGCAGCTGGTGACAGCCAACCTAAGCACGGTGAAGCACGGTATCGACAACAGCGGCTCCACCGCGCGCCAGGCGCTGGTCGCAGTGGAATCGCTCGAGAAGCAAGCGGAAATGATGAAGCAGACTTCTGCCGATTTCCTCAGGGAAGTGCGTGCCGCGTAAACGACGCGATCAATAACAGAGCATTAACTTTTTTGGGGCAAAGACGCCTACGGAGTAAGATTATGACCTCGAATGTAACCCGAAATTTTGCACTGGCCGTGCTCGCTGGACTTGCCTTTGCAAGCACGTCACTGTCTGCGCAATCGGCCGGTTGGGACAAGCAGGTCAGCAATCTGGTTGCAGCCAATTTCTCCTATCCCCGGTCCGCAGTGGTGCGTGGCGACGAAGGCAAGGCCCTGATCCGGGTGAATGTTGCCCCGAACGGGAGCATTACTTCTGTGACCCTCGCCAAATCGACCGGATCGCCGATCCTCGATCGCGAAGCGGTGCGCATCGTCCAGAAGATTGCGCGCTTCCCTGCCCCTCCCGCAGGCACGAACTCCGTATCGCTCCCGATCATCTTCCAGATCAAGTAATCGGCACCACAAACAGCCTGAATTGCTGCATTGCTGGCACTCAAGCTTGACGAATTGAAGGGCACCCAGGCGGTGCCTTTTTCTTTTGCGGATCAACTCGTTGGAATGGCGTATGTAACGGTGGCCAGCGCGGCGATATTCACCGGCTCGCCCTGCCAGATGCGCACATCTACAGTTGCCAGCCTACGCCCCAGTTTGAGCAGGAACGCATCGGCATGCACGGTGTCGAAGCTCACACCACGCAGGAAGCTCATATTGAGATTACTTGTCACGGCCATCGTCACCAGGCCGATATGCGCCAGGATCACTGCGTAGGCGACGCGATCGGCCAGCCCCATCTGCGTGGGGCCCGAAATCAGACGGCCTGGACGGAGCATGGTTTCGTCCGGCTCGATCTTCATTCGCAGGAAGCCAGGCTCCAATGCCTCGAAGGCATCGGGATCATTTCCCATCTCCGGGAATGTCTGCGCGAAGAAAGCTGCCAATTCGGCAGGCGTCATTACTGGCTTGAACTCGCTGACCAAATCAAAGGACTCCCGATTAGCCGTAGCCCATCAGGCTTAGCACCTCTTTGCGGCTGCGCGGGTCATCAAGGAAGCAGCCGAGCAAACGAGAGGTGACCATGTTAACGCCCGGGGTACGCACCCCGCGCCCAGTCATACAGCCATGTTGGGCCTCGATCACAACGGCCACGCCATGCGGTTCGAGATTGTCCCAGATGCACTGCGCCACCTCGGCCGTTAGGCGTTCCTGGATCTGCAGGCGCCGCGCAAAACCATGCAGTACGCGGGCGAGCTTGGAGATGCCAACCACCCTGTCGCGCGGCATATAGGCAATCGCCGCCTTACCGGTAATCGGCGCCATGTGGTGTTCGCAATGGCTCTGGAACGGAATGTCTTTCAGCAGCACGAGTTCGTCATAGCCGCCAACTTCCTCAAACTGCCGGGAAAGGTGGACCGCCGGATCTTCGCCATATCCCTGACAATATTCCAGCCATGCCCGCCCTACCCGTTTTGGCGTATCGAGCAATCCTTCACGCGTGGGATCGTCCCCTGCCCATTCGATCAGCATTCGGATCGCGTCCTGCACTTTTTCGGGCACATCGGGCTTGGCCAGCGGGTTGTCATCATCCGCTTCGTGCTCACAACTCATGCCGGGACTCCTGTTCCTTCCGCGTAGCTGGGTCATTTGCGTATATCAGAACGAAAGGCAAATTCTTCAAACCGCGAGCCTTCACGGCAGGCCATAACCACAAAAGGCCACCCTTCAACCGAAGGATGGCCTTTTATGGCGCGCCCGGAAGGATTCGAACCTCCGACCACCTGATTCGTAGTCAGGTACTCTATCCAGCTGAGCTACGGGCGCGCTTGGAGGGCGCCACATAGGGGCGCGCTATCGGCTTGGCAATCCCCTATCCTGCCTCTTTTTCGAACAATTGCCTCGCCAGGACGATATCGAGCGGCGGCATGTCGAGCGCATCGATTTCATGCGCATCGAACCATCCCAGCGATCCGCCTTCAATTGGGGCAGGCTCCCCTGCCCATGCGACAATCTTGTAAAGAGAAATGACAATTGCGGAATCGTCATCCTGCCCCCCGGAAGAGGCGGACGCCACGAATGTGGCTGCTCCAGCCTTCACAGCGATCCCCAGCTCTTCATTCAGCTCACGAATCAGCGCATTTTCAGGGCTTTCGTCGCCCTCCACCTTGCCTCCGGGGAATTCCCACAGCCCCCCATGGTGCTTGTGATCGGGCCTGCGCTGCATCAGCCATTGGCCCGATTCGCGTTGCAATGCCGCCGCCACCACCACCATGGTTGTCGGTATTTCTTCCAACTTCTGCTCCCTCCTCAATCCTTTCTTAACTCATTTGGCAGAAAAGCCGATTCATCAGGAACGTAGGAATGGGTGGATCCATGAAGCTGGCACAAATTCTGAAGTCATTCAGAAATGACAATTCTGGCAGCACAGCCATTGAATACGGCCTGATCGCGAGCTTGATCGTGATCGCCTCCATCGGCGCGTTCGAATCCGTTGCGAATGAGAACACCGGCCTGTGGGGAACGGTCAAGACCAAGGTTGCTGGGGTGATGGGTAATTAATCAATTTGAAAGGTCCCGAGTTAGGACTTTTTCAATCGATACCAACTAACCCTGCGATTGTCCGTTTGGGATTTCCTCCATTGGACACGGGTACCGAAGACTGAACCAGGAGACTAAAAATGAAGTTCATCAACAAGCTGATCCGCGACGAAGCCGGCGCGACCGCTATCGAATATGGCCTGATTGCTGCTCTGATCGCCGTTGCTGCGATCACCGCAATGCAGAGCCTCGGCAACGAGCTGAGCACGACTTTCTCGACCGTCTCGACGAAGATGAGCGAGTCGAACACCGTCGCCTAAGCCACGGTAAGCTCGAAAAAAGGAAGCGGCGGGGTATTCCCCGCCGCTTTTTTTGTGCCTGACTGACTCAATCAGCGCGCGCGGACGATCACCTTGACCTTTTGCCCAGCGCGCAGGCTATCCGATGTGCCAAGAGCGTTAAGCACACGGAAGCGTGCTTCCTGCCCATCCGAATAGGCCATGCGGCGCGACAGCGAACTGATCGTATCGCCGCTCTTCACCGTTATCACGTCAATCTGCCTTGGAATCACAGCCGCAGCCTCGGTTGAACTGACCCGGCGCATGGAATTGAACATCGCAGTAAACACATCCGAATTTCCGGCCGGTACAATCGCTGCGAAGTGATAGGCTCTGTCCTTCGCAAACTCATAGGCAAACACCAGGACATCGACCTGACTATTGCCATTGTTGACCCGCGTCATGCCAACCGCCGCTGGGATACCGTTCACGGTCCGGCGCTGCAGGCTTGAAGGCGCCAGCTTCTGCTGGTCGCCGCCCAATGCAGCAAACTGCGCGCGAACATAGTCTTCGAGATTCCCGTTATAGCTCGCGGTCGTCAATTGCGCCTTACCGCTCTGGCCATTGATGCTGACCGCGCGGGTGCCATTGACCATGTAAAAACCGTTGGGCGCGGTGAATGCAAGCCGCAATTGCGGGTGGATGAACTGCTGCCCTTCGATCACTCCCTGTTCTGGATCGTCGCCATAAAGCAGCCCGTCGATGTGGGTCAGAAACAGGTCGTGATTGGTCGCGCCGCCCGGCATGGGCTGCGCCTTGGTGAGCGCGGTCTGAACCCGGCTGGCCGGATCGGGGTGGGTGGAAGCCCACTCCGGAATGGTTGCATTCGGGCGCCCCTGCAATTGCGCATCGAGTGCGTTCTGCGCAGCAAGGCTTTGCAGAACTGTCGACATGGCGCGCGGATCATATCCTGCCGTACCCAGATACTGGATACCCAATTCATCGGCCTGGAGTTCCTGTGCGCGCGAGAATTTCAGCGTCAACAATTGGGTATATTGCGAACCCTCGGCAATCAGGCCCCCGATATTGCCGCCCACGACCGAGCCTATCACTTGCCCCAGCAGGCCCAGCAGCGCGTTTTGCTGCGCCTTGGCCTGCCGCCTTTGCGAATGGCGGGCAGCGACATGGCCAACCTCGTGACCCAACACGCCCGCCAGCTCCGCTTCATTGTTCATCAGGCCGACGAGCTGACGCGTGGTGTAAACGTACCCCCCGGGGATCGCGAAGGCATTGTTCACCGAACTGTTTAGCAGCGAAACATTGAACGCGCCGGGCGAAGTGGCGAGGCCTGACTGGTAGGCGATCTTCTGCCCAATCGATGCAACATAATCGGCATGCGGGCCGCTCATCGCGCCGCCGAATTCCTGGAGCAATTGCGGATGCATTTCTGCGCCCTGCTGCGCTTCTGCCTGCGTAATCGGGGTCGAAGCGCTGGGAATAGCGCCGCCGCCCATACAGCCAGTCAGGACCAGCGCCAGTGGCGCTGCGGAGCAAAGTGTCAGGTGTTTCTTTGAAATCAACCGAGCAAAGATCGGCATGGGTGTTCTCCCGTTGGAATGCGGCAGCGATCCACCCCACGCTGCACAGGCGTTGTGATTCAAGCTTTTGCAGCATGTTACCCTTGTAGGGCAAGGGTATTACATGGATCCGATTTGCAGAAAACGTTCTTCGCGCAGGCGGCGAATGTCGTCCGGCGGAAGATCGGAGAGTGCCTCCAGCTCTTCATGGATCGCATTGGCCAAGTCCTGCGCCGCCGTCACCGGATCGCGCTGCGCGCCGCCAACCGGCTCCCTGATGATACGGTCGATCACACCCAAGCGCTTGAGATGCTGCGCGGTAACCTTCATCGCCTCGGCTGCTTCGGAAGCCTTCTCACTGGTACGCCACAGGATTGAGGCGCAACCTTCGGGCGATATCACCGAATAGACCGCGTGTTCGAACATCAGAACGCGTTCCGCACTGGCAAGCGCCACCGCACCGCCTGAGCCGCCCTCGCCCACGATCGTCGCAACCATGGGAACCGGCAGCGCCAGACATGCCTCGGTCGAGCGCGCAATAGCTTCTGCCTGGCCGCGCTCTTCCGCCTCAATCCCCGGAAACGCGCCGGATGTATCGACCAAGGTCACCACCGGCAGGCCAAATCGACCTGCCAGCTCCATCAGGCGGATCGCCTTGCGATAACCTTCGGGCTTGCCCATGCCGAAATTGTGGCGAATGCGCGATTCGGTATCATTGCCCTTTTCATGGCCGATCAACACCACGCGGCGGCCCTTGAGCCGGGCGAATCCGCCCATTATCGCCTGGTCATCGGAATAATAGCGGTCACCGCCCAGCGGCACGAATTCGTCAAAGGCGTGCTCGACAAAATCACGGAAATGCGGGCGCTGCGGATGGCGGGCCACCTGCGTCTTCTGCCACGGCGTAAGCGAGGCATAAGTGCTGGCCAGCAAATCGGCGCTTTTGGTCTCCAGTCGAGCCAGCTCAGCGCTGATATCGACTTCATCGCCTTCGGAGGCGGCACGCAGCTCCGCAATCCGCTCTTCCAGCTGGGCGACGGGCTTCTCGAAATCGAGGTAGGCTATCATCGGCAGAGCGGTTAGTCCGATGTTCGGCTTCGGGCAAGGGGATGTCGCGAATTGACCAGTGCGACAAGCCGTGCGGCATCGACATGGGTGTATATCTGAGTGGTCGAGATATCCGCATGGCCAAGCAGGGTTTGCAGGACGCGCAGATCCGCCCCGCCCTCCAGCAAATGGGTGGCAAAAGCGTGGCGCAGGACATGCGGGCTAACCCCTTCCGGGGCGATTCCCGCCCTCACAGCCAGTTCTTTTAGCATTTGGAACAGCCGCACACGCGAGATGTGTTTCCCACGCGAGGGGAACAGATAACGTGATCGGTCTTCGCGCACTGCCAGCCAGCGGGACAACGCCTCGCGCGCGCGATCGCTAACGGGAACCATCCGCGCCTGCCCGCCTTTACCCATAACCGTAATCAGGGGCGCATCGCGTGGCACAGCCGAAATCGGCAGGGATACGAGCTCGGTGGCGCGCAGGCCCGATCCATAAAGCATCTCCAGCAAGGCAAGTTGTCGAATCGCCGTGGGCTTGCCGCTCTCCGCTTCCAGCTCGGCCCGCTCAAACAACAGGTCGATCGCATCGTGCGACAGCAGTTTGGGCAGCGGACGCCGGGTTGCGGGGCGCGGCAAGGCACCAGATGGATCATCGCTGCGCCAGTCTTCATCGAGTGCAAAGCCGAAGAATTGCCGCAGCGCCGAGCTCTTCCGCGCGACACTGGAAGGCGCCAGGCTGGACCATGCACCAGCCAATCGCGTCACCGCATCGCGGTCTGCCGCAGCAAGATCGCCGATTGCATCCTCTGCCCCTTCCAGATCGCGGCGATAGGCGGCAATCGTATTGGCGGCAGCACCGCGTTCCGCTGCCAGCATGTCGAGAAAGGCTTCGACCGCGGCGCTCATGGGAAATCCGGCATCACCCGCGCGCGACAGCCTCTGCCGCAATCATCCGCGCCTCTGCCTGAAGACCAACCTGATTCAGGGCCGAAACAATGTGATATAGGTGCCGCGGGGTCATGCGCGCCCAGCTGTCACCCTGCATGCCCAGCCCCGCCAGCAGCGATACCAGTGTGCGATTGTTGAGCCGGGCTGCGCGCGAAATTGCGCGGCTCCACTTGGTCTGGCTGTTGATATCCAGGTCAACACGCTGCGAAAACTCCGCCAGATCCCCATCGGTGATTCGTCCCAGCGCAGCGAGACCTGCCAGCAGAAATTGCGATTTGCGACTGTCCGCACTGCCATCGTCATCGATGAAGCTGTCGATTGCGTCGGTGGCCGCGGCACTGCCCTTGCCCGGCTGCACCAACACGATCTGGCCCCACGCCGCACTGCCCGGCTCCACCGCGTTGCGCCAGGTCATGGCATCGCGATCAAGCCCGGCGGTGAGCATTGATGCAATCAGCGCATCTGCCTCTCCCGCAAAACTGCTATCCGCAGGGATACGGGCGGCGGCATAGGCTGTGAGGACGTAGCGCCCATATTCACTTGCCGTTGCACCGCCCCACACCGCCTGCATCGCGGCAAGCCGGTCAGCAGGCGAGCTGGCTGTATAAGCGTCGCGTAACTGTGTCGCGCGTTCGGCCTCTTCACCGGTGATCGTCTCATCGGCATAAATCTGGCTATAGAGATCGACCATGGCGCGCGCAGAGAGCAATCCCTCACGCGCCGCACGATCTGCGCCTTGCGCACGGGTCTGCAGCCCGACCATCGGAGCAGAGGCCCATACCCGCTCGTAGTAGGGCGATAGCTGGCTTCGCAAGCCTGCGGGAATTTCTTCACCCAGTGCATTGGCTAATGCGAACCGCCAGGGGTTTAATTCTTCAACCTCATCCCATTCGATATCGACTGCACGCCGGCCATTGCCCGCAGCTCCGGCAAACCGCTGAGCAAGCAGCACATCGATTTTGGGCGCGATACCCTGGCGAAGCGCGCGATCGAGCTGGGTTCCAGCCAGCGCACCTTCACCCGCATAGGCATTGCAGATCGCCTGCAGCATGGTCCAGGTCGCGTCTTTGCGGATCGATCCGTGGAACCGCACTGCAGGGCAGGCACCGACAATATCCTGGGTACCAATATAGGCGGTCAGCGCCGCGCCGATCATCGGCCGGTCCCAATTAGCCGTATCGACATCCTGGGCTATCGCGCGCGCTGCGCCGTATTCGCCGATTCGATTAAGTGCCCCCATGCGCAAAGCGGCGAATTCAGCCGGGTTCATCCCCGCCGGCGCGGCCAGCCTGCTCGCCAAGGTCCGTCGCAGCAGGATATGGCCCCAGCGCGATACCAGCGGGTACTTTGTCCCGGCCAGAGTGGCACGGACGAGCGAGGCCGGTTGCCTGGCCAGGGATTTGCTGGGCATGCCCCCTTCCGAGGCATCGAGCACGCCAACCCGCTCCATCGATCGGCGCGCGCCGGGCGGCATATCGAATTTCGGTTTGAGACCAAGCAATTCATCCAACTCGTCAGTGGACATGGCCTCCAGCTCTTCCATGGTGGGGAGCTTTTCCAGATCGACCCCGCCAAGTTCGGGCACGGCAATGTCTGTTCCGGGCAGTGGCTGGATCACCGGGCCTGTCACCGGCGTATTTGGAGCCTGTGGACCGCTGGTAACAGGGGCAGGTGCCGGGCGTGGGGCTGGTGCGGGTGCAGGCGCGGGATCGTCAAAACCCGGCGGCAACAGGGATTCGGGTGCATCTTGTGCCAGCGCAATGCCGGCCCCCAGCGCGATTGCCGCGCTGCCTACCCAAAACCATGGTTTCATCAGCGCCCCTCCGGCACAGGAATTTCCTGTGAAATCGGGTGCAACGGCTCTTCGCCGCCATCGAACCAAGCCAATGCAATCACTGCCAACATCACGCTTCCCAATATCAGCACACGCCGCGGCGTCCAGAAGGATCGACGCCCCCAACCGCCGCGCGACTGAATCGAATTGTGTCCATGTGCCATATTGCGCCCGCCCTACCCCATCTATAGGCGGAACGGCAATGACCGAGCAGCACTCCAGCCTGAGCGATACAGAAATCGCCCGCATTGCGGCGCGAATCGACCGGCCAATTGCCCTTGTCGGCCTGATGGGTGTCGGCAAATCGACCGTTGGCAGGCGGCTGGCCAGCCTGCTGCATCGCAGGTTCGTGGACGCCGACGAAGCGATCGAGGAAGCCGCGCGACGCAGCATCCCGGAGATTTTCGCAGACTTCGGCGAAGCCTATTTCCGCGATGGAGAGCGGCGCGTCATTGCACGACTGATCGATCAGGATTGGGGCGTGATCGCCACGGGCGGCGGAGCATTCGTCGATCCGGAAACGCGTGCCCTGCTCCTTGATCGGGCGATTGCCGTGTGGATCGATTGCGATATCGATACGCTGGTCGAGCGAACATCGCGACGAGACACTAGGCCGCTGTTGAAGCAGGGCAATCCGCGTGAAATTCTCACCCGGCTATACGAACAGCGAAAGCCCTTCTATGCGCAGGCTCAAATCAGGGTGAAGAGCGGCAACGGGCCGCATGTCGACACCGCAACAACGATTCTAGAAAGGTTGGATGCATGGCTGTGATCCCGGTCGAACTGGCGGGCCGTAGCTATGAGGTGCGGATCGGTTCCGGCCTGCTTGCCAATACGGCTGGCGAGTGCGGCGCATTGCTGCGCAAGCAGGTTGTACCGGTGGTGACCGATGCCAATGTCGCCGCGAACTGGCGTGATACAGTGGAACAGTCGCTCGCCGCCGCTGGCAAGCAAGCGAGCTGGCATTTGGTGGAGCCGGGCGAAGGAGCCAAGAGCTGGCGCGGGCTTGAGGCACTGACCGACTGGATGCTGGCCGAAGGCGTCGAACGCGGTGACCATGTGCTGGCGCTGGGCGGTGGAGTGATCGGCGATCTGACCGGGTTTGCCTGTGCCATACTGAAGCGCGGCTGTGGCTTCGTGCAATTGCCCACCACTCTGCTGGCGCAAGTTGACAGCTCGGTTGGCGGCAAGACCGCGATCAATACAGGCGCGGGCAAGAATCTGATTGGCGCGTTCCATCAACCCGCGTTGGTTCTGGCAGATCTCGATGCGCTCGACACCCTGCCCGATCGCGAGATGCGCGCGGGCTATGCCGAGGTGATCAAATACGGGATCCTGGGCGATGCTGCCTTCTTTGGCTGGCTGGCGGACAATGGCCCGGATGTGCTGGCGCGCGACCAGCAAGCGCTTGAGCATGCGGTTGCCACCAGCGTCGCTGCAAAGGCGCGGATCGTGGCGGAGGACGAACGTGAGTTGAGCGGCAGGCGCGCCCTGCTCAATCTGGGGCACACGTTCGGCCACGCGCTGGAGGCTCAGACCGGATTTTCCGACCGACTGCTGCACGGTGAAGGCGTTGCCTTGGGCATGGTGCTAGCTGCGCGATATTCGGCGCGGCGCGGGTTGATTTCGTGCGAAGATGCAGAGCGTGTTGCTGCAGCGATTGGCGCAGTCGGCCTTCCCAATGAGCTGCCGGTGCTCGGG
>JBNLDR010000037.1:0-19472 GCA_050304495.1 Altererythrobacter sp.
AATGTGTTACCAACCTGCCCGAAGAGAGCTTCCTAAGCCATGCCGCCATGGCTGCCGGCCGGCCGGACATGATCTCCTTGCGGATCATGGGTTGGCCCGATGGCCGCCAGGCGATGGATTTCACCGTCAATGCAGCCAGCGGCTATCCGCTGATGACCGGGCCAGTGGAATGGGGCCAGGATCCAGATGGACTTGGGGCCCCGCCGGTCAATCAGGTGCTGCCCGCATGGGATTTCATCACCGGCGCCTATTCCGCATTCGCCCTGCTCGCCGCGCTGCGTCACCGCGATGCTACGGGTGAGGGCGCCGAATTGCGCATCCCGCTGGGCGATGTCGCCATCGGCACCATGGCCAATAGCGGCGCGATGGCGGAAATGCTCTATCGCGGCGGCGATCGCGAGCGGCTGGGCAATGCCATCTGGGGCGCATTTGGGCGTGACTTCACCAGCCGCGATGGCAAACGCTTCATGATCGCCGCGCTCACCCTCAAGCAATGGCAGGGGCTGGTAGCGGCGCTGGATATTGGCGAACCGATTGCGGCGCTGGAGGCCGAATTGGGGGTGGAATTCAATGAGGGTGACCGCCCGCGCTTCGAACATCGTGACCGGCTGTTCGCCATCTTCCAGGCGGTCGCATCGCAGCACGACTATGCCGAACTGGAACGTCGCATGGCGGAGGCGGGCTGCACTTTCGAGCGCTATCGCACCATGTATGAAGCCGCCAACGATCCGGTGCTGGTCACAGACAATCCGCTGTTTGGACCCTCGCCCGCCAACCCTTCGGGCTTTGAATATCCGGCCACCCGCAGCTTCGCCAATATTCCCGGGCGCGAAGCCGGCGACCCAGCTCCCGCACCCTATCTGGGCCAGCACAGCGAAGAAGTGCTTGCCGAACGGCTCGGACTTTCGGCAGGAGAAATCGCCCGGCTGATCGATGCCGGAATCGTTGCCACCAGTGACGCAGCCAAAGACAAGGACCGAGAATGACAAATCGACGCGCCGCCATCGTATCTCCGCTCCGCACCCCGGTGGGCAAATTTGGGGGTTCGCTCGCCCCGCTCAATGCCGGACAATTGGGCGCAGTAATCCTGAAGGCGCTGGTCGAACGCAGCGGGATCGATCCGGAACGGGTTGACGATGTTGTCTTCAGCCAGGGCTATGGCAGCGGCGAGGCCCCGGCCATCGGGCATTGGAGCTGGCTCGCCGCTGGCCTGCCGATGGAAGTGCCCGGCTTCCAGCTTGACCGGCGCTGCGGATCGGGCGTGCAAGCCGTCGCCACCGCGGCAATGATGGTCGAAACCGGCATGGCCGATGTGGTCGTGGCGGGCGGGTGCGAGAGCATGTCCAACGTCGAGCACTATACCACCGATCTGCGCGGCGGCGTGCGGATGGGCGACATGACCCTGCATGACCGGCTGACCCGTGGCCGCCTGATGAGCCAGCCGATCGAACGTTTCGGGGTCATCACCGGTATGATCGAGACGGCGGAGAATCTCGCCAAGGATTATAATATCACGCGCGAGGATGCCGATGCCTATGCCGTGCGATCGCACCAGAACGCCACCGCCGCATGGCAGGCGCGCAAGTTTGACGGACATCTGGTTCCGGTCGAGATCCCGCAGCGGAGAGGCGATCCAGTGGTGTTCGAGCAGGACGAAGGCTATCGGCCCGATGCGACCTTGGAATCGCTCGGCGCGCTGCGCCCGATCGACCTCAAGCGCGATCCCGAAGCCATCGTCACCGCGGGCAATGCCAGCCAGCAGAACGATGCAGCGGCCGCCTGCCTGGTGGTGGCGGAAGACAAGCTTGAGGAACTGGGCCTCGATCCCACGCTGTGGTTCTGCGGCTGGGCGCCAGCGGGCTGCGACCCATCGCGCATGGGGATCGGCCCGGTGCCCGCAGTCGAACGGCTGTTCGCGCGCAGCGGCAAGGGCTGGAACGATATCGGTCTTGTCGAACTCAACGAAGCCTTCGCGCCGCAGGTGCTCGCCGTGCTCAAGGGCTGGGGCTGGTCGGCGGATGACAGCCGGCTGGATATGCTCAACGTCAATGGCTCGGGCATCTCACTCGGCCATCCGATCGGCGCAACCGGCGGCCGGATCCTGGCCGATATGGCGGCCGAGATGCATCGTCGCGGGGTGCGCTATGGGCTTGAAACCATGTGCATCGGCGGCGGGCAGGGCATCGCCGCAATCTTCGAGCGAGCAGCCTGATGCCAGGATCGTCAGGGAGCCAGTGGGACACCTGGATCGGGCGCGAGCAGGCCCAGTCCGATACGCTGGGGCGGTCGCTCGCGGCACGCTGGCTGGCCACATTCGATCTCGATCCGCGCGTGGAAGGCACCATGCCCCAGGGCATCCATCTGTGCCTGTGTACACCGGAAGCTGCTCAGGCGGCGCTAGGCGAGGACGGCCACCCCGCGCGCGACAGCAGCGCCGGCAGCTTTTTCCCGCCGATCCCGCTGCCGCGCCGGATGTGGGCATCTTCTGCGATCCATTTCTTTTCTCCGCTGGCGATCGGCCAGTCGATCGAACGCACCAGCCGGATCGTCTCGATCAGCGAAAAGTCCGGCAGCACCGGCGCTCTGGGTTTTGTCGATGTCGAACACCAGACCAGGGCCGATGGCAAACTGGCGATCAGCGAGGTGCAGACGCTGGTCTATCGCGATGCCATGCCCGCCGATGCGCCGCTCAGCCCGCCGCCGGCGGGGGATGGCAGTTTCGATCCGGCAGGCTGGGACGTGCATGAGGAAACCCTGCCCGATCCGCGCCTGCTGTTCCGCTATTCGGCGCTGACCTTCAACACCCACCGCATCCACTATGACTTGCCTTATGCGCGGGACGTGGAACGCTATCGCGGGCTGGTGGTCCACGGCCCGCTGATGGCGAGCCTCTTATTGCAGATGGCCGCGCGCGAACTGGGCGAGAACAAGCTGGCCAGTTTCAGCTTCCGCGCGATGAGCCCGGCAATCGTGGACGAGCCGTTGCATCTTGCCATGCGACGAAGCGATGATGGTTTCGAACTTGGCACATTCGCCAGCGACGGGCGACAATGTGTGAAGGCCAGCGCCACAGCCTAGACGGAATTTATCCACGTCGCCTAGTTTTCGTCGATCGGGTAATCTGCAATCGGTTTCAGCACCCCATATGCCTCCTTCTGCGGCGCTTTGCCCAGAGTGGGAAAATCGAGCGGCGGCGGGTCGATGTGGGTGTCTGGCAGACGGTCCAGCAGGTCGCGGATCAGGGTCAACCGCCCGCGCTTCTGGTCGTTGAAATCAACCAGGGTCCATGGTGCCCAATCGTTATGTGTCGCCTCGAGCATGGCCTTGCGCGCCTCTGTATAGGCGGCATATTTCTCGCGCGCGGCGAGGTCGATTGGCGAAAGCTTCCAGCGCTTGAGCGGATCGTCCAGCCGCTCTTTCAGCCGCTCTTCCTGCTGTTCCTGATCGGTGGTGAGCCAATATTTGAACAGCAATATGCCGTCTGAAACCAGCTGCTTCTCAAAAGCGGGGGCAGCCTTCAGAAACGCCTCGACTTGGTTTTCCGAGGCGAAACCCATTACCCGCTCAACCCCGGCGCGATTGTACCAGCTGCGGTCAAACAGCACGATTTCCCCGGCACTGGGCAGATGCGCCGCATAACGTTGGAAATACCATTGCCCCTGCTCAGCCTCGGTCGGTTTTGACAGCGCCACGATCCGGCACTGGCGCGGGTTGAGCCGCTGGCTCACCGCACGGATCGCGCCGCCCTTGCCCGCAGTGTCGCGCCCCTCGAACAGCACACAGATCCGCGCGCCGGTTGCCTTGGCCCAGCGCGCCATCGCCACCAGCTCCAGCTCCAGCGGTTCGAGCAAATCCTCATATTGCTTGCGCTTGAGAGGTTCCAACCGGCTAGTCCTGGCGGCGCTTCAGATAGAGGAAATGATAGACAGCAATAGCAATCGTGGCACCCAGCACACCGCCGCCCACCGCGATCAGCTTGAGCCCGTCAATCATCGAACCGCGATTGGCGATCAGGCCAAGTACCAGCGCGCCCAGCGCGCCCACCCCGGCATAGCGCAGCACTACGGGCGATTGTTCGACGCGCATCATCACCGTGGCAATCCAGCCCGAAAGCGATCCGATCACGATCAACAGAATCAGCGACATGGGCGGGATACTATTGGGTCCGGCGCAAAGGACAAGCGCTGTGCGATTATTACAGCGCGAACAGCCACACCGCCAGCGCGCCTACCACGATCCGGTACCAGGCGAATGGCGCAAAACCATGGCGGCTGACATAGGCGACAAAGGCGCGGATCACCACCAGCGCGACGATAAAGCTAACCACGAAACCGATCGCGATTTCATCCCAGCCAACCGCGGTGCTGGCAGAGGACAATTCATCATATTTCGTCGCCAGTTCCAGCGTGGTCGCGCCAATCATGGTCGGCACGGCGAGGAAGAAGGAAAATTCGGCCGCGGTCTTGCGGTTCACGCCCATGGCCAGCGCCCCCATGATCGTGGCGCCCGAACGGCTGACCCCGGGAATCATCGCCAGGCATTGGGCAAAACCCACGCCGATCACCTTCTTGAGCGGCAGATCGGCCACGCTTTCTTCGCCATTGGGCTTGGCCACCCGTTCAATCCCCAGGATCGCAATCCCGCCCACGATCAGCGCCCAGGCCACGATCGACGGGCTGCCCAGCATGATGTCGATATAGTCCTTGAACGCCAGGCCCAGCACCGCGCTGGGCACGAAGGCGAGGATCAGATTGCGCGCAAACCGCAGGCCTTCCGCCTCCAGCCGCAAAACCCCCATGCCCGCACCCCAGAATGTGCCCCAATATTGATAGACCACCGCCAGGATCGCACCGAGCTGAATCACGACATTGAACATCGCCCATTCGGCGGCGTCATATCCGAACAGCTCTGTGGCGAGGATCAAATGCCCTGTCGATGAGACAGGGACGAATTCGGTTAGCCCTTCGACAATGCCGAGCAGGATCGCGGTGATTGTTTCATTCATCGCCGCGCGTCATGGCGCAAGCGCGCGCCAAGTCAAGCAATGTGCGGGATTATGCCGCCGCGGTTGAGGCGAATTGCAGGCTGGCGAGCCGCGCATAGAGCCCACCGGCCTTGGCCAGTTCCGCATGAGTGCCTTGCTCCACGATCCGCCCATCATCGAGCACAACGATCCGGTCCGCCGCACGCACTGTCGCCAACCGATGCGCGATCACCAGCGTGGTGCGATCCGCCATCAGCCGATCGAGTGCCTGCTGCACCAATTGTTCGCTTTCCGCATCGAGCGCGCTGGTCGCTTCGTCCAGCAGCAGGATCGGTGCATCGCGCAACAAGGCCCGGGCGATGGCGATGCGCTGTTGCTGCCCGCCCGAAAGCCGCGTGCCGCTTTCACCAAGATAGGTGTCGAGCCCCTGCGGCAGGTCGCGCAAAAAATCTTCGGCATTGGCAGCGCGCGCCGCCTCCCAGATCGCTTCATCATCGGCCTGCCAATTGCCGTAACGCAGATTGTCGCGCGCATTGGCGCTGAACAGTACGCCATCCTGCGGCACAAAGGCGATGCGCTGGCGGATATCGGCGGGATCGGCCTTGGTCAGCGGCACACCATCCAGCCGGATCGTGCCCGCTTGCGGATCGTAGAATCGCTCAACCAGCTGGAAAATGGTGGACTTTCCCGCGCCCGATGGGCCGACGATGGCGACCGTTTCGCCCGGCTCAACTTCCAGCGTGAAATCGCGCAGGGCGGCGGTTTCCGGCCTGGTCGGATAGCGGAAGGTGACATTGCGGAACGACAGGCTGCCGCGCGCAGGTTCGGGCAATTTCTCGGGCCGCTCGGGAGCCGCGATATCGGGCCGCGTATGGAGCAATTCGCTGAGACGGCTGGCAGCGCCTGCCCCGCGCAGCAAATCGCCATAGACTTCGGTCAAGGAGCCGAACGCGCCAGCCACCAGTCCGCCGGTCAGCACGAAAGCAGCGATCGTGCCGCCCGAAATTGTACCTTCGGAAACCGCCAGCGCGCCGCGCCACATCAGCAAGGTAATCGAGCCGAAGATCAGCAGGATGACGATCGAGGTCATGGCCGCGCGGATGACGATGCGCCGTTTGGCGGTGGCGAAGGTGCTCTCCACCGCCTCGCCAAAGCGCGCATGCTCACGCTCTTCCTGATTGAAGGCCTGCACGATCTTCATACCCGAAAGAACTTCGGTCACCATTGCGCCGACATCGGCCACACGATCCTGGCTGGTGCGGCTGACATTGCGCAGCCGCCGTCCGAAAATCGTGATCGGCAAGATCACCAGCGGGATTCCGATCACCAGCCCGATCGTAAGCTGCGGCGCGAGATAGAACAGTAGCGCTGTTCCTCCCAATGCAGTCAACAGATTGCGTAAGGCAACAGAAACGGTTGTGCCAACCACCTGTTCGATGATGGCAGTGTCGGATGTCATCCGGCTGGAGATTTCCTTGGGGCTGTTCTCTTCATAGAACCCCGGCGCAAGCCGCAGCAGATTGCGCTGCACCTTCAGCCGGATATCCGCCACCACACGTTCGCCCAGCCAGCTGACGAAATAGAACCGCAAGGCGGTGCCAACCCCCAACACGGCAACAATCATCAAGAGATATTGGAATGCGTGAGCAATTTCGGTGGCATCAGCACCACCAGAAAAGGCGCGATCGATGATCACCTTGAAGCGCCATGGGATAGCGAGAGTCGCCGATGCCGTGATAACCAGCGCGACCAGTGCCAGGGCGATATGGCCTGGATATTGCGCCGCCGCAGAATAGACCATTTTGAGCGGGCCGAGCGAACGCGCCGGCCTGGCATCATTATCGACAGGCCTCCTGCGGCGAAATACTCCGCCGCGCGAGGATCCTTCAGCTGTCTTTTCGGGATTTTCGTCCATCGCCGCCTCAACTAGGCCTCTGCTGCAAGAATTTCACCTCCTAATCCCGCTTTTTGCAGCGCAAAAAGGTGGCGAGGCACATTTGTGCATTGCACAATCGGCAAAATGGCGGCAGTCTTCCAGGCTTGAGCGACCGTCAATAGGCGCGTGAGGTCAAAAAATCGGCCGTCGCAACAGGGGAATGCCTTGCTTTACCATGCTTATGAATTGCAGCGCAGCTGGTTGAACAGTGCCAGCGCCCTGGCATCGATCGGCGCTGAGATTCTGACCAATCCCGTCAATCCAATCGGATATACCGGCATCGGCCCGATGGCGGCTTCGGCGCTGGAAGTGTTCGCGCATGCCACGGCACAGCGCGACAAGCCCGCTTTCGGCATCAAGGAAATCGAGATCGACGGGGTTGTCCATCCGGTCGAAGAGGCGACTGTGGTCAACCGCCCGTTTGGCGATCTCAAGCGGTTTCGCCACACGGGCCTGCCCGAAGACGGGCCGCGCCTGTTGATCGTCGCCCCGATGAGCGGGCACTATGCCACGCTGCTGCGCGGTACGGTGGAGCGGATGCTGAAGAGCTGCATCGTCTATATCACCGATTGGGCCGATGCGAGCACGGTGCCGCTGCACGAAGGCAATTTCGACCTTGATGATTACATCGACTATCTGATCGACTTTCTGGGGCAGGTGCGCCACGAAGGAAACGGGCGCCGGCCACATATGATGGCGGTGTGCCAGCCTTCGGTTCCCGCTTTTGCCGCGACCGCGCTGATGAATTTGCACAAGGATCCGGCCACCCCCGCCACGCTCACCATGATGGGCGGCCCGATCGACACGCGCTGTTCGCCCACTTCGGTCAACGATCTGGCGATGGAGCGCCCGATCGAATGGTTCCGCCACACTGTGATCGCAACAGTGCCAATGAACCATCGCGGGGCAGGGAGGAGGGTCTATCCCGGTTTCCTGCAGCTTGCCGGTTTCATGACCATGAACCTGGGCAGCCACCTGATCAGCCATTACGAGATGTTCAAGCATCTGACCGTGGGCGATGATGACAGCGCGCAGGCGCACAAGGATTTCTACGACGAATACCGCAGCGTCTGCGACATGACAGCGGAATTCTATCTCCAGACGGTGGAGGAAGTGTTCCAGAAACATTCCATCCCCAATGGCGAATTCCGGCATAAGGGCGAGATCGTGGATCTGGGCAAGATTAACGATACCGCGCTGCTGGCGGTCGAAGGCGAGCGTGACGATATCTCCGGGCTTGGCCAGACCAAGGCCGCACTCGATCTCGCAAGCGGGCTCTCAGACAAGAAGAAGCGCTATTACATGGCCGAAGGTGCCGGGCATTACGGCATCTTCAACGGCAGCAGATGGCGCGACAAGGTCGCGCCTGTGGTCGAGGAATTCATCACCCGGCACAGTTAGGCGGGCGGCGGAAGTTCTCCAAAATCCCGTACCCGGAAAAACAGCCGCTTGATCACCCGGCGCGCCCACATCAGCAGCGCCACCGCCAACGCCAGCAGGATCAGCGCGATGATCCCGGCGGCGACAGGATTTTCATAGGCGAGATAGAGCAGGCCAATTGTCGCAACATCCTCTGCGCTCGATACCGCGACATTGCTCAGCGGTTCAGGGCTGGTGTTGACCACGGCGCGGGCGCTCGCCTTGCCGCCATGCGCCAGAAAGCTGGCCCCACCGCCCAGCACGAATGCAATAACCTGCATTGCCGGATCGGATGGATCGACAATCGCCAATGCGAGCAGCGCCCCGCCAACCGGGCGCACCAGCGTATGGACCGTGTCCCAGATCGAATCGAGCCACATCACCTTGTCGGCGAAGAATTCCGCCAGCGCGCCAAGGGCGGCAATGCCGATCACCCACGGATTGGCCAGCACCGTCAGGCTGGCAAGATGGTCTGGCAGTGGCAAGGCGCCAAACCGCATCGCCAGCCCGGTGGCGACGATGCAGAGATAAAGCCGCCAGCCCGAAAGCAGGCTGACACTGCCCGCAACGCCGATGATCTCCATAATGCCCATCCAGGGCAGGATGCGCCGGTTTTCCGAATTCGGCAATAGAGGCAATCAGTTGGGCGTCAGATCCGGGTCCGCCATGTCGCCATCTTCCAGCTGCACGCCAAAGCTGTTCAGCATCATCGAAACCTGGGTGTACTGGCCGACGGTAAAGACCAGGTCCATCCGCCCTCGATCGCCCAGCTCGGCCAATGCAGCCCATGTTGCATCCGACACGTGGTGATCCGTGACCAGTTCGTCGCAAGCGCGCAGCATGGCCGCTTCGATCGGAGTCCAGTTCGCCGCGTCCGGCCCCTGCTTGATCGCCGCGATCTCTTCATCCGCCAGCCCGCATTGCTTGCCAATCCGCGTGTGCTGGGCGAATTCATAGCCTGACTTGCACAGCCAACCGGTACGCAGGATGACCAACTCGCGCTCGCGTTCGGGCAGGCTGTTGCGGCGCGAGAGGACATGGCTGCCCCAGCCCAGGAACGCGCTGAGCCCCTTGGGCGCATGCGCCAGCGTGCGGAAAATGTTGAGCACCGTGCCGCCGCCAACCTTGTTGTCAGGATTGGCGAAGGGCGCGAGCGCGGCCCGCTGCTCCTCGTCGAGCCGGTCCATATCGACCGGCCCGATCCGAGGAGACTTGAGGCGCATCAGATTTGCGGCCTCAAACAGCGTAGTGTCAGGCCCATCAAAACACCTCGAACAGCCCGGCAGCGCCCTGGCCGCCGCCGATGCACATGGTGACGACAGCATATTTCGCGCCCCGGCGCTTGCCTTCGATCAGCGCATGGCCGGTGCAGCGTGCGCCTGTCATGCCGAAGGGGTGACCGATCGAGATCGAGCCGCCGTTGACGTTGAGCAGCTCGTCAGGAATGCCCAACTTGTCGCGGCAATAAAGCACCTGCACGGCGAAAGCCTCGTTCAGCTCCCACAGGCCGATATCGTCCATCTTGAGATTGAATCGTTCCAGCAGCTTGGGAATGGCGAAGACCGGGCCGATGCCCATTTCGTCAGGCTCTGTACCGGCAACGGCCATGCCGACATAGCGGCCCAGTGGCTGGAGTCCGCGCTTTTCGGCAACCTTGGCTTCCATCACCACGCAGGATGACGAACCGTCCGACAGCTGGCTGGCATTGCCGGCGGTGATGCAATGACCTTCGCCCATCACCGGCTTGAGGCTGGCAAGCCCTTCCAACGTGGTGTCGGGGCGGTTGCAATCGTCGCGATCGGCGGTGACTTCCTTGTAAGAGACTTCCTTCGTCTCCTTGTCGACCACAGCCATCGTGGCCTGGCAGGGGACGATCTCGTCATCGAACTTGCCCGCAGCCTGCGCGGCGGCAGTGCGCTGCTGCGACTGGAGCGAATATTCGTCCTGATATTCGCGGCTGATATTGTAGCGCTTGGCCACGACTTCCGCCGTGCCGATCATCGGCATGTAGATATGCGGATGCATTTCCAAGAGCTCGCGATCGGGTTCGATAAACAGCTTGCCGCTGCCCGAAACCTTGGAAATGCTTTCGACACCACCTGCAACGCAGATGTCCATATTGTCTGTAATCACCTGCTTGGCGGCGGTGGCGATCGTCATCAGACCCGAAGAGCACTGGCGGTCAATCGTCATCGCCGGGACCGAAACCGGCAGTCCGGCGCGCAGTGCGGCAAGACGGGCGACATTGGTTCCGGTGGAGCCCTGCTGCACCGCACAGCCCATCACCACATCATCGACTTCGCCGCCTTCGATGCCGGCGCGCTCAACCGCAGCCTTGATCGACCAGCCGCCCAAAGTGGCGCCGGTGGTGTTGTTGAATGCGCCGCGCCCAGCCTTGGTCAGCGGGGTACGAGCGGTGGAAACGATGACTGCATCGCGTGACATTGTAATTCCTTCAGCTGTGTATTTGGTTCGCTCCGGGGAGGAGGTGCAAACGCGTTTAGACGAAGAACTGGTTGATCCATTCGCAGATCAGGGCCGGTTTCTCCTCACCCTCGATCTCAATCGTGATCTCGCAGGTCTGCTGCCACTGGCCGGGGCGCTTCTCGACCATCTCGAGCAATTTCCAGTGCCCGCGAATGCGCTTGCCGACCCGGACAGGCGAAATGAAGCGGGTTTTGTTGCCACCATAATTGATGCCCATCTTCACGCCTTCGGCACGGGGGAAGCCGCCGTGAGCTGAAAGATAGGGAATCATGGACAGCGTCATGAAGCCGTGGACGATGGTGCCACCGAACGGGGTCATCTTGGCTTTTTCCACATCGACATGGATGAACTGATGGTCGCCCGTAGCCTCCGCGAACATGTTGACTTTGTCCTGGGTCATTTCGACCCATTCGCTGGTGCCGACAACTTCACCCACCTTGGCGGCAAGTTCTTGCAAGGTCATACGCCTCTCCTCTTGTAGCTGGACGACTCTTTCGCCGTGTTGCCCAGCTTCATGCCGCAATGCAGCGATAAGCGCAATCAGCTTTCCGTATACGTCAACTTGCCGTTACGGCATCGGGGACTGTCTCTTGGCTCTTCTTGCGCCAGCGAGCCCGACGCGGTGCATCAAATTTCGAATCAAACCGCCTGCAATAGGTCCCAAAGCCGATCTGCAAGCCGATGATCATGAACATCACGGGCTGGTAACCGATGCCCTGGAACAGCGCTCCCACCAGATAGACAATGCTCGCCAGCTGCAAGGCGACCGCCAGCGGTGCCTGCCATTGCTCGTCCTTGTCCGGGCGGCCGCGCCAACGGCGGCGGATCATCTCCATCTGCCAGATGCCCAGTCCCTGCAGCCACAGCCACATGAAAAGCCCCGGCCAGCCCTGTTCGCCCAGCAATTCGAAGAAGGCCGAATGGAAAGCGCGGCCTTCATCGGTGATCTCGCGGAATTCGACTGAGGTTGTATTCCCGGACTTCTCCGTGACTGGCATCCGATAGGTGAATTTGTTGCTGCGATAGGCATCGAAACCGCCGCCAAACGGGTTTTCCGACACATAGTCCAGCGTCCATTCCCATACCGCCACACGGGTCGATGCGCTTTCATCCCCGCTGGGCTGGCCGATCGTCGCCATCCGGTCATAATAGCTTTGCGGCAGGAAGGGCAGTGAGACGAGGCCCAGTGCAGCGCCCGCAACCAGGAAGGTCAGGCGGCGCTTCACATCCCGCAGCGCCAACACCCCCAGCACGGCGATACACAACAGGCCGGTGCGGGCCTCTGTCCCCACCGGGATCAACAGGCAGGCAAAGATCAGCGCATAGGCGAAGGTCTTGACCCGCCAGTCAGGCGGAAACACCGTGCCATGCCGGGTAAACCACACGATTAAAGGGATCAGTGCGATCGCGACCGTCGCCAAGGTCGAGCTTTCATAAATCCCGCTATTGTCGTTCACGAAGAAATAGAGGCTGTCATATCCGCCGCCGCCTAGCGCTGTCTTCATGCCTGCGCTGATGACGATTGCCGCAACGGTCAGAACCAGTGTCAGCCCCAGCGCCTCCAGCCGCAGACGGGTGGTCAGCGTCAATGGCAGGAAAATGCCAAAGACCATTGCCTTCCAGACCCAGCCCCACTTCTCCTTTGCCTCAACCGGGAAATCGGCATGGCTGGTGGTCCATGCGCAATAAAGCAGCAGCGCCAGCATCAAACCCTGCCGGAACGTGAATTTCGCGCCCTCTTTTCGGTCCAGCACCAGCCAACCACCAAATGCCGCCATGAAGGCGATCAGCGAAACCGGGATCGACTGGATCACGCCATAGCCAATTTTCTGCGGGGCAAGGATATCGATATAGGCATAGGCCAGCACCCACAGGAACGGGCGCTTGAGACCCAGCACCAGGATGAACCCGACAAAGGCCAGAAGGATGAGGTCGATCACGCGCGGTCGTCCCGCTTGCCACGCCGTGCGCGCGGTTTCGCCACTTCGCCACCTTCACGGTCGAGCGCGTCGTCCGACACCAGCCGCAAAAATGCGACCACCAGCAGAGCGTGCGCCAGGGCAAGGGCGAAATAGTCGATCAATTTGGCCAATCCTCAAACGGGCGCATGACGCCCAAACTATTGAACCGCTTAACAGGATGCGGTTGACGGCTCGTTAAGCACATTCGTGCAATGGAAATGTGCATGACACGCGTCCTCCATATCCTCGACCATTCGCTGCCACTACACAGCGGCTACACTTTCCGCACGCGGGCAATCCTCAAGGCCCAGCAGGCGGCGGGGCTCGATGTGCGCGGCGTGACCGGACTGCGGCATGCAGCCGATGGCCCGGCGGTAGAGAGTGTGGACGGGTTGCTGTTCCATCGCTCGCCCGGCGCGGCAGAAGGTCTGCCGGGGCTGCGCGAATGGCGCGAAGTGGCGCAGTTTGCGGCGGGAATCGAGAAGGTTGTCGAGGATTGGCGGCCTGACATTCTGCATGCCCATTCGCCCGCACTGTGCGGCGAAGCCGCTCTGCGGGTGGCGCGCAAACACGGCATACCGCTGGTCTATGAAATTCGCGCTTTCTGGGAAGATGCAGCCGTGGGCAATGGCACCGGCCGCGAAGGATCAGTCAAATACCGTCTGACCCGCGCGCTGGAAAACCGGGTGGTTGAAGAGGCGGATGCCGTCTTCACAATTTGCCATGGCCTGCGCGACGATCTGGTTGCGCGCGGTTTCGCCCCCGGCAAGATCGGCATTTCGCCCAACGGAGTGGATCTGGCGCTGTTTGGTGAACCTGTTGCACGCGACGATGATCTGGGGCGCGAGCTCGGCATCGCCCCCGCCGATCCCGTGATCGGCTTCATCGGCAGTTTCTACGATTACGAAGGGCTGGATGACCTTGTCGCTGCCATACCCGCCTTGCAGCAGCGCCATTCGCAGGCGAAGCTCTTGCTGGTAGGCGGCGGCCCGATGGAGCAAGCGCTGCTGGCACAGGCAGAGCGCTTGCCCAATCCATGCAGCGTGATCTTCACCGGGCGCGTGCCGCATGGTGAAGTCGAACGCTATTACTCGCTGATCGACGTGCTGGCCTATCCGCGCAAGCGCAGCCGGCTAACTGATCTTGTCACACCGCTCAAGCCGCTCGAAGCCATGGCGCAGCAACGCCTGGTCGCTGCCTCCGATGTGGGCGGCCACATCGAATTGGTGGAGGATGGCAAAACCGGCGTGCTCTTCCCGGCAGACGATCCGGCGGGCTGCGCGTCAGCCCTGGCCGATTTGCTCGATCGCCGGGAAAGTTGGGCCGCAATCAAAGATTGCGCCAGCGAGCATGTCCGCACGCATCACGACTGGGCGAAGAATGTCGAGCGTTATCAGCTCGTTTACCATGATCTGCTAGCGCGGAGAGCGAATGGTGCCGCACGCGCGGCATGACTGGCTTAAACCGGGGCAAGAACATGGCATTAGGTGGCGTTGTAGGAGGTAGGGCAGATCGGGTGCGACGCGCGCCGCTGGCCGCACATCCGGCATTTCGCCCGATCATTGCTGGATGGCTGGCCGCCCTGGCCGGTCTTGGCGTAATTGTGCTGACCGCCCAACCTGTCACTTCAGCAGCTGCCGGCGCAGTTGGCGGCGCGATGGGCTGGCTGATCGCGCAATTCGCAGCGAAAAATTCGCATAAGGCGACGATCAAAGCTGAATCGGCACCTTCAACTGAACAGCAGGATGAAGCGGCCCGAGCGGAACTGTCGCGCACTCCCTTTATCGACGTTTCGGAATTGGGATTACCGAGCTTCGACGCGGAATTGCCGATCAGCGACCCCGAACCGGCTCTGTCTGAGTCCGCGACTGTTGAGGCCCGTGAGATCGATCCCGCCGAACCGGAAGAAACTCTGGAGCTGGTGCCCGGCAAGGGCGCAGCCACAGTCCTGAAAAGCCGGCCGATATCCCAAATGAGCCTGGTTCAGATGATCGAACGCTTTGCACTGGCTCTCGACGAGCATCGTGCAGCGGTTAGGCACGAAGGCGAGAGCACAATCGCCCGCTTTCCAAGCCCCGCGCTGATCGAAGCCATGCGCACCCTGCCCGTCGTCAACCCCACATCTCTGCACCGCTTTGCCTCCCATGAGTTTGCCTCTCATGGAAACGCGGCACTAGCGACCGATCCTGCGCAGCAGGCCGACGATACCGAACGCGCGCTGCGCGAAGCACTGGAGAAGCTGCAACGCATGAGCGGTGGCGCCTGAACGCTGGCTTCCCAGCACTCTCGCACCACAGTCGCGACACCACATGATAGTGCGACTTTAGCCACCGCAATCGAATGCACTTGGCTTCGCAGTTGCAAAAACACGTTCCTTTCGCCAAAGGGTCCTCTCGCGACATTTTTGTTGCCCCGATAAGAGGGGCGAATCGCGCTTCATCGCCGGGCGCGCGCAAGCGGACCCGGCCCTCGAAGGGATGGGTGTTGAATGGAATATCGAGTGGCGGACCTTCCGGCTCCGCAAGGCCTTTACGATCCGCGCAATGAGCATGACGCCTGTGGTGTGGGCTTTGTCGCCCATATCAAGGGCGATAAATCGCACGCAATCGTCGGCCAGGCACTCGAAATTCTCGCCAATCTCGACCATCGCGGTGCGGTGGGTGCGGACCCGCTGCTGGGAGACGGCGCTGGCATATTGATTCAGATTCCAGATCCTCTGTTCCGCAATTGGGCCAAGGCAGAGGGCAAGGAGCTTCCCGCGCCGGGCGATTATGCCGTGGCCATGTGCTTCATGCCGCAGGATGCGGCGGCGCGCGCCTTCGTGACCGAACAGTTCGAGAAGTTCACCGTCAAGGAAGGCCAGCAATTGATCGGCTGGCGCGATGTGCCGATCGACCAGACTGGCCTGGGCAAGGCGGTGGTGGAATCCATGCCGGTGATCCAACAGGCGGTGATCGGCCGAGGCAAGAACTGCCCCGACCAGGACGCGTTCGAACGCAAGCTGATCGTGATCCGCAAGCAGGTGCAAAACCCGCTCAAGAAGCTGGAAGAAAAGCATAACCTTCCCGGTCTGTCGGACCTTTACATCCCCAGCTTCTCCAGCCGCACGATCGTTTATAAGGGCCTGTTGCTCGCGACCCAGGTCGGCAGCTTCTACGAAGATTTGCGCAACCCCGATTGCGTCAGCGCATTGGGGCTGGTGCACCAGCGCTTCAGCACCAACACTTTCCCCAGCTGGCGTTTGGCGCACCCCTATCGCTTCATGGCGCATAATGGCGAGATCAATACGGTTCGCGGCAATGTGAACTGGATGAATGCCCGCCGCCGCACGATGGAATCGCCACTGCTGGGGGCGGACCTCGACAAATTGTGGCCGATTGTGCCGCACGGCCAATCGGATACGGCCTGCCTCGACAATGCGCTCGAGCTGCTACTGCTCGGCGGATACAGCCTCGCCCATGCGATGATGATGCTGATCCCCGAAGCCTGGGCCAAGAACGAACAGATGAGCCCGGCGCGGCGCGCTTTCTACGAATATCACGCGGCGCTGATGGAGCCGTGGGATGGCCCGGCCGCGGTTGCCTTTACCGACGGCCGCCAGATCGGTGCGACTCTTGACCGCAATGGCCTGCGCCCTGCGCGCTATTGCGTCACCAAGGACGATCTGATCTGCATGGCGTCGGAATCGGGCGTGCTGCCCTTCGCCGAGGAAGACATCACCCGCAAATGGCGGCTCCAGCCCGGCAAGATGCTGCTGATCGATTTCGAACAGGGCCGCATCATCGAGGATGAAGAGCTCAAGGCCGATCTCGCCAATGCCCAGCCCTATGCAAAGTGGCTTGACCAGGCGCAGTTCCACCTGGGCGATATTGACGATATCGAACCCGAGCTTTCCGCGGTTCCGCAGCATACCACCACGTTGCTCGAACGGCAGCAGGCCTTCGGCTATACGCAGGAAGATATTGCGCGCTTCATCGAACCGATGGCGGTGCAGGGCGAAGATCCGATCGGATCGATGGGCACCGACACGCCGCTGGCGGTCCTTTCGAACCGCAGCCGCTTGCTCTACGATTACTTCAAGCAGAATTTTGCGCAGGTGACCAACCCGCCGATCGACCCGATCCGCGAAGAATTGGTGATGAGCCTGCTGTCGATGATCGGCCCTCGTCCCAATCTGCTGGGCCGCGAGGCTGGCACGCACAAAAGGCTGGAGATCAGCCAGCCGATCCTGACCAATGACGATGTCTCGCGCATTCGTTCGGTCGAAATCGCGCTCGATGGCGCATTCCGTACCGCGACGATCGACACCACCTGGGATGCTACGACCGGGTCCGAAGGGCTCGAACTCGCGCTGAAGGAAATGTGCTGGGCAGCGACCGAAGCTGTGCTGCAGGACCATAACATCCTGATCCTGTCAGACCGGGCGCAGGGGCCGGATCGCGTGGCCATGCCGGCCTTGCTCGCGACGGCGGCAGTCCACCATCACCTCGTCCGTCAGGGCCTGAGGATGCAGACCGGCCTGGTGGTCGAGACCGGGGAAGCGCGCGAAGTACATCACTACTGCGTGCTGGCCGGATATGGGGCGGAAGCGATCAACCCCTACGTTGCCCTCGAAACGCTAGAGGATGTGTGCGCTCGCAAGCATCCCGAGCTAGATCCCAAGGAAGCGCGAAAGAACTATATCAAGGCGGTGGGCAAGGGCATCCTCAAGGTCATGTCCAAGATGGGTATCAGTACCTATCAGTCCTATTGCGGCGCGCAGATCTTCGACGCGGTTGGCCTGTCGACCGCCTTTATCGATAGCTATTTCACCGGCACGGCGACCACGATCGAGGGCGTCGGGCTGAAGGAAGTGGCCGAAGAGGCGATGAGGCGTCACGCCCAGGCCTATGGCAATAACCCGCTTTATCGCTCGATGCTCGATGTCGGCGGGATCTATCAATACCGCCTGCGCGGCGAGGAGCATGCCTGGACCCCGGGCAATATCGCCCAGCTACAGCATGCGGTACGGGGCAACGATCCCAAGAATTACGAAGAATTCGCCAAGTCTATCAACGAACAGTCCGAACGTCTCCTGACGATCCGCGGATTGATGGAATTGAAGCCGGCGGATCAGGCAGTACCGCTCGACGAAGTTGAACCCGCAAGCGAAATCGTTAAGCGCTTCGCCACCGGCGCGATGAGCTTCGGCTCTATCAGCCATGAAGCGCATTCGACCCTGGCGATTGCGATGAACCGGATCGGCGGGCGATCGAACACCGGCGAAGGCGGTGAGGAACCTGAACGCTTCCTGCCGCTTGAGAGCGGCGATTCGATGCGCAGCCGGATCAAGCAGGTTGCGAGCGGACGGTTCGGCGTTACCACCGAATATCTCGTCAATTCGGACGATATCCAGATCAAGATGGCGCAGGGCGCAAAACCCGGCGAAGGCGGGCAGCTGCCCGGCCACAAGGTGGACAAGCGGATCGGCGCGGTGCGCCATTCGACGCCGGGTGTCGGCCTGATTTCGCCCCCGCCGCACCATGACATCTATTCGATCGAGGATCTGGCGCAGCTGATCCATGACCTCAAGAATGTGCAGCCAACTGCCCGCATCTCGGTCAAACTGGTTAGCGAAGTGGGTGTCGGCACGGTTGCTGCGGGCGTTTCCAAGGCGCGCGCCGACCATGTCACGATTTCAGGCTATGATGGCGGGACGGGCGCTTCGCCGCTCACCAGCCTGACCCATGCCGGGGGCCCTTGGGAAATCGGTCTTGCCGAAACCCAGCAAACGCTACTGCTGAACGATCTGCGCAGCCGCATCGCGGTGCAGGTCGATGGCGGATTGCGCACCGGTCGCGATGTCGCAATCGGCGCGCTGCTGGGCGCGGACGAATTCGGCTTCGCCACCGCCCCGCTGATCGCGGCAGGCTGCATCATGATGCGCAAGTGCCATCTCAACACTTGCCCTGTGGGCGTCGCGACTCAGGACCCGATACTGCGCGCACGCTTCACCGGCCAACCCGAGCATGTGATCAACTATTTCTTCTTCGTGGCCGAGGAACTGCGCCATATCATGGCGGAAATGGGCTTCCGCACGGTTGAGGAAATGATCGGGCGCACTGACCGGATCGACATGCGCCGTGTGCATCGCCACTGGAAGGCGCAAGGCATCGACCTGTCGCGGCTGCTCCATACGGTCGAGCTGGAACCTGGCAAATCGCTCCACCACACGCAAGAGCAGGATCATGGCTTGGTCAATGCGCTCGACAATGAGCTGATCCAGGCATGTCGCCCCGCTATCGACAAGGGCGAAGCGGTCCAGCTGACCCGCGAGATCCGCAACGTCAATCGCACTGTCGGCGCCATGCTGTCAGGCGAAGTGGTACGCGCGCATGGCCATGAAGGCCTGGCGCCTGACACCATCCGCGTGAATTTCAGCGGCGTTGCCGGACAAAGTTTTGGCGCATGGCTGGCGCATGGCGTTACGCTGGAGCTCGCCGGCGATGCCAATGACTATGTCGGCAAAGGCCTCTCAGGCGGGCGGATCGTCGTTCGCCAACCGGAAGGCGTGGCGCGCGACCCAGTCGAAAACATCATCGTCGGCAACACTGTGCTTTATGGCGCGATCGCGGGCGAGGCCTATTTCAGCGGCGTCGCGGGTGAACGCTTTGCCGTGCGCAATTCGGGAGCGATCGCCGTGGTC
>JBNLDR010000038.1:0-19268 GCA_050304495.1 Altererythrobacter sp.
CGGTGCGTGCATCGCGTCGAGATTGCCGGCGACGATCCCGAGCACGATCAGCTGCTGCACCAGGCCCCACAGCGGATAGAGCAGCAGCAGCGGCAGGATCCCGGCGTCGAACGTCAGCTGTCCGAGCGCCGCGCCGATCGCCGCGCACCATTCCCACGGCCGATCGAGCACGAACCAACTAGCAATGCCGCCTGCAAAGGCGACGACAAGCCATGGCCCACGGTCAAATCCCGCAGCTGAAAGAAAATCTTCGGCGGCCTTCACAGCACTGGACAATTTCGCCGCGCTGCGCCATCTGCGCTGCACTGCAACATCGCCGCCTTCGGCGCTGCCTCCCATGGGTACCAATGGCATGCGACCGGTTGGCATGTGCATATAGGAAAGGATTGAAGAGGTTATGGCAAGCGAAAGCGCATCCCACACTTCCGGGGTTGTGACACGCTTTGCCCCTTCGCCCACCGGTTTCCTGCATATCGGTGGTGCGCGGACAGCCCTGTTCAACTGGCTCTACGCCCGCCACCACGGCGGCAAGGCGCTGCTGAGGATCGAAGACACCGACCGCAAGCGCTCTACCAAGGAAGCAATCGACGCGATCCTGGACGGGCTCGATTGGCTGGGGCTGGATTGGGATGCCGATCCGGTATTCCAATCAGAGCGCGGTGCACGCCATGTCGAAGTGGCCGAACAACTGCTTGAGGCCGGCCATGCCTATCGCTGCTACGCCACATCCGAAGAGCTTGAGGAAATGCGTGCTGCCCAACGCGCCGCCAAGGAGCCGCTACGCTATGATGGCAGGTGGCGCCATCGCGATCCATCAGAGGCCCCGCTGGGCGCGCCCTTTGTGGTCCGGCTCAAAACTCCTGAAAGTGGCGAAGAAACCATCCAGGACATGGTCCAGGGCAAAGTAACCGTGCGCAACGAAGAACTGGACGATTACATCCTGCTGCGCGCCGATGGCTCGCCAACCTATATGTTGGCGGTTGTGGTCGATGACCATGACATGGGTGTGACTCATGTGATTCGCGGGGACGACCACCTCAATAATGCATTCCGCCAACTGCCGATCTATCGCGCCATGGACATGATCGAGGGTGGCTGGCCAGATCCGGTCTACGCCCATATCCCGTTGATCCACGGCGCGGATGGCGCCAAATTGTCAAAACGCCACGGTGCCATGGGTGTCGATGCCTATCGCGACGAAATGGGCATCCTGCCCGAAGCGCTGTTCAATTACCTGCTGCGGCTTGGTTGGGGACATGGCGACCGCGAGGAAATCACCCGCGAAGAAGCAATTGCACTTTTCGATATCGATGGCGTGGGCAAAAGCCCCTCGCGCTTCGATCTGAAGAAGCTGGAAAACCTCAACGGCCACTATATCCGCGAGGCGGACGATGCCCGACTGGCGAGCCTGATCGCCGTGCGTATGGCTGGGGATGCGGACCAGACACTGCTGACCGAAGCCATGCCCGTTCTCAAGACGCGTGCCCGCAACCTTGACGAATTGGCCGAAGGCGCAGCGTTCCTGTTCGAGCAGCGCCCGCTCGAAATGACCGAAAAAGCCGCCGCCCTGCTCGACGACGAAGCGCGGGCCCGACTGGCCGTAATCTCGCAGCGGCTCGCGGCGGAAAATGACTGGACAATCGAGGCTCTCGAAGCCACTACCAAATCAATCGCCGAGGAACTGGAACTGGGCCTCGGCAAGCTCGCGCAGCCTATGCGCGCTGCGCTTACCGGTACGACGACATCGCCTGGTATTTTCGATGTTTTGGTCCTTCTGGGGCGGGATGAAGCCCTGGCACGGATCGACGCGCAGGCCGCATCGTTGGGCTAAGCACAAGCAGATAATTTGAGGAGAAGAATCTTGGCAGACAAGCAGGCGAAACTCGAACTAGGCGGCCAGACTTACGAATTTCCCGTGCTGGAAGGTAGCACTGGCCCAGATGTGATCGATATCCGCAAGCTCTACGGCCAAACCGGCGCTTTCACCTTTGACCCAGGCTACAAATCGACCGCCAGCTGCGAAAGCGCGCTGACCTATATCGATGGTGAAGAGGGCGTGCTGCTCCACCGCGGATATCCGATTGGCCAGCTGGCCGAGCATTCCAGCTTCATGGAAGTTTCCTATCTGCTGCTGAATGGCGAGCTGCCAAGCGCCACAGAGCTGGAAAATTTCGAGAACACCATCACCCGCCACACCATGCTGCACGAACAGCTGATGACTTTCTATCGGGGCTTCCGCCGCGATGCGCACCCGATGGCGGTGATGTGCGGCGTTGTTGGCGCACTGTCCGCCTTCTATCACGACAGCACCGATATTTCCGATCCGCACCATCGGCGCGTTTCGAGCCACCGCCTGATTGCCAAGATGCCAACCATTGCGGCTATGGCTTACAAATATGCTGTCGGGCAGCCGTTCATGTATCCGGATAATTCGCTGTCATATACAGGCAATTTCCTGCGCATGACATTCGGCGTCCCGGCTGAAGAATATGAGGTAATCCCTGAAGTCGAACGGGCAATGGACCGGATTTTCATCCTCCATGCCGATCACGAACAGAACGCCTCCACCTCAACCGTGCGGCTTGCAGGTTCGTCTGGCGCCAATCCATTTGCCTGTATCGCAGCGGGCATTGCCTGCCTGTGGGGGCCCGCCCATGGCGGCGCGAACGAAGCCGCGCTGAACATGCTGCAAGAAATCGGCACGCCCGATCGCATCCCGCATTATATCGAACGTGCCAAGGACAAGAACGATCCGTTCCGCCTGATGGGCTTCGGCCACCGTGTCTACAAGAATTACGATCCGCGCGCGACTGTGATGCAGAAGACGGTGCGCGAGGTTTTCGATGCCCTGAAGGTCAAGGATCCGGTGTTCGAAACCGCTCTTCGACTGGAAGAGATTGCGCTGAACGATCCCTATTTCCAGGAAAAGAAGCTGTTCCCCAATGTCGATTTCTATTCCGGCATTATCCTGTCGGCGATCGGCTTCCCCACCACCATGTTCACAGTGCTTTTCGCGCTGGCCCGGACCGTGGGCTGGGTGGCGCAGTGGAACGAAATGATTTCCGATCCCGGCCAGGTTATCGGCCGCCCGCGTCAGCTTTACACCGGCCCGACACACCGCGATTATGTTCCGGTTGATAAGCGCTAATCGGATCACCAACCAGGGAGAACGTCGATGAAGAAACTGCTGCGGATTATCTTGCAAGTGCTCGGCGTTCTCCTGATCATTTTCGGTACCTTTTGGGCGCTGCAAGGGCTTGGCATCATCATGTGGCCGGCTGAAAGCTTCATGCTGGCGGATCGCCAATGGACCGTGAACGGCGCGATTACTGCCCTGGTGGGGGTGGTGATCTTCTGGATTGGGCGCAAAATCAGCGCTTAGCCTGCTGCGGGCAATGCGAGCGTGAAGCGCGTCCCTGCACCAGGTTCGCTTTCCAGCGTCAGGCTGCCGCCCATCGCATGGGCAAGCCGCTGTGAAATGTAGAGCCCCAGTCCGGATCCCCCATCGCCATCCCTGCCAAGCCGTTCGAACTTGTCGAACACGCGCTGTTGCTGTTCGGGCGTCATGCCGGGGCCATTGTCTGCGATCAGCAAGCCGACAAATCCCTCGCCCACTTCGCATGCAGAAATCGAGACCGCACTTTCGGATGGCGAATATTTGATCGCATTGCCAACCAGGTTCAGCAGTATCTGCAAAACCCGGCGGAATTCAGCCATTGCGATGACCGCTTCTGCTTCTGCAGGAAGCGACAGGCTGATCGATTTGTCGCGCGCCTTCACGCCCAATATGCCGCCCGCACGGCGCGCCGCATCAGCCAGATCAACTTGCTCCTGCGCGGTAGAGAAATCTTCGGATTCAACAACTTCCAGATCAGCCAGATCATCCAGCAGATCAGCCAGGTGCTGCCCGGCGGATGCGATATCGCCAGCATAGCCGCTATATTCCGCGCGCAGCGGTCCGGCCAAACGCGATCGGATCGTCTCGGCATTGGCGATGATCCGCGAGATCGGCTGGCGCAACGCCGGCGTCAACGCATCGCCAACAAGGCTCATCGAATCGGATTCCTTCTTGCTTTCTTCATCCGTTGCGTTGGGCAGCGGATGATCGGCAACCAGCAACAACTCGAACCCGATTGGCGCATTTCCCGATCCACCGATGGGCAGCAGCCGGACACGCCAGCTGCGCTGCGATCCATCGACAATGCATTGCGCGCCATCCAGCAGTCGCCAATGGAGCGGTTGGCGATGGGCCACTTCGGGCAGATCGACATGCGCATACCACAGGCTGCCGGGCGCAGCGCGCATGACCTGGGCCAATTGCCCCAGATCGCTGGCACTGCATTCCACTGCCTGAACCTTCTGATCGGCATCGAGCCGTGCGGTCAGTTCCGCCGTAGCCCGGTCAATCGCGTCGATCCGCTCCAGCGCCTCTCGCTCATCCTCCGCCGAGCTTGCATCGCGGTGCCAGTTCTCGATAAGAATCTCGCAAACCGCATCATCTTCTTCGCCGCTCAGCGGGTTGATCCGAACAAAGCCAGTGACTTTCCCCTGGCCGTCAAAGGCAGAGAATTCTCGCGCTAGCCTGAGCCCCATCACCCGTCCCTGCCGCACGAGATCGAGCAGTTCGGGCACCGCCAGAACACCGGGAATCGATCCGCCGCAACGCTCCTGAAGCTCGGCCAACGGCTGATCGGCATTGATCAACCGGTCTTCGGCATCGGTCAGCCCGCGCGCGGCGAGTGTGGTGTTGCCCTGCCCCATACCTATTGCCCGGACCCCAGAGCCGAAGCGTCAAGCATGGCGCGCGCCTGGTCCTTGCCGATCTCGGCAAAACCATCCGGCAGCGCCGAATCCGGCTGGATGACGAGCAATTGCTGCGCGATATCCTCCGGCTTGACCCCCGCAGCGCGCAAGCTCAGCGCAAGGCGTGCCTGCTGGCGCGGATGGCATGACAATACCGCCAATTCGCGCGGCTGGCGCGTCAGGCTGGCCAGCGCCGTCGCAAACAGCGCAAAGCCCCCATGCTCAACCACCAGCGCCGCCAGCGCCCCGGCGTTCAGTTTCGAGACCAGTCTTGTGAGTAACCCATAACGGCTGCTGCTTTCATCATGTTTGGCGCGCAGCAGCGCCTCAACCTGTGAACGCGTGGCGGGATCGACATCGCGCGCAAAACCGGACCAGATCTTGACCAGTTCGTGAAACAATTCGGCAGGAACCTCTGTCAACGGCAAGCTCATACGCCGCTGGGTCTGCACGAACCGGGCCTGGGCAGCCATGCTTGCCATGGCAAGCTCGGCGGTCCCCTCGTCTTGCGAAGCGATGAGTTCCTGCATCAGAGGCGGCAATACCTGGTTAATTCCGGCGCGCTGCTCCAGCTCCTCTGTCAGCAGCGCCTCGATCGCCACCGAATAGCAATAACCCAGCACAATCCCATTCTCAGCCAGGCGCGCACCCAGGCGATCGACACGTTCATCCGGGATCGAAGACCTGTCCTTTGGATTTGCAGCAGCGGCCTCTGCTTGCAGCAATTGCGCTGCCAGATCGCCGAGCATGCCGCGCATTCGCGCCACCACGTCCTCGCTGACAAGAACATGTCCGGCGCTGGTCAACAGATGGCCCAGCACAGGGGCAACGCCGGCCAACGCCTGGTCCCCCTGCGCCAGTTCGTCACGCATCAGCGCTTCGACCTGGCTGTCATCTATTGTGTTTGACACAGCCTCACTCATTACATGCTCATAGCGCAGCGTGGTTAATCCGTCGTTATTGAACTATTGCGCCCGGAAACAAGGCAATAGGTCAACGCGGCAATCGTCAGCACGGCCATGGCCTGAGTCAGGTTGCCAAACCACGCAGCCGGAGCGAGCAAGAGGAACAGAAGCGTGCGATCTTCCCACATGGCGCGCCAACGTTCTGCGCCTGTTCGCGCTGCCAGATACAACAAGCCAATCATGACCAGCGGGAGAAATGCCCGCCTGGGCAACATGAATGGCAGACTGGGCAAAGTCAGCGCCGCACCCGCGAGGATGTCTCTCAGAACACCGGCAAGCCACACAAAACGCGGATTTTCCTCACGACCAAGCAGGCGCACCTTCATCGCTGCCATTGTCCGCCCGGTCGCGAGGGCGAAAGTACCCGCAATCATGGTGCAAACCGCAGAAAACGCATGATCCATGCCCGATAGGACAGTTGCACCAAGCATCATCAGCACGGCCGAGGCACCAGCGATGACAGGACCGCGCGCCAACCCATCCGGTGCAAGGCGCCGCGCCAGCAGATTTGCCGCAAATTGGCCCGGGGCCGTCCAATGCGAACGCCGCGCACTGCCTTCCAGAAGCGCCGTCTCGCGCCGGTCCAGTTCCGATCGATCGATCGCCAGCAGCAATTCGCCGCCGTCAAGCCGCTCCCTCTCGACCGGAATCCGCCGTGTCCCGGCCTGCAGGGCGAGCCTCAAAAGAAGCGACACAGTGTCACTATCGGGAGGTAAATCAGCGAGTTGTGACACGATATTGGCGCGCGCGATGAACACGCCAGCCCAGGCGTGTTCGGCATCGATACGTTCGAACCCGGCAGCGATCCCCGCCTCCGCCGGTAGCGCCAGAATGCCACGTCCGTCTTTAAGCATGCCGCAGGCAAGCGCGCGTTCGACCACCAGCCCATCGGCAATAACGACAATGTCCTGGTCTGCCGTAACCAACCCCACCAGATGCAATGACCCGCGAATCAGATTGAATTTCAGTCCACTCGCCTCGACTTCGCGCTGCAGGCCGATGAGTTCTGGCGATGGCCCTTCAGACAGGCAGACAATACGCTCGCAGCCCAGTTCCCGTACCAAGTCCACCTGCCACGCGATGACCGAACGGCCACCAATGCGCTGGAAGGCGCGCAATTCGCCTTCCGGCGTTCGCTCGACACTCGATAACAGGGCAATGCGCAACTGACGTAATCCCATCCGATGAACGTGCCGGATGTTAGTGCCTGTGGCGGTGATGTGGAAGCGCTGCGTGAGCGCGGTCAACGGCTTATTGGCCAGTCGCGGCTAGCCGAGAGAGGATGGCATCGATATTGCGGGTAACTGCCGGTTCCCCGGGCGCGCATTGCAGCGCCGCCTCTGCCGCATCACAAAGCTCATCGGCCTGGAAACTCGCCGCCAGCCCCTTCAGGCGCATGGCCGCAACCGTCCAATTGCCATCGCAGCGCGAACGTTGCAGCAGGTCAAGTTGACGCCGAGCGCTGTCGATAAATGCCGAACGCAGCTCTGCCATCAACGCGGCGTCATCGCCTGCTGCAGCGGCCAAAGTGGCGTCCAAAGCTCCGCATTCATATGCCATTTGTCAGCTCATATGACGCAGTGAGTTAAAAGCGGGTTTAACATGTGTGAATTTCCGCTAGAATCCCCAAATGACCGGAGGATCGCATATCCGGGCCGTAGGCCCCGAAGGCGCGCAAGGCGCGGGTACTCAAGCCACTGAAAATACAGTGGAAGAACCACTTGCGCTGGAGCCCGATTGGGAAGAAAATTGGGAAGCTGAGGAGCCTGAGAAGCAACCCGCCAGCTCGCGATTTTCATGGATCATGCCAGCCTTGGCGCTTTTGGCAGTGGCAGGCTGGACCGGTTTTTACGGTTGGGCGCTGCGCGATGCCTTGCTGGCGGGCGGCACGCCAACGCAATGGGTGGGCTGGATCATCAATTGGTCGGTCCCGGTCTTGCTGGTTATCACCCTGTGGCTGCTGGCCATGCGGACCAGCCACCGGGAGGCCGGTCGGTTTGTGGATATGGCATCGAAACTTTCGCATGAGGCGGCACAGCTCGAAACGCGGCTGCTGGTGATCAATCGCGAACTCAGCCTGGCCCGCGAATTCCTGGGCTCGCAATCGCTGGAACTTGAATCGCTTGGGCGTGTCGCGAGCGAAAGGCTTTCAACCCACGCTCAGGAGCTGAAAGGGTTGATCCACACCAATGGGCAACAAATCGATTCCATCGCAAACGTCAGCGATACGGCATTGCAAAACATGCAGAAATTGCGCGACGATTTGCCGGTAATCGCCAATTCCGCACGCGATGTCTCCAATCAGGTGGGTAATGCCGGGCGCACTGCGCATGAACAGCTCGACAAGCTGATCGGCGGGTTCCAGCGTCTTAACGAATTTGGCGTGGCCAGCGAACGCCAGGTCAATACCCTGACCGGCACGGTCAAAAACACGCTCGATACGTTCGAACAGCAGGTCGCGCGTCTCGATGCTCTTGCCGAGGAACGCTTCACAGCGCTCAAGGAAAAGAGCGAGGAATTCCGCGTCGATCTGGACGGGCGAGAGGTCGATGCGCTTGCCGCCATGCGCCACCGCGCCGATGAACTCAGGTCAGGCATTTCCGGCCTGCGTGAGCAGATCGAGCAGGAAGAGACGCAGAGTCTCGAAGCTTTCCGGGCACGAATGGACGGCCTGCGGACCGATAATGATGAGCTCTCAAGCGCGATGCGCGATGCCGAAGCCGCCGCTTACAAGGCGCTTGAAGAAGCGCGTGACCGGCTGCGCAAGGATATCTCTTCGGTCATCACCGATCTCGACCAGCTGGACGAAAAAGCGATTACCGCCTCACAGCAGCGCATCCAGTCGCTGCGCGGGGAAGCCAACCGCTTCGACGAGCTGCTGGCCGCGCGGGACGTGAAGTTTAACGAAGAAATTGCCCGACGACAGGATGCGTTCGACACACGCGAATCGCAAGCCAGCGAGGTCCTTGCCCAGCGCATGGCGCAACTTGATGAAGCATTGGCAGAGCGGCGCGAGGCGCAAATCACCGAACTGGGCAAGCTCGCCGTCCATGGTGAGGCAATTGCGACAAAGGTTGGCGAGCTGAACGCCCTGTTTCAGAGCGTCAGCGAACAGGCAGACATTGCGGGCGAGCGGCTCGGCAAGGGTCTGGGCGATCTGTCAGGCAAGCTGGCTGAAAACCGCTCCAACCTCGCCGAAACTGGCGTAACGCTTGAAACACTGACCGAATCCAGCATTCGACTACTCGAAATCATTCAATCGGGCGCCAAGCAAAGCCGCGAGGACCTGCCCCATGCAATCGACAATGCCGAAAACCGGCTTGGGCAGTTTGAACAGCGCGCAGCCTTGCTGCGCGATACGATCGAACAGGCCGGCAAGCATGGTAGTGATCTATCAGATTATCTGATCACCACCCAGGGAAGCATCGATAGCGCGAGCAGCTCTGTCGATCAGCTTGGTGAGAAGATCACATCCTATTCAGAGCAATCGCTGGAGCGCGTCAGGTCGTTGCAGGCAGCGCTGACAGAGATCGAATCTGCCAGCGAGCGCGTTTCGGCCAGCACACGCGAAGAACTGCAGGCGTCGATAGACCGGCTGGTGGATGCATCGCGCCAGGCCTTCACCACGCTGGAAGCCAGCTCGCACCAAGTGGTTGAGAAGGCGGCAGAAAAGATTGCGACGATTGCCAGCGAGACGATCCAGCGCTCGATGCTCTCCAATTCGGCCGATGCCATCAGTGAAATTGAGCAAGCTACCGGCAAGTTCACGGACACAGGGCGCAAGGCCGCGATCCAGTTGCGCGATCAACTGGCCAAGGTGAATGAGCTGGCCAACAATCTCGAACAGCGCGTATCCCGCGCCCGCGAACTGGCCGAAGAACGGGTGGACAATGATTTCACGCGGCGGATGGCGCTGATCACCGAAAGCCTGAATTCCAACGCGATCGACATCTCCAAGGCCTTCTCAAGCGAAGTGAGTGACAGTGCCTGGGCATCCTATCTCAAGGGCGACCGGGGAATTTTCACCCGCCGTGCGGTCCGCCTTATCGAGAACAGCGATGCACGCGAGATTGTCGACCTGTATCAGCGTGACGACGATTTCCGCGAACATGTCAGCCGCTACATCCACGATTTCGAAAGCATGCTGCGAACGGTACTGTCCACGCGCGACGGCAATGCCCTCGGCGTAACAGTACTCGGTTCGGACATGGGCAAGCTTTACGTCGCGCTGGCACAGGCGATCGATCGCCTGCGCAATTAACCTTGCGCGTTTTCGTAGTCCGGCGGCGAAGGCAGGAAGTCGAGATCTTCGGGCCCGATCCAGCCATAGCTGTAATTCAGCACATATAGCGCGGTCAGGGCGGCAGCGATGAAGGTTGCCCGCAGCGCCAGCCTTCCAGGCCGGAAATTTGCTGGAGCGCTGTCTGCCTGCCCTGGGATCTTCTCAATCCCCATCTCGTCATGCGTCTTCACGCCGAAGGGAAGTGACATGAATGCGGTGAGCACCCACACCAACGCATAAATCGCCAGGATCGAAGTCCATTTCATCAGCTTACCCTCGCCAGTGACAGAACCCGCACCTGGGCCTTCTTGCCTGACCAGCGCTGGGCTGCGCGCCGCGCCGCAAGCCGGGCAGTTTCCTCAATCTCGTCACGGTCCTGCGCCGATTTCCCCTTCAGTTTCTTGATCGCCGCGATCACATCTGCGGCAGCCTCGGTCAGGAATTCGGGCATGTCTTCGTCCAGCGGCAGTCCGATTGCCTCAATTGTAGGCCGGTTTTTGTCATCCAGCACCACGATCACCAGTCCATCGCGCGCCAGACGGCGGCGCATGGTGATCGCATCGCCATCGGCCGGCACGATAATATCGCCATCCAGTACGAGCCGCCCTGCCCGCACCTCTGCCAGCTTGCCCGGCTCACCCGGCGCGAGGCGAATAACGTCGCCGTTTTGCTGGACCACCGCTTTGGGGATGCCATTCCTGCGCCCCAGTCTGGCCTGCTCGCTCATATGGCGCATTTCGCCATGCACAGGCACCAGTATCTCTGGCCGGAGCCAGCCATAGAGCGCCTCAAGCTCTGGACGCCCCGGATGGCCAGAAACGTGGATATGGCTCTGCCGGTCGGTCACCATCACAATGCCGCGTGCGGCAAGCTTGTTCTGGACATGTCCGATCGCGATTTCATTGCCGGGAATCTGGCGGCTTGAGAACAGGACCACATCGCCGCCGGTCAGCTCTATCGGATGCGTTCCCTCGGCAATCCGGGCCAATGCCGCCCGCGGTTCGCCCTGTCCACCCGTGGCCAGCACCATGACCTCGCCCCGCGGCAGGGACATGGCGGTATCGAAATCGACCAGATCCGGGAAATCCTGCAGATAGCCAGTGTCCTGCGCAACTTCAATGATCCGGTCGAGCGAGCGCCCGGCCACGCATAGCTTCCGTCCGTTTTCGCGCGCGACATCGGCCAGGGTCTGCAGGCGGGCGACATTGGAGGCGAAAGTCGTCACCACCACCCGGCGGCCCGCATGCTTCGCAACCTCTTCCATCAGCCCGCGATAGACCCCGCCTTCCGACCCGCTGGGGCTGGAGTTGAATACATTGGTACTGTCACACACCAGCGCCAACACGCCATCATCGCCAATCGCGGTTAGCTCTTCCTCAGTGGTCGGCTCGCCGATGATCGGCTCTTCGTCGAGCTTCCAGTCCCCAGTGTGAAACACAGTCCCATACGGTGTTTCGATCACCAGCCCATTGCCCTCGGCGATCGAATGCGCGAGCGGAATGTAGGTGACGCTGAACGGCCCCAGATCGATGCGCCCGTGATCTTCCTCGATCACGAACAATTCGACCTCCTTTGTCAGCCCCGCCTCATCCAGCTTGCGCATCACCAGATCGGCGGTGAACGGCGTGGCGTAGAGCGGCACGCCCAGTTCTGCGGCGAAATAGGGCACCGCGCCGATGTGGTCTTCGTGTCCATGTGTCAGGACAATGCCGAGCAGATCCTTGGTGCGCTCTTCAATGAATTCGAGATCGCCAAAAACCAGGTCAACGCCGGGATATTGCTCCCCCGAAAAGGTCATCCCCAGATCGACCATTAACCACTTGCCGTTGCAGCCATAGAGGTTGACGTTCATGCCAATCTCGCCGGAACCACCAAGCGCAAGAAACAGCAGTTCGTTCTCAGGCGTAAAATCCTTTTTCACGCAGCAACCCGCTCTGCCAGAATGGCCAGCCCATCCAGCGTCAGATCGGCATCGACCGCGTCAAATATCTGGGTGTGCTGATCGAACAGGATCGCCAACCCTCCGGTTGCCACCACCTTGACCGGTCGGCCAACCTCCGCCTTCATCCGGGCGATCAACCCCTCCATCATCGCGACATAGCCCCAGAACACGCCGATCAGCATCTGATCCTCTGTATTGGTTCCGATCACGCTATTCGTTGAGGGGCTGCCAATCGCGATGCGCGGCAGCATTGCGGTGTTATTGACCAGCGCATCGAGCGAGAGGTTGATCCCCGGTGCGATGATCCCGCCTTTGTAGGCCCCGTTGAAGTCAACCATGTCAAAAGTCGTTGCAGTGCCGAAATCGACAATGATCAGGTCGCTTTCGTATTTCTCGTGCCCCGCAATCGCGTTGAGCGCACGGTCTGCCCCCAAGGAACTGGGCTGATCGACATCGACGCCGATCCCCCAATGGGCGCTACCCTGTCCTGCGATGATCGGGTCAACGCCGAAATATTTCTGCGCCAGCACGGTGAGATTATGGACCGCGCGCGGGACCACAGTGCCGATAATCAACCTATCAATCTGCTTGCGATCAATTCCTTCGATTTCCAGTAATTGCGAGAGCCACACGGCATATTCGTCGCCCGTACGGCGCGGATCGGTCGCGATCCGCCAGCGCGCTTTGATCTCACGCCCCTCGAACAGTGCGAAAACGACGTTGGTATTTCCGGCATCAATCGCCAGCAGCATATTCTCAGCCCCCATGATCGAGCGTGACATCGCCCGCGTGAATGACACGGACGCCGCCATCTTCCAAGCGCAAGCGCATGTTACCTGCCGGATCGAGTCCGGCAAAGCGGCCATGGATCACCACCCCCCCCGGCTCGTGAACCGAGAACGCGGTGCCTTCCGGCATTGCCGCAGCCGTCCAGCGCCGCATCAAAGCCTCGATCCCAAAGCTGCGCCACCGTTCAAGCTCTCGCGCGAAAGACGCGGCTAGCATCGTAGCGAAGTCATCGCGCGATGGCGGCGTGGTGACATCCGCAAGCGCCACGGTCGCACGATCGGGCAATTGCGGTGCCTGGAGCAGGTTCACGCCAATTCCCACGACAACCGACTTGCCTTCACCCTCAAGCAAAATGCCGCACAGCTTCGCCCCGCCCAGCATTAGGTCGTTGGGCCATTTCAGCTTCAACGCCAGGGGATCGGGGCAGAGTGGCAGGATTGCCTCGTAAACTGCCAGCCCTGTCATCAGCGCCAAAGTGCTGGCGGGCGGGTCCATCTCGTGGCGATGAACCACGGTCGATCCCATGAAATTGCCCGCCCCGTCGAACCATTCGCGGCCCTGACGTCCGCGCCCGGCGCTTTGGCGGTCCGCCACCAGCCAGTCCCCTTCCGCTACGTGCTCTGCGCCGCGCAATTGCGCGATCAGATCGGCATTGGTGGAACCGGTTTCGGCGACGGTCTGGATCAAAGGGTCAGGAACAGCGCGTTTGCGGCCTTGTCGGCAAGGTCTACCAGCGATGGCGTGAGCAGATATCCAAACGGCGAGACGATCGCAGCGCAGATCAGCAGTACGGCCCAATGACCGCTACCGCTCTTGCCGGTCACGACGTTCGCAGGCTCATCAAAGAACATCACCTTGACGAATTTGATGTAGTAGAATGCGCCGATCACGCTGGCGGCAATGGCAATCGCGCCAAGCGCAATCATGCCCGCCTCTACCGTCGCCTGAAACACCACGAACTTGCCGTAAAAGCCCAGCAGCGGCGGAATACCCGCCAGGCTGAACATCAGCAGCAACAGGCTCCACGCGATCAACGGGCGGGTCAGCGAAAGCCCGCTGATGTCGGCAAAGGTCTCGTAGAGATTGCCCTCCTCATCACGCAGCATCAGCAGTGCGACAAAGCTGCCCAGCGACATTGCGACATAGACGAACAGGTAAACCAGCATCGCGCTGGCCCCGCTCGCCGTCGCCACCGCCAGGCCCAGCAGGATGAAGCCGACATTGTTGATCGAGCTATAGGCCAACAGCCGCTTGAGGTTTTCCTGCCCGATTGCACCCAATGCACCGATGATGATCGAAGCGAGCGAGGCGAAGATCACGATCTGGCGCCAGGCATCAGCCTGACCGCCGAACACTTCCAGCGTCACGCGCGCAGTCAGGCCAATCGCGGCGACCTTGGGCGCGGTGGCGAAGAAGGTGGTGACCGGGGTTGGTGCACCTTCGTAAACGTCCGGCGTCCACATATGGAACGGTACGGCGGAGATCTTGAACGCGAGGCCAGCCAGCACAAAGATCAGCCCGAACAGCGCGCCGGTCGAAATCTCGCCCGTCAGCGCCGCGGCCACTCCGCTGAAGCTGGTGCTGCCGGTGAAGCCATAGAGCAGGCTGATGCCATAAAGCAGAATGCCCGAAGCGAGCGCGCCCAGCACGAAATATTTGAGGCCCGCCTCGGCCGAACGCGCATCGTTGCGCAGGAAAGCAGCCATGACATAGGCGGCAAGGCTGTTGAGCTCCAACCCGACATAGAGCGTCAGGAAATCGCCCGCCGACACCATGATGCTCATGCCCAATGCCGCGAACAACACCAGGATCGGGTATTCCGCCTTCATCGCGCCGCGCCGCTCAAAATATGCAGGCGCCACCACCAGACAGCCAATCGCCGCGAGGTAAATCAGCGCCTTGGCAAAGGCGGCAAAGGCATCTGCACGGAACAATTCGCCAAAGGCCAGGAAGTCCGGCCCGGATGCACCTTCGTGCAGGGTCGGGACCAGCATCACCCCGGCACCGAACAGCGCCAGCATGCCGCCATAGGTGACCAGGCGGGCCGCCTTGTCGCCGCCCCATGCCGCTACCAGCAGCAGGATCAGGCCCGAAGCGCCCAGAGTGATTTCAGGCGCGATTAGCGTAAGGGAGCTTGCATAGTCCATCAGTGGGCCCCCTCTTCGCTGGCTTCGCCATGGTGTGCGATTTCATTGGCGGTATGGCCGGTAGGCTCTCCAACCTTGAGCTTGCTGTCACCCTCTGGCGCCGCGCGGGCAACGCGCGCATCAAGCGCGGCGATATCGGCACGCATCGGTGCAAGGAAGCTTTCGGGATAGACACCCATCCACAGCACCGCCGCCGCAATCGGTGCCAGCATGGCCCATTCGCGCGGGCTCAAATCGGGCATGGCTGCCGCATCGGCATTCTTCTGCTCCCCAAAGGCCACGCGGCGATAGAGGTAAAGCATATAGGCTGCGCCCAGGATGATGCCGGTGGTGCAGACCAGCGTAACCGTGGTCGAAACCTGATAGACACCCGCGAGCGAGAGGAATTCGCCGACGAAACCGCTGGTTCCCGGAAGGCCAATGCTGGCCATCGTAAACAGCATGAAGAACAGCGCATATTTGGGCATGTTGATGCTGAGGCCGCCGTAACGGTCAATCTCGCGCGTGTGCAGCCGGTCGTAGATCACGCCAACGCACAGGAACAGCGCGCCCGACACCAGCCCGTGACTGAGCATGACGATCATCGCACCTTCCAGCCCCTGCACGTTGAAGGCGAACAGGCCGACCGTGACAATCGCCATATGCGCGACGGAGGAATAGGCGATCAGCTTCTTCATATCGTGCTGCACCAGCGCGATCAGCGAAGTGACCACCACCGCGATCATCGACAGGGCAAAGATCAGCCAGGCGAACTGCGCGCTCGCTTCGGGGAACATCGGCAGGCTGAAACGGATGAAGCCGTAACCGCCCATCTTCAGCAGCACGCCTGCCAGGATCACCGAACCGGCAGTTGGCGCTTGCACGTGGGCATCGGGAAGCCAGGTATGGACCGGCCACATCGGCATCTTCACCGCAAAGCTGGCGAAGAAGGCGAGCCACAACCACGTCTGCGCTTCAGGGGCGAAGTCATACTGCATCAGCGTCGGGATATCTGTCGTCCCGGCAGTGCCGACCATCCAGAACATCGCGATCAGCATCAGCACCGAGCCAAGCAGTGTGTAGAGGAAGAATTTGTAGCTGGCGTAAATGCGGTCCACCCCGCCCCACACGCCGATGATCAGATACATCGGGATCAGGCCGGCTTCGAAGAAGATATAGAACAGGAACAAATCCTGCGCGGCGAACACGCCGATCATCAGCGTTTCCATGATCAGGAACGCCGCCATATATTCACCGACGCGGGTCTTGATCGCATCCAAGCTGGCGAGGATGCAAATCGGCATCAGGAACACGCTGAGCACGATCAGCATCAGCGCGATGCCATCGATCCCCAGGGCATAGGAAAAGCCGGAGAACAGTTCTGCCCGCTCGACGAACTGCCACTGCGCACCGCCAATGTCATAATTGGCCCACAGCACAATACCGAGCACGAAATTGGCCAGAGTCGCCACCAGCGCAGTCGCGCGCGCCATGGCTGCATCGATGAAGAAGCATGCAATGCCCGCCACCAGCGGAACAAGCAGCATCACGGAGAGGATCGGAAAGCCGTCCATCAGAACATTACCCAGGTGATGGCGGCGACCAGGCCCATAAGCATGATCAACGCGTAACTATAGAGATATCCGGTCTGCACCTTCTTCGCGACGACGGCACCCTGCTGCACCAGCCAGGCCGCGCCATTGGGGCCGAAGCGATCGATCAGGCCTTGGTCGCCGCGCTGCCAGAACTGGCGGCCCAGCCAGAAGGCCGGCTTGACGAAGATCACATGGTAGAGCTCGTCGAAATACCATTTATTGTAAACGAACTGGTGGACGTACCGGAACTGCGCCACGAACTTGGCCGGGATCGACGTGTTGCGGATATAGGCCCAGAACGCGCCCACAAAGCCCAGCACCATCACGATGAAGGCGGCATATTTTACTGCGGTCGGCACGCCATGCATCGCGTGCATCAGCGCTTCATTGTAGAAGATCGATCCGCCCCAGAATTCCGCGTTTTCGAGGAATGTCGGCGCAAACAGTTGGCCGGCCGCGATCGCGCCCACTGACAGCACACCCAGCGGGATCAGCATGGGCAACGGGCTTTCATGCGGGTGGTAACCGCCCGTCGTATCCTCACCAGCCTGCTCGGGCGTCTTGTGGACCGAATGCTGAATGTGCTCGCTCTCGATCCAGCGCGGCTTGCCATAGAAGGTCAGGAAAACGAGCCGCCAACTGTAGAAGCTGGTCAGCAAGGCCGCGAATACGCCCATCCAGAAAGCGAATGTCGCCATCTCGGTTCCGCGCGCATAGGCGACTTCGATGATGGCATCCTTGGACCAGAAGCCGGCAAAGCCCGCATGGAGGTCGTAAACGCCGAAACCGGTAATCGCCAGCGTGCCTGCCATCATCGCCCAGTAGGTGAGCGGGATATGCTTCCTGAGGCCGCCGTAATAGCGCATGTCCTGTTCGTGGTGCATCGCGTGGATGACCGAACCTGCCCCTAGGAACAGCAGCGCCTTGAAGAATGCGTGGGTGAACAGGTGGAACATCGCCGCGCCATAGGCACCGACGCCTGCGGCGAAGAACATATAGCCGAGCTGCGAACAGGTCGAATAGGCGATCACTCGCTTGATGTCCCACTGCGTGGTGCCGATCGTCGCGGCGAAGAAGCAGGTCGCTGCGCCCACAAAGGTCACCATGCCCAGCGCCACCGGGGCAGTCTCGAACATGGGCGAAAGGCGGCAGACCATGAACACGCCTGCGGTCACCATGGTGGCGGCGTGGATCAGCGCGGAAACCGGGGTCGGGCCCTCCATCGCGTCGGGCAACCATGTGTGGAGCCCCAGCTGCGCCGATTTGCCCATCGCACCGATGAACAGCAGGATGCACAGGATATCCATCGTGTGCATGCGATATCCCAGGAAGCCGATGGTCGCGCCGGTCATGCCGGGCGCAGCTTCCAGGATCGCGGGGATCGAAGTGGTCTGGAACACCAGATAGGTGCCGAAAATGCCCAGCATAAAGCCAAGGTCGCCCACGCGGTTGACCACGAAGGCCTTGATCGCGGCGGCATTGGCGCTCGGCTTCCTGAACCAGAAACCGATCAGCAGGTAGGATGCGAGGCCGACCCCCTCCCAACCGAAGAACATCTGGACGAGATTGTCGGCGGTCACCAGCATCAGCATGGCGAAGGTGAACAGGCTCAGATAGGCGAAAAAGCGCGGCTGATCCGGATCCTCCTCCATATAGCCCCAGCTATAGAGGTGGACGAGCGCCGAAACGGTGGTGATCACCACCAGCATAACCGCCGTCAAAGTGTCGACCCGCAGCGCCCAGTCGAAAGTCAGCGTGCCGGAATGGACCCACTGCATCACTGGAACGACCGTAGGGTCATAGGTCCCGCCAACGAAGCCAAGGAAAATTGGCCAGCTGAGCAGGCAAGAAATAAACAGCGCGCCAGTGGTCAACGATTTGACGACCGTATTGCCCAGCGCGCGATTGCCCAGCCCGCCAATGATGGCGGCAAGCAGCGGCAGGAAAACGATGAAGAGGATTGAATTCACTTGGATGTTACCCCTTCATCCGGTTTACGTCATCGACCGCGATGGTGCCGCGGTTGCGGAAGTAGATCACCAGGATCGCCAGCCCGATTGCCGCCTCTGCCGCAGCAACGGTCAGCACCAGCATGGCGAAGACCTGTCCCACCAGATCGCCCATGAAGGCACTGAAGGCGACGAGGTTGATGTTCACCGCCAACAGGATCAGCTCGATCGCCATCAGGATAACGATCACGTTCTTGCGGTTGAGGAAGATGCCCAGCACACCCAGCACGAACAGCGCCGCGCTGACCACCAGGTAATGTTCGATCCCAATCATGCGCGCAGCGCTCCTTTGGTCCGCTCGCCCTGAGCCTGTCGAAGGGTCATAGCTCGACCCCCTTGCCGACTTCGGGCTGCTTCATCACGGTCGCATCTTCGGGCCGCCTGCGGTTCTGCTTCGAAATATTCTGCTGGCTGCGCGCGCCATCGGGGCGGCGGCGATGGGTCAGCACGATTGCGCCGATCATCGCGACCAGCAGGATGATACCGGCGACCTCGAACAGCAGCACATATTTGCCGTAAAGCAGCGCGCCGATCGCCTCCAGATTGCTCTCGCCCATCGGGGTGGCATTGGTCCCGTCCGGGCTGCCCAGCGTAACCTTGCCGGCACCGCGCGCCACCAGCCCGACGACAGCTACGGCGAACAACGGCGCATCTACGGGATGATCAGCACGGTACGCGACCGCTGCTTCTCCGAGTCTGCACACCGGGAATATGTGCTGCGGTTCGTACCGCGTGCGTGGCGCATGGCCCTGACCCT
>JBNLDR010000039.1:0-18928 GCA_050304495.1 Altererythrobacter sp.
CGACCGATCTGACGGCGCTCAACACTGCGCTGGCCCAGGCAGTCTCCGATCGCATCGCGGCACAGGCAGCCACGATATCGGGTGATTTCCCGTCGCAGGATCCGCGCAACCAATTGCGCACGCAACTCGCCGCCGCTGAAGCGGAGCTGGCCAGCCTGCGGGCCAATTTTGGTCCGGATTATCCTGAACTGCGTGAGAAAGAAGCCGAGGTCGCCTCTTTGAGGTCATCGCTCACCGGTGAAAGCTCGGTGGCGCTCAAGGCGGCGATTATTCGCGAGCGGGAGCTGCGCGCTCAGTTCGACCAGGCCAAGGCTCGTTTCCTCGGCCAACAGAACCAGGGCATCCAATATGGCATATTGAAGCGCGAAGTTGATACCAACCGCCAGCTCTATGACGCGCTGCTGCAACGTTACAAGGAGTTGGAAGCTTCGGGTGCCGGGCAGAATAACATCAAGCTGATCGACCTCGCCGAGGCGCCTGAAGACCCCTATGCGCCGTCGCTGATCCAGAACATGCTGATTGCTCTCGTTGCCAGCCTGGTTCTGGCTGGCGGGCTAGTCTATCTGCGCGTGACCCTGAGCCAGGCACTGCGCGATCCGCAGGATGTACCAAGGCGACTGGGCGTGCCGGTCCTTGGCATAATCCCGAAGGTGAAGACAGACGATATTGCCGAGCAGATTCTCCAGCGTTCGTCGGAGCTGAGCGAGGCTTATCGGTCGGTCAGAACGAACCTGACCTTCCTTACCCCGCACGGCGCGCCACAGGCATTGATGCTCACTTCCTCGGTTCCTGCCGAAGGCAAGAGCATCTCTTCGGCAGCTCTGGCCGCCAGTTTTGTGCACCTTGGCAAACGGACCCTGCTGATCGACGCCGACCTGCGCAATTCGCGCCTGGCCGATACACTTGGCATCAGCGATCACGGCAAGGGCGGCCTGGCCGCTCTCTTGACCAACAGCGCGGCTTCTCTTGCCTCGGAGACAGTGCATCTCGATCAGTTCGGCTTCGACTATGTACCGATCGGCCACCGGCCTCCGAACCCGGTTGAACTGCTTGCCAGCCCGCGTTTTGAACAGCTGATCGATGAAGCGCGTCACAGCTACGACCAGATCCTGGTTGATGGCGCACCCATGCTCTCGCTCGCTGACGCAATCGAGCTGGCACGTGCGGTTGACGGGGTGGTCTATGCGATCGAGGCTGATCGCGTGAAACTGCGCGCGATCGAAAACTCGCTCGATCGGCTGCGGCGCACCGGGGCGCAGGTATATGGCGCGCTGGTCACCAAGCTGGACGAGCATGGTGCCGCCTATGGCTATGGTTATGGATACGGCTATGGCTATGGCTATGGCAGCGATGCGGTTCCAAAGGCCGCCGAATAGGTTGAGCCGCGGGATCTTTATCTGATGCGGGTTAGCAATGCGCCACGGCTCATTTGGGCCTCTGCAGTAGGTGTTGCTCTGGCAATGGCGCTCGGCGCGCAGGCACTCAGCAGCGTCTCAACCAAGGCCGCGCCCCGGCTTGCGGTCTCGCTCTTTCCGCTCAATGGGGCCGCGAGGGAAGAACTGGCATTCAAGGCGTTCACCGATGGTGTCACCCAGCCTGAGGATGCACCTCAATCGGCCGCCGCCGCATCCGATTTGGCGCGAGCGGCCATTCGTGCAGAGCCGCTTGGGATAAAGTCGCATGTCATCCTTGCCCTTGCCGAATCCAACGAGGCGGCGCAGCGCCAGCTGGTCGAAGCGGCGACCCTCCTCAATCGGCGCAACCTTTCGCTACAGGGCCTGGCCTTGCAGGCGCACTTGGCCGAAGGGGACTACCCCAAAACGATCGCTACGCTGGACCAGATCCTGCGCGTGCATCCGAAATATTATGCGGAATTCTTCCCGGTCCTGACCCAGGCCCTGACCCAGACCGAAACTGTTCCCGTTTTCGCGCAGCTGCTCGACGGCAGCGCACCCTGGCATGAGCGATTCCTCGCTTATGCAGTCAGGCAGCCGGAAGCTCGGCCCAATCTGGCTGTGATGCGGCAAGAGATCGTGGTGGAGGACAGCGAGAACTTTGACCGCCAACTGATTTTCGGGCTGACAGCGAGCGGGGACATCGATACCGCAGAAAGCATCTACCGCTCTGTCAGCGGCGTGAAAGATAGCATGGCGGCCACCGGCCCGATCGACTGGCGGGCCGCCTATCCGCCCTTCGAATGGCAATTGGTGGACCAGCCGGGCTTTCGCGCCCAAACGAGCCAGGACGGCCAGCAGCTGGAACTTGCCGTTCGTCCAGGCAAAGGTGGTTTGATCGCATCGCGGCTGCTGCGCACGCCTCAAACACCGTTTGAAATCCGCGTTGCTCAGCGGATCGCCCCTGCCGAACAGGCACGCGACGTGCGGCTGCAGCTGTTTTGCGCTGGCGACACTACGCCCACCTATGATGAGCGATTGAGCGGCGACGCCAGCAATTTCCGCATCGCGTCGCTGCCTGCAGGCTGCGACCATTTGATTCTCGGCATCAACGCCCGCGCATGGTCGGGGCGTTCCGCCCTTGGCGGCACGATCGACAGTATCGAATTCGTGCCAGCTTCCGTCCAAGCGGCCAGTTAGCCGCCCCTCAACCCTGTGCCGCCAGCCTCACCCCAGCGCGATATCCGGCGCGTCTTCCTGCTTCATGCCGACAACGTGATAGCCGCCATCGACGTGGTGGGTTTCACCCGTCACGCCTGAAGACAGGTCGGACAGGAAATAGAGCCCGGCCCCGCCGACATCCTCGATCGTGACATTGCGCCGCAGCGGCGAATTGAGCTCGTTCCATTTCAGGATATAACGGAAATCGCCGATGCCGCTGGCGGCCAGCGTCTTGATCGGCCCGGCGCTGATCGCATTCACCCGAATACCCTGCGGCCCCAAATCATTGGCCAGATATTTGACGCTGGTTTCCAGCGCAGACTTGGCCACACCCATCACATTGTAATGCGGGATCACCTTTTCCGCGCCGTAATAGGTCAGCGTCAGGATCGATCCGCCGCCATTCCCGTCTTCATCGAGCGGAGGCATCATTTCCGCCGCACGCTTGGTCACGGCCACCAGCGAATAGGTTGAGATGTTCATTGTCATCAGGAAGTTTTCAAGACTGGTGTCGACATATTTGCCGCGCAGTTCGCTCTTGTCCGAAAAGCCGATTGCATGGACCACGAAATCAAGCTGGGACCAGCGTGATTTGAGCGTGTCGAAGGCCGCGTCGAGCGCATCCATGTCAGACACATCGCATTCGATCAGGAAATCGCTGCCCAACTGTTCAGCCAGCGGTGCCACGCGCTTCTTCAGCGCCTCTCCCTGATAGGAGAAGGCCAGCTCCGCACCTTGCTCGTGCAATTTTTGGGCAATGCCCCAGGCCAGCGATTTGTCATTAGCGAGCCCCATGATCAGCCCGCGCTTTCCTTGCATCAAACCGCTCATGCGGCCTCCTTCTCGGTCATGTCATCAACTTCAGCGGCTTCCTCTTCCGGCGTCACCGCCAAAGCCGCGTTCAGCTCCGCCCCAATAACCATTCCCAGCCCAACCAGCCAGAAAAAGAACAGCGCCAGCATGATACCTGCCAGGCTGCCATAGGTCAGGCTATAGGTGAATACGCTCCTGACCAAGGGTGGCAGGGCTGCGGTGACCGCCAGCACCCACAGCGCGGCAAACAGCGCGCCGGGCCATTTGGGGTATCGCTTCGCGCGATAATCATGCGGCGTGAGCGAGAGGAACAGCAAATAGAGTGACACGAACAGCACCGCCGCGGGGGCGAGCCGGGTCAATTGCAGATGGGCAATGCGATCGACCAATTGCGGGAAGAACGTCTCTACCACCTGCTGCGTTGCCCCAATCAGTACTTGCGCGAACAGCGACAGCATCAACAGGACCACCGCGCCCAGGATGATTCCGGCCGATCGCAAGCGCGATTTCCAGAACACATGGGTTGGCTGTGTGCCATAGGCGCGGCGCAATATGTCACGGATCGTCTCCATCAGGCTGGTTACGGTCCACAGCGCAATGCCTGCTCCGATCCATAATAGCCAACCGCTGCGCGCATCGATCACATCGCGGGCAACCGGTTCCAGCGTCTTGGCGATGGTGGGGGGCATATTGTGCAGTACCGCGGCAATCATGGCCAAACGCTCACCCTCTTCGCCAACCAGCGAGAAGATCGCCGAACCCAGGATGAAGAAGGGGAAGATCGCCAGCATGGAGAGATAGGCCAGATTGCCGGCGTGGATGAAGCCATCGTTGAACGTGCCAATCACAGTGCGCTGGATCACGCGGAATGCGCGGGTGCCGGGCCCGACATGCCGCAACACCTTGCCATGCAACCCCTTGGCCTCGGCCCGACGAGCTTCGGGCGACAGCGAGTGAATTTCCCGCTCTTCCGGTTCCGGAAGCTCGAATGGATTCACCCTTAAACTCCCAGCTTGCCGCGCGGATCGCTCCCGTCCTGCCAGCCTTCGAGCCGTTTGGCCAGTTCCGCAATGTCATCCGGCATCTGGATTTCCAGCGTGACCAGTTGATCACCGCGATTGCCCGATTTGGAGGTCCAGCCCTTGCCCTTGAGGCGCATCACCGTGCCGCCATCGGTCCCGGGCTTGATCGTGAGCATCACCGCGCCATCCACTGTGGGGCATTTGACCCTGGCGCCGTTCACCGCCTCGTCCAGCGTGATCGGCAGGTCGAGCAGGATATTGTCACCTTCGCGGCGATAGAATTTGTGGCTGCCAACGCTCAGCGTGACGATTCCGTCACCCATACCGCCCGGGCCCTGCTCGCCCTTGCCCTTAAGGCGCATCTGCGTGCCATCCTCCACGCCCGCCGGCAGCTTGAGATCGATCGTCTTGCCATCGGCCAGAGTGATGCGCTGATCCTTGCGGGTGGCGGCGTCCACGAAGGGAACCGACAGGCGGTATTGGATATCCGTACCCTTGCGCGGCGGGGGTGGGCGTCTCTGGCTTCCAAATCCGCCGCCGCCAAATCCACTTGGGCCGGACGAGCGTCTGCCGCCACCGCCGCCGAACAGACCTTCGAACAGGTCGCCCAGGTCCATGTCACCGCCGCCGCTAAAGCCCTGGAAATCTTCCGGACGGAAGCCGCGCTGGCCCCCGCCTCCACTGCCGCCGCCCATCCCGGCGAAGGGATTGGCGGGATTGCCGTCAGCATCGATCTCGCCCCGGTCGAACTGGCCGCGCTTGTCCTTGTCGGACAGCAGATCATAGGCCCGCGCGACTTCGGAAAAGCGCTCTGCCGCCTTGGGATTGTCCTTGTTGCGATCCGGGTGCAACTCCTTGGCGAGTTTGCGATAGGCGCTCTTGATCTCTGCTTCGGTCGCGCCGCGGCCTACGCCCAGGGTGGAATATGGATCGCTCATACCGTGTTAGCTAGTTACAACAGCGCATTGGCGCAAGATGGCGGGCTTTCCTAACCTGTCACGGCAGCGTAGGGCTTGCCATATGGTCTCAAGCAAGATTCAATCTTTGGCTGATCGATTCCGGGCATTGACCGTGCCGGTCACGGCCCCCAAATTCGGGATCAGGACTGTGTTCCATGTGTTCCATCCAGTAGGATTTGCAAATCATGCCTGATCTTTCCCCCGGACAGGTTGCGGGGATAACATCCAGCGAAATTCCTTCGGGTGATCCCATGGCGTTGTTTGGGCAATGGCTGGGGGAAGCGGAGACAAGCGAGCCGAATGATCCCAATGCCATGGCATTGGCGACATCTACGCCCGATGGCGCCCCATCGGTACGCATGGTGCTGCTCAAAGGGCATGATCCCGAAGGCTTCACCTTCTACACCAATGCTCACAGCCGCAAGGGCGGGGAATTGCGCTCCAACATGCAGGCGGCGCTGTTATTTCATTGGAAGAGCCTGCGTCGTCAGATCAGGATCGAGGGCGTGGTGCACGAAGTCGCGCCAGAAATGGCCGATGCCTATTTCGCCAGCCGGAGCCGCGATTCGCAGCTGGGTGCGATCGCTTCCGACCAGTCACGCCCGCTTGCCAGTCGCGGCGAATTTCTGGCACGAATCGCCAAGGTAACCGCCCGCCATTTGGTGGGATCTATTCCGCGGCCGCCGCATTGGACGGGTTTCCGCGTCGAACCGCACAGGATGGAATTCTGGATGGACCGCCCGTTCCGCCTGCATGACCGGCGCCAGTTCGAGCGGACAGAGGATGGGTGGCAAGACACCCTGCTTTATCCATGAGTGGGATCCAGCACCAATCGCGTGGCAAGCTTACGCGTAGCGCTGCCTATGCGTCGATCACCGTGGCCATTTTGCTGGTCAGCCTCAAGACCTGGGCGACCTGGAAGACCGGCTCCACCGCCATGCTCGGCAGCCTGGCGGATTCGACGCTCGACCTGATTGCCAGCCTCGTCACCTTGATTGGGGTATGGGTGGCTGCCACACCAGCTGACGAAGAGCATCGTTTTGGGCACGGCAAGGCAGAGGCGCTGGCCGCCATGGTGCAGGTGATGCTGATCGCCATTTCGGCCTTCGGGATCGCTTTTCGCGCGGTGGAGAAGTTGCTGGGCAGTGCGCAGACCCAAGCTGCGGCGGAAGGGATCGGGGTATCCTTGGTTGCCATAGCGGCGACCTTCTTGCTGATCGCGTGGCAGCGGGTGGTGATCAAACGGACCGGCAGCGTTGCGATCAAGACCGACAATGTCCACTACCAGTCCGACTTGTTGTTGAATTTGGCGGTGATCGCCGCCTTGGCGCTGGATCAATATGCCGGCATTGCCAAGGCCGATCCGCTGTTCGGACTGGGTATTGCGGCATGGCTGGCATGGGGCGCGTGGCGCGCGGCGAGCGAGGCGGTTGATCACCTGATGGACAAGGAATGGCCGGTCGAGCGGCGCGATGCCTTTGTCGAAGTGCTGTCGCACCACCCCGAAATTCGCGGCGTGCACGATTTGCGCACCCGCACCAGCGGCGCGGACGATTTCGTGCAATTCCACATGGCGGTCGATCCGCGGCTGACCATTGTCGAGGTTCACGATCTGATGGACGAGGTCGAGGCGCGGCTGGAAAGCGAATTCCCCGGCGTCGAGGTGCTGATCCACCCCGATCCGGAAGGGCTGATCAACGAAGTTGGCGTTGCGGCGGAAGAGGTGTTGCCCGATCGGGCGGATTGAACCGGGCGCTCAGCGTTCCGGATATAGCTCCAGAATGTCGGCCAGCTCTTGCAACATGGCGACGCGCTCTGCGCTTTCCGAATGGCCAAGGCGCACCAAGGTCACATGCTGGCGAGGTGAAACCATGACATATTGCCCCATATGCCCGATGGCGGAGAACATGGTGCTGGGCGCGCGATCGGGGAATAATTCATGCGGTTCGCTTGCATCGGGTTTGCGATATTCGCGGTTGAGCCAGGTCTGAAACCCATATTGCGGACTGCGCGGGCTGGGGGAAACCATGCTTTCGACCCAACTGCGCGGGACGAGCTGTTCGCCGCCCGGGCCGCGGCCCTTGCGGCGCAGAAATTCGCCGAATTTGGCCCAGTCGCGGGCATTCCCGTGGATCAGGCTGCCACCGATCAGCGTGCCCGATGCATCGAATTCGGGCACCATGCTTGTCATTCCCAGCGGGCCGAACAGCCGCGCGTGGAGGTAATGCGCCACCACCTTGCGCCGGATATCGGGGTCCTTGCTGTCGGTCAGCATGCGCGCCGCAATATCGGCCAGTATCACGCTGGTATTGGTTGAATATTCGAACACCGCCCCCGGTTCGGCTTCCAGCGGCTGTTCCTCGGCCCAGCGCGCCATATCGTCACGCCCATCAAGGAACAGCATGCGCACTTCGGATGATTCGTAGGGCGGGTCACCCGCTTCGGTATGGCGCAGGCCGCTGCGCATCTGAAGCAAATGGCGCAGCGTGATCTCGCCGCGGGGATCGCCCGGCCGCTGCCATTGCGGAACCGGGGCGCTTTCGTCCAGCCGCAAGCGTCCGTCCGCCACCAGCATGCCGATCATCACTGCAGTGACGGTCTTGGCCATCGACCAGCTGACAAAGCGTGTGTCGGGACCGTATCCTTCACCGTAGCGCTCGGCGGCGATCTTGCCGTCCACCATCACCACCAGCGCGCGCGTTTCACCCAGGCCGGGCATGGTGAAAAGATCGTCCACCTCGCGCGCCAATTGCTTGGCCGGGGCGCCCGCATCCCTGGTGACAGCCGCCAGCGCTTCATCGGAAAGCGGTTCCGGCACGGTTGCCCCATCGCCGCATGATGCGAGGGCTGGAAGCATTGCGACAGGGGCGATAAGGGATGCGAACCGTTTCTTCATTTCACTGCTCACTTACGCAAGGACACTCGCTTGGCAATGGCAAAGACCCGATCATCGCGCAGCGGTTCCAGGCCTGGTCGTGGCTCGCTGCTGGTCCTGGCGGTGGTTGCCATCCTGCTGGCCCTGGTGTGGCAATATCGCGCACCTGCCCAGGCCTATGCCACAGTTTCGACCGCCTATATGGCGCGGGTGGGATGCTCCTGCCGTTTTGTGGAGGGCCGCAGCCTGAAGGATTGCGCGAAGGACAGGCTTGACGGGATGGAGCTTGTCACCCTGGCGGAAGATACGGAACAGAAAAGCGTGACTGCGCGCTTCCCGCTGCTTGCCAGTGATACGGCGACCTATCGCAAGGGTTATGGTTGCGTGCTGCAGGAGTGGGAGGGCTGAGCGCCGTTCAACCGGCCTGTTCGGTGCGGTCGATCCAGCCGCCGCCCACCACACGCTCTCCGGCATAGATCACTGCGGCCTGACCCGGCGCGACCCCGAATTCGGGATTGGCGAATCGAATGCGCACCTCTGCGCCATCGCCCATCGGGCCCTCCAGCTCGATCGGGACCGGCTTGGCCAGGCTGCGCACCTTGGCGCTGAGCGGGGTATCGGGCAGCGGCCCGATCCGGTTGGTTTCCGTCAGCACAGCACCTGAAACGGCGAGCAAGCGCTTGGGGCCCACCCGCACCTCGCGTGATGCAGCATCCAGCCCCACGACATAGAGCGGTTCGCTCTGCCCGCCGATTTCCAGCCCGCGGCGTTGGCCCACGGTGAAGTGGATAATGCCCCTGTGCCGGCCCAGCTCTTCGCCGGTCTCCACATGGACAATCGCGCCCGGCGCGCCGCCTTCCGGCCGCATCGACTTGACGATCCTGGCATAGTCGCCATCGGGCACGAAGCAGATGTCCTGGCTGTCGGGCTTGGCCGCATTGCGCAAACCGGCCTGCTCCGCCAGCACGCGCACCTCGGTCTTGGGCAGGCCGCCCAGCGGAAAGCGCAGGAAATCAAGCTGCGCCTCTGTCGTGCCATAAAGGAAATATGACTGGTCGCGCGCCGGATCGGCGGCGCGGTGCAGTTCGGGCCCGGCCGGGCCGAGCACGCGCTTTACATAGTGCCCCGTGGCCAGGCAGTCCGCGCCCAGCTCTTGCGCCATGCGGAACAAATCGGTGAACTTTGGTCCCATATTGCAGCGAATGCAGGGGACGGGGGTACGTCCGGCCAGATATTCGTCGGCGAACTGCTCGACCACTTCTTCGCGGAAGGCGCTTTCGTGGTCGAACACGTAGTGCGCGATGCCCAACCGATCGGCCACGGCACGCGCATCACGAATGTCGTCACCGGCGCAGCAGGCCCCCTTGCGCCCGGTCGCCGCGCCATAATCATAGAGCTGCAGCGTGATGCCGATCACTTCGGCCCCGCTCGCAGCCGCCAGCGCCGCCACTACCGACGAATCAACCCCGCCGCTCATCGCCACGACGATACGGCTTTCGCTTGCGGCCCGGCGCAAATCGAACAGTGCCGCAGCATCGAGCCCGGCTGGCAAGGAAGGCAAGGCGTTCATGGGTGGGGGCCCCTTACACCGGGCGGATCGGCTAATCCAGTGGCATACGAGACGAGCGGGAAGGGCGCAGATGGCCCGAAGATTGCGGCCTGCTATTCCTAAGGTCGGGTAAATTCCGGCTTTACCCAATGTTGACGCTGCGCGGGTAAAAAGGCGGAATGTTCGAAGGCAACCACTTTTCCGCCGACTTGGCGTCCCGGCGCGAAGGCACCGCTTTGCGTGCCATCGGCTGGGCCGAACTGGCCGCGCGGATCAATGCCGCGAACGACCTGCGCGAAGTGCTGCGACGCGATAATACTGCCTTCATTGCCAGCTTCTCGGATGCGGCGGCTGGATATTTCGCGACCGCTAATGAAGGAAAACGTGACGTTAACCCTGATGCTTTATGCGATCGAAAATCATCCGAACTTATGGGTGTCGACACAAAAGGCGATCCGACAACAGGCGACCGAGAGATTTGAATGATTGAGAACCAAGACATCCGTCCGGCACAAGTAATCGGACCGCTCGGCGAGCCCCTGACGCTTGCCGACCTGCCTTCGCCCAGCACCAAACGGTGGGTTGTGCGGCGCAAGGCCGAGGTCGTTGCTGCGGTCAATGGCGGCCTGCTGACGATCGATGAAGTGCTCAAGCGCTACAATCTGACGCTCGAAGAATTCGCCTCCTGGCAGCGCGCGGTGGATCGTTCGGGCATGCAGGGCCTGCGGGTGACGCGGATCCAGCATTATCGCGACCTTTACGAACGCCAGCTGAAATACTGATCTTCAGAGTTTCTGCCATTGGCAGACCAGCACGCGCGAGGGCAGATTCGCTCTTGCGCGTGTTTTCTTTTATCCTCCTGAATTCTCGTGCTAGAATCGCGAGCATGGGCCTGCCCGCCTGCGGGATGGGCTCGCAACAGAAAACGGGAGTGACAAGGATATGGACTGGATTGTTGCGATTATCGTCGGCGGGATCGCCGGCTGGCTGGCCAGCCTGGTGATGAACCGCGATGCCTCGATGGGCATTTTCTGGAATGTCGTTGTCGGCTGTGTCGGCTCTGTAATTGGGAACAAGATCGTGGGTCCGCTTCTTGGCATTACGGGGACTGTTCAGGATTTCTCGATCAAAGGCCTCGCGATTGCGGTCGTCGGCGCGGTTGTGCTGCTGGCCATCGTCAATATGGTCCAGCGGGGCCGCGTGCGTTAAATCACGCTTGCTGATCACTGAAACAGGGGCGGGGCAGCGATGTTTGCTCCGCCCCTTTGTTTCGGGAACGAAACCCTTCGTCGGCGGCCTATGTCGCTGATCGAGTAATGCATTGCCCGTCCCGACCGGACTTGAGTAAGGGTATTGCGGACGGTGAGTTATATCGATAATACACCAGGAATCCTTCCCTTCGGCCAAAGGACCGGCCATGAACTATAATAATCAGATAACCGCGGAGCGCGCGCAGCCGATGTCGTCAGACTACGATCTTTCAGGCGAGACAGCCCGTCCGAATGTGAAGCGCTGGTTGATCATCGGCGGACTGATCGTGGCTGGATTGATCGCGGTCTATTTTCTGCTTTTGCGCGGCGGCGATGCGGGCTCGGTTCCGGCCGGAGAAGATCAGTCGCAGGCGCCGACCGTCACCGTGGTCGCGCCCGGCCGCGCCACGGTCCAGGGAACAATTACCGCGACTGGCACGATCGCCGCGCGGCGCGAAATGCCGGTCGGTGTCGTGGGTGAAGGCGGCCGTGTGGTCTCGGTTCCGGTCGAACAGGGCCAATGGGTCAGCGCGGGGCAGGTGCTCGCCTCGATCGATCAGATCGGAAGAGCCAGCAGGCCCGCAGCGCCGCAGCGCAGGTCGAAGTTTCGAAAGCGGATGCGCAATTGGCGCAGAACAATCTCGACCGCGCGCTTCAATTGGTTGAGCGCGGCTTTGTTTCCAAGGCCGATGTCGATCGCCTTACCGCCACGCGGGATGCCGCCCAGGCGCGGGTCCAGGTGGCGCAGGCGCAATATAATGAATTGCTGGCGCGCAATGCTCGGCTCAACATCGTTGCCCCGGCAGCGGGCCTGTTGCTCGAACGCAATGTCGAGCCCGGCCAGACGGTCGGTGCCGGATCGGGCATCCTGTTCCGTATCGCCAAGGGCGGCGAGATGGAGCTGCAGGCGCGTGTCAGCGAATCAGAGCTGGCGCGGATTGGTACCGGCGTTTCTGCCAAGGTCGTGCCGGTCGGCACCAGCCTGTCCTATGAAGGACAGGTGTGGCAGGTCGAGCCGACAATCGATCCGACAACGCGGCAGGGCATTGCTCGCATCGCGTTGAACTATGCCCCCAACTTGCGGCCTGGCGGATTTGCCACCGCGACGGTCAACAGCGGAACGGTCGTGGCTCCGATCCTTCCGGAGAGCGCGATCCAGTCTGACGCGGAAGGCTCGTACGTCTACATCGTGGGCAAGAACAACAAGGTCGAACGGCGCGCCATCGAGACCGGGCTGGTGATGGAAAGCGGGATCGCCATAGTCAAGGGGCTCGACGGCAATGAACGCGTTGTCCTGCGGGCTGGCGGATTCCTCAACCCTGGCGAGTCGGTGAAACCGGTCACGGCCAAGGGGAACTGATCGTGAATTTCCGCAATATCTCGGCATGGTCGATCCGGAACCCAGTGGTTCCGATCGTGATCTTTATCGGCCTGGTGATCACGGGGGTGATCAGCTTTGCCGGGATGAAGGTTCAGCAGGATCCGGATATCGAATTCCCCGCGGTCCTGGTTTCGATCTCACAGCCAGGCGCGGCACCGACCGAGATTGAGAATCAGATTACCCAAAAGGTCGAAGCGGCCGTTCAGTCAGTCGAGGGCGTGCAGAACATCAATTCCACCGCGCGAGAAGGCAATTCGACAAGCTTCATTCAATTCGAGATCGGGACCGACGTCAATCAGGTCGTGAATGAGGTGAAGGCTGCAATCGACCAGATTCGCGGTGAATTGCCAGACGGCATTCTGGAACCGCGGATCAGCCGACAAAAGACATCATCCGATCCAATCGGCTATTTCGCCGTGTCGGCGCAGGATATGACGCTGGAGCAATTGTCCTATTTCATCGATGATACGGTGACCCAGCGGTTGCTTTCGATCGATGGCATGGCGGAGGTCAGCCGGAGGGGCGGCGTCGACCGCGAGATCCTGGTCATTCTCGATCCTGTCAAGATGCAGTCGCTGGGGGTTACCGCCTCACAGATCAATGCATCGCTGCGGCAGCTTAATGTCGACGCGGCAGGTGGGCAGGCAGAAATTGCCGGTTCTCGCCAGTCGGTCCGTGTACTGGGCAATGCCGATACGGCCTATGAATTGAGCCAGGTTCATGTTGCTGTTGGCGGCAGCCGAACGATCAAGTTGGCTGATGTTGCCGATGTGCGCGATTCCTTTGGCGAAGTGCGCGCACTCGGACGAATCGACGGGCGCGAGGTGGTGACATTCGGGATCACGCGCGCGCGTGGTGCTTCAGACGTGTCGGTCTATGATGATACGGTGAAGATCCTGGAACAACTTGAGGCGGACGTTCCAGGGATCAAGTTCACCAGGCTGTTCACCTCGGTTGACTACACCAAAGCGCAATACGAAAGCTCGATGGAAGCCATGATCGAAGGCGCGATCCTGGCGGTCGTCGTGGTGTTCTTCTTCCTGCGGGACTGGCGTGCCACTGTGATTGCGTCACTGGCGATCCCGCTTTCGGCGATTCCGACATTCTGGTTCATGGATCTGATGGGGTTCACCCTGAATCAGCTTTCACTGCTTGCACTGGGCCTGGTCGCTGGTGTGCTGGTCGACGATGCGATCGTCGAGATCGAGAATATCGTCAGGCATATGCGGATGGGCAAGTCCGCCTATCAGGCATCGATCGATGCCGCAGATGAAATCGGCCTGGCGGTGGTCGCCACCACTTTCTCGATCGTTGCCGTGTTCCTGCCGGTGGCATTGATGCCGGGCGTATCGGGCCAGTTCTTCAAGAATTTCGGTGGAACCGTGGTTGTCGCAGTGCTGATGTCACTGATGGTAGCTCGCATGATCACCCCAATGGTCGCCGCCTATTTCCTCCATGCCAAGGGGCATGCAGAGCATGGAGGTGGCAGGTGGATGGATCGCTACCTCGACATCCTGCACTGGACGCTCGACACTTCGAAGGCTGAGCGGGCGCGGGAAGGTTTGAACCCGGCGCATCTCAAGTGGTGGGCTTATCCGCTTGGCGCGATTCCATTCATCCTGATCGGGGCGGGCTTCGTCGGTGGAATGGTAGCGACTTTTTCCTTATTGCTGGGCAAGATCATTTCGCCGCTCAATCTTGGGCCGGCGATGTCCACCGCCATGTGGAAAGAGCCGATCAGTTTCCTGCCGGACCTGCTTGCGCAGCTGATCGCGTTTGTTCCGGCATTTGCGATCATGCTGTTTGTTCTGCTGCTGGCTGTCTTTATCGGCTTGGCCTTCGCAACTGCAGTGGCATGGTTGATGCGCCTGCTGATGGGTATGATCGGCCGCAGCGCAGGTGCCTGGTACGCCTGGCGTTCCGGAAGAATGCGTGCACGATTGTTCGATCACCGCGTGTGGATGGTGGGCGTGGGCGCGCTGGCATTGATCCTTTCCGGCCTGCTGGTCGCGCAGCTGCCTGGCCAATTCTTCCCCAATACAGATTCGGACTTCAGCCGAATCCGGATCGAAATGGTTCCCGGGACCACTTTGGACCAGACGGCCAAGGTGATGGACCGGATTGGCGAGATCATCAACGAGCAACAGGAGGTCGAGGCGGCGCTCGAACGCGTGAACGAAGGTTCGGGTTTCGTCTTCATAACCCTGCGCGAGGATCGCGTACGCGACAGCATGACGTTTGAGCGCGAACTGACCCCGATGCTCCAGAAGATCCCCGATGCCCGGATCACGTTCATGGACAATAGTGGCGGCAGCGGGACCGGTCGCCCGATCTCGATCATGTTGTCGGGCTCCGATCCGGAACTGTTGACGCAGACGGCATCGACGCTGATCGATCAAATGCTTGAGCTCGATGGCATTGTCGCGCCGCGGGTCGAGGCCGATTTGCAGCGACCTGAACTGATCATCAAGCCGCGCAAGGACCTAGCCGCTTCGCTGGGGGTAACGACGACTGCGTTGAGCCAGACGATCAGGATCGCAACGCAGGGCGACATTGACCAGAATGCCGCAAAGTTTTCGCTTTCCGACCGGCAAGTACCGATCCGCGTCAGGCTGGCTGAAGGCTCGCGGCGCGATCTCGATGTCATTCGCAACCTGCCCGTCCCCACTGCCTCAGGCGGGTCAGTTCCGCTTGAGCGCGTAGCCGACATTTCATTCGGGGCCGGGCCGACGACGATCCAGCGGTACAATCAGGCCCGCCGCATCTTTGTGGGGGCAGACCTTGCGCCAAATCTGGCGAAGGGCGATGCGATGAAGAGTATCAACAACTTGCCGATCATGAAGAACCTGCCGCGCGGGGTTTCGAATGCGCCATTCGGTTCAGACGAATGGCAGCAGGAAATGCAAGTCGGTTTCCAGAAGGCGCTGCTGGCCGGCGTGTTGCTCGTGTTTGCCGTGCTGGTCCTGCTGTACCACCGCTTCGTTTCGCCTCTGGTCAACATGGTTTCGCTCTTCCTGGCCCCCCTGGGCGGCCTGATCGCGATCTATGCAATCGGGCAACCGCTCTCCATGCCGGTATTCATCGGCGTGTTGATGCTGTTCGGGATCGTGGCGAAGAATTCGATCCTGCTGATCGACTTTGCGATCGAGGCAATGGTCAGCGGCAAGAGCAAGTATGACGCGATTGTCGAGGCTGGTCACAAGCGTGCGCAGCCGATTGTCATGACAACCGTGGCAATGACAGCGGGCATGGTGCCCACAGCCCTGTCGCTTTCCGGCGATGGCGCGTGGCGCGCACCGATGGGCACGGTGGTGATTGGCGGGCTGGTTCTTTCCACCGTCCTCACTCTGCTGATCGTCCCGGCAGGCTTCAGTCTTGCCGATGGAATGGAAAAACGCCTGGGCCCATGGTTGCGCGATCGCTTGCTCACTTTTAAGCCGGGTGATGAACGCGCAGAGCGCCAGGGTGGCGCGGGGCAAAAACCGGGGCTTGAACCGGCAGAGTGAAAGTAGGCTGACCATGGCGGGTGGCAAGCCCGTTCGTTTCACCACAGGCGGCGATCCGCTGATCCCGGATCGTGCGCGCCGCATGCGCTGGACCGCCACAGCTTTGCTGGTGGTGATGGCCGGAACCTATTTCATCTCGCGCCAATATCTCGCCGTCCACCCTGCCTATGGCTATCTCAACGCCTTTGCCGAAGCGGCGATGGTGGGCGGGCTGGCAGACTGGTTTGCGGTGACCGCGCTGTTCCGCCATCCGCTTGGCATTCCGATCCCGCACACGGCGATCGTGCCCAATAACAAGGATCGCATTGCGGACACCATGGCGGGTTTCCTGCGCAGCAATTTCCTCACCCCCGCGGTGGTCGCGCGGCGCATGCACGGGATGAATGTGGCGCTGGCGCTGGGCGATTTTCTCGCCTCTCCCCAACCTGTGGAAGGCAGGGAGGGGGATCGTTCGCGCATCACCGGCGGCGCGGCGGAATTGCTCGCAGAGATTCTCGAATCGCTCGATCCGGACCGGCTCGGCAATCAGGTGCGGGCTGGGCTTGCCGCGCAAATGGCCAAGATTGACGTTTCGCCGCTGGCCGGACGGATGCTGGAAAATGCCATCGCCGACCGGCGGCACATGCCGCTGATGGACGGTTTCATCCGCTGGGCGGGCCTGACGCTGGAGGATAATGAGGAAACCGTGCGCGAGGTGATCCACACCCGCGCCAATGCCGTGCTGCGCTGGACCGGGCTGGATGAGCGTATCTCTGCCTCGGTACTGGACGGGCTCTACAAGCTGCTGGCCGAAGTGCTGGTCGATCCCGAACACCCCCTGCGCGGCAAGATTGAAGAGGGACTGCAAAGCCTGTCGCACGATCTGATGCACGATCCCAAGACGCGCGAGCGGGTCGAATCGATGAAGCGCGATTTGCTGGAGAACCCGGCGCTGGCCGAATGGTGGCTGGGCGTGTGGGAACGCATTCGCCTTTCGCTGATCCGCCGCGCGCGCGATCCTGAAAGCGCATTGGGCGAAGAAATGCGCAAGGGGTTGATGGAGCTGGGCAAGGCGCTGCAGGAAGACCACCGGCTGCAAGTGCAGGTGAACCGTTTCGCCCGGCGTACTGCCGTGGGCGTCGCCACCCGCTATGGCGACCAGATCGTGCGGCTGGTGTCAGAAACGGTCAAGCGCTGGGATACGGTGACGATCACCGGGCGGCTGGAGAATGCCGTCGGCCGTGACCTGCAATTCATCCGCATCAACGGCACGCTGGTGGGCGGGTTGGTCGGCGTGACGATCCATTTCCTGGATGGGTGGGTTTGAGTGGAACTTGTAGGTGTTCTTGGCTCAGTTCTGCGAATATGCAATGGTCGTGACGTAATAACTAGGAATTGGCTGGCCAGCCACATCGCGTGCAGGCTCAAATCGCGCGGCTATCATCAGTTGTTTGCAAGTCGTCGCTTCGGAATCTTTGTCTGCAGAGGGGACCTGGATCGTACAAGCGGTCGGCTTGCCTCGCGCGTCAACCATCATTCTAACTCGCATGATCGCACTCTTGCCTTCACGCTGCAAATTTAAAGGGTAGTTCGTTAATATCCTTTGGGCCAACCTCTCCGGATGCAAGACACGTGCAGGCTGGCTCAAGGATTTGTGCGCCTCAGCATCAATACCCCAATGAGTGATTAGCTCATCAATGCACTTGTCAAGCGCCGCTGAAGCTTGATCCATCGGACCGGTTTGGAAGGACAAATCGCGCTCGAAGCCGTCTCTTATGTTTAGAGATTCAATCTGTGCCGCCCTCACCCTTTCTCGCGTCGGATCAAGTGGCGGAAGACCATGCCCCTCACCACTCTTGAGAATGGCTTCCGATTTCTCCTTTCCGTCGCTACGTTCCGCAGTTCGCTGAAAACTCATGTTAGAAACGATGAATCCTTGAAACTCTTTTCCAAACTTAGCTGTATACGTCAGGGAGGGAATGACAAAATCGTCGTCAGGAGCGAATTGAAAGGCAACGCTTCCTTTGGTTAACTCAAATCCGCTAGCCAAGGCTGTAAGCTCGAAATCCAAGCCTGGCGAATATTTCCGAAATTCTAATACGCCGCTAATCTCGCCCGACACAAATTTCCTTCGCAAGGCGCAGCTATCTTCTGCGTAATCCAATTCCCAAGGTGAATCCGGCTGTAGGTTCAGGAGCGGTTTCGATTCCTGACCTTGCCCCGCGACCGCGGCGGGCAGCGAGACTGTGAGCAGTATCAGAACTGTTCTAACGGCAATCGATCCCAAGCCAACGCCAATACGACCCATAAAGAAAACCTCCGACAGGCATATTAGCCCACCGGAGGTCTCAAACAACCATGAATTTACTGAAGCTTAGAGCTTCTCGGTCAGTTCCGGCACAGCCTTGAACAGGTCCGCCACCAGGCCGATATCGGCGACCTGGAAGATCGGTGCATCCTCGTCCTTGTTGATGGCGATGATGGTCTTCGAATCCTTCATGCCGGCAAGGTGCTGGATCGCGCCGGAGATGCCGATCGCGATATAGACTTCGGGAGCGACGATCTTGCCGGTCTGGCCAACCTGGTAATCGTTGGGGACATAGCCCGCATCAACTGCGGCGCGCGATGCGCCGACGCCCGCGCCGAGCTTGTCAGCCAGCGGGATGATGGTGGCTTCGAAAGTCTCGCTATCCTTCAGCGCGCGGCCACCCGACACGATCACCTTGGCGCTGGTCAGTTCGGGGCGCTCGCTCTTGGCGATTTCCGCGCCGACGAAGCTCGAGAGGCCGGCATCGCCCGGGCCAGAGACGGACTCGATGCTGCCCGAACCGCCCTCGGTTGCAGCCTTGTCAAACGCGGTGCCGCGCACGGTGATCACCTTCTTGGCGTCGGAGGACTGCACGGTCGCGATGGCGTTGCCAGCATAGATCGGACGCTTGAAGGTGTCGGTGCTGACAACCTCAATAATGTCGGAGATCT
>JBNLDR010000040.1:0-18567 GCA_050304495.1 Altererythrobacter sp.
TGCGTCTGGGTTGAGCTTGTTCTCGGCCATGAAGGACACGCCCGGCGAGATGCTTTCCATGTAATCATCCAGCGTCGAACTGGTCACATCGGTAAAGTCGCGTTCATCCACCGGTGGCTTTTCGACCAGGCCCTTGACCTCGGTCAGCGCCCCGCTCTCGGTTCCGGGATCGATCACGCCATAGCTTGAGACATCTTCATGCGGGACTTCGAGCACGCTGATCAGATTGCCGCCAACCTGATTATAGGCTTCGACCATCTGCTTCATGCAGCCAGTCCTGCCCTTATGCGCGATCATCAATTCGTCGGGCAGGAAGATGGCGAAAGGTTCGTCGCCCACGATCGCGCGCGCGCACCAGATCGCATGGCCCAGCCCCATCGGCACCTGCTGGCGAACGGTGATGATATCGCCCGGCGTCGCGCGGGTTGAATCGAGCACGCCCAGATCCTTGCCGCGCTCGCCCAGCGTGTTCTCAAGCTCATAGGCGATATCGAAATGTTCGACGATGGCGGTCTTGCCGCGCCCGGTAACGAAGATCATCTGCTCAATCCCCGCTTCGCGCGCCTCGTCCACCGCATATTGGATCAACGGGCGGTCGACGATCGCCAACATTTCCTTGGGGATCGCCTTGGTCGCGGGCAGGAATCGCGTGCCCAGCCCGGCAACGGGAAAGACGGCCTTCTTGATCGGTTTAGGTGTGCTCATGCAGCGCGGTTTGAAGTCTCGTCAGGCCGTGGTCAACTGTGCATGTTGCTCAGCCCAAGAATCGCGCTAAAGCCCGGTGATGGACAAACTCGTAATCCGTGGCGGAAAGCGGCTCGAAGGGACAATCCCGATTTCAGGAGCCAAGAATGCCGCGCTAACCCTGATCCCTTGTGCACTGCTGACCGAAGAGCCGGTGACGCTGCGCAACCTGCCGCGCCTGGCCGATATTGATGGCTTCCAGCATTTGATGAACCAGTTTGGCGTGACCACGGTGATCCAGGGCACACGGCCAGAGGATTTTGGGCGGGTGATGAGCCTGGAGGCGACGCGGATCACCTCCACTGTCGCGCCCTATGATCTGGTGCGCAAAATGCGCGCTTCGATCCTGGTGCTGGGCCCGATGCTGGCGCGGATGGGTGAGGCGACGGTTTCGATGCCGGGGGGCTGTGCCATCGGCAACCGTCCGATCGACTTGCACCTGAAAGCGCTCGAAGCCTTTGGTGCCGAAATCGAGCTGGCGCAGGGTTATGTTAAAGCCATTGCGCCCGACGGCGGTCTGCCCGGCGGCGAGTTCGATTTTCCCGTTGTCTCGGTCGGCGCGACCGAAAATGCGCTGATGGCGGCAGTCACGGCGAGCGGCACCTGCCGCCTGCTCAACGCCGCGCGCGAGCCGGAGATCGTCGATTTGTGCAATCTGCTCGTCGCCATGGGCGCCGAGATCGAGGGGATCGGCACGTCCGAGCTTACGATCCACGGCGTCAAGCGGCTCCACGGCGCAACCTACCGCGTGATGGCGGACCGGATCGAGGCGGGCTCCTATGCCTGCGCCGCAGCAATCACCGGGGGCGATGTGCGGCTCGAAGGGGCCAAGGCCGACGAGATGGCGGCCACGATTCACGCTCTGCGCGCGATTGGCGTCGAGATTGAAGAAGACAAGAAGGGTATTCGTGTGCGCGCCAATGGTCCGCTCAAACCCACCAATATCACCACCGCACCTTATCCCGGCTTCGCCACCGATATGCAGGCGCAGGTGATGGCGCTGCTGTGCAAGGCGCAGGGCACCAGCGTGCTGAAGGAAACGATTTTCGAAAACCGCTATATGCATGTGCCTGAGCTGGCGCGGATGGGCGCAGATATCGAAACCGAGGGACGCACAGCTATCGTCAAGGGCGTTGAGCGGTTGACCGGCGCCGAAGTGATGGCGACCGATCTGCGCGCCAGTTTCAGCCTGGTTCTGGCGGGCCTCGCGGCCGAGGGCGAGACGACCGTGCGCCGTCTCTACCACCTTGATCGCGGCTATGAACGGCTGGAGGAAAAGCTGCAGCTGGTCGGCGCCGATATCGAGCGCGTGGGTGACGACTAGCGATTAGTCCCTGGGGCTCACCAGCCAGATCCGAATTGCGCCGGCCAGGCCGCAGGGATTTTCAGCCCTGATCCGCTGCTCGTCGATTCGTCCGACCAGCGCATTGATGGGTACGCCTTCGGCTTCAGCCGCTGCACGCAGCATGTCCCAAAAAATGGGCTCCAGGCTGATCGAAGTCTTGTGCCCTGCAATTTCTATCGAGCGTTTGACCGGTGGGTGATAGGGCGGCGGCAAGTCTTGCGGCCCGGTCAATACATATGCTGACCGCCATTGATGCTCATGGTCGATCCGGTGACAAAGCCGGCATTGTCAGAGCACAGGAAGGCGACGCCACGGGCGATCTCTTCAGCATGGCCCAGGCGGCCGACCGGGATTTTGGCGATGATCTTTTCCAGCACTGGTTCCGGCACGGCGGCAACCATGTCGGTATCGATATAGCCGGGTGCGATGGCATTGACGGTTACACCGAACTTGGCCCCTTCCTGGGCCAGCGCCTTGGTAAAGCCGTGGATGCCGGACTTTGCCGCCGCGTAATTGACCTGGCCGTATTGCCCGGCCTGCCCATTGATCGAACCGATGTTGACGATCCGGCCCCAGCCGCGTTCGCGCATGCCAGGGAAGCACGCCTTGGCCATGTTGAAACAGCCGCCAAGGTTGATCCGCATGACATCGTGCCAATCGTCATAGCTCATCTTGGCGAGAGTACCGTCGCGGGTGATCCCGGCATTGTTGACGACGACATCGATCGGGCCGACTTCCTCGGCGATCCTCGCGCAACCAGCCAGGGTCGCTTCGTGATCGCCCACGTCGAATTTGTAGCTGGGGATACCGGTATCGGCCTTGAGCTGGTTTGCCGCAGCATCATTGCCGGCATAATTGGCGACAACGGTGAACCCGTCAGCCTTTAGCTTTTCACAAATTGCCCGGCCAATGCCGCGACTGCCCCCGGTTACCACTGCCACGCGCGCCATATCCCGATTCTCCCACTTTGTCTTGAACAGTGCCGACACTAGCCATGCCGTAACGGCAGGCAAGAAAAACCCCGCCGAAGCAGGGCTTCTGCATACGAATTAGCAGCGCAGTGCCCTGGGTTTAGAAGCGGAACTGCGTCCCGACGTAGACGGCCTGGCTATCCTGCGAAGAATCGGTCAGTGGCGCCAACCGGTCACGCTCTTGCGAAAGCCGTACACCAGCCGTGACATTGAGATTGCGCGAAAGGCGATAGGCACCGCCCAGATCAACCGTCTGGCTGCCAAGGCCTTCCAGCGTGCCTTCGCTACGACCGGCATTACCCTTACCCTCCAGCGCGATGCGCGGCTGGAACCGGCTGGGCTTCTCAGGCGAGGTCGAACCGGCAGGTTCGAACCGGGCCAGATCAGGCATGTCCAACTTGCGGACGGTATCCGGCAGCGTCACCGGCCGGGTAAAGCTCTGATAACCGCGCGCCACACCAAGGTCGAACCGCGTCGGTGCGATTGCCGCAATTCCCTTGCCCGCGCCCGGTACCGAATCGATCGCCGAACGCAGCGAGATCACGCGCGCCACATCGCCATCGACACGAACCGCCACAGTGACGGTGCGATCGCGCTTGCCAGCGGTGCCAGCTGGCGTGAAGTGCAGGCCATTATTGCCAACCAGCGAAGCGACGCGCCGCGCAAGCTGCGGGTCTACCGTGGCTGGTGTGAAAATTCCGCGATCGGTTGAAAGGGGCGAGGCTGCGGTATCGGCAAGTGCACCAAGCGCCAGGCCAGCCGACGGGACACCCAGCGCCAGGCCAGCGACGGCGAGAAGCAACGGGAGCGAACGCCCCTTGCCTGCCTTGCCTTTCCCTGTCTCGCGCATGATACGCCCTCTCGCTTCCTGACACCTGTCGCGACTCTGCGCCTTTTTGCGCAAAACCGCATGAACTATAGCTGACCGCTCTATATCGACAGCTATTAGAATCGATGCCAACCCGATAATCTATGGGCCTTCATGGCGAGTAGCGCAATATAATCCGACTTTTGCGCAGCCATACGAAAGATTCTGTTGCATCCATCACACATGCAGTGCGGATGTTCAGGCCGGGTAAACCCGCAATCGGGCCTCAGGCAAGGCCGAAGGTTCGAACAATGCCGTTTTTGCCTGTGCGGGTCTCTTGCCGCGCGCGCCGGGACGGCTATAGAGCCTTAAGCTAGAATTTCTGCTCATTTTGACAGAGCAATCTTTTCCGAAAGGATGCGCGCCGTGATTTCCCTTTCCCGCCCGACCCGTTTTGCGCTGGCCTGTGCCGCGCTGGCCACGCTGGCCGCATGTGGCGGGCGTGACCGCCCCAAGGCCGATCTTGCCGCCTCGCAGATCACCACGATCGGGGTCAATTCCTACCTGTGGCGCGCTGCGCTTGAAACGGTCAGCTTCGCACCGCTGTTGCAGGCGGATAGCGCGGGCGGCGTGATCGTGACCGATTGGTACGCCAATCCGCAAAATCCGGGTGAGCGGGTCAAGCTCAGCGTAACGATCCTCGACCAGGATCTGCGTGCCGATGCGCTGCGTGTCGCTGCCAGCCGCCAGGTTGCGCAGGGCGGCGGCTGGGTCGATGCGCCGGTGCAGGCTGCCACCGTGCAGAAGCTTGAGGACATTATCCTGACCAAGGCCCGTGACCTGCGCCGCAAGGCCGTGGCTTCCTGATCCAATTTTCCCTAACGGGGTTTCATGACCGATACGCGTTTCGATCCGTCCCAGGCTGACGGCCGCTGGCAGCGTGCCTGGGAAGAGGCTGGCACATTCGAGGCTGACAGCAACAGCCCCAAGCCCAAAAGCTATGTGCTGGAGATGTTCCCCTACCCTTCGGGGCGCATCCATATGGGCCATGTGCGCAATTACACCATGGGTGACGTGCTGGCCCGCTACAAGCGGATGCGCGGCTACGAAGTGCTGCACCCGATGGGGTGGGACGCATTCGGCATGCCGGCCGAGAACGCTGCCATGGAAAAGGGCGTGCATCCCGGCGGCTGGACCCGCCAGAATATCGAATCGATGAAGTCGCAGCTCAAGCGGATCGGCTTTGCGCTGGACTGGAGCCGCGAACTGGCAACCTGCGAGCCGGAATATTACGGCCACGAACAGGCGCTGTTCCTCGATCTTTACGAGGCCGGCCTGGTCTATCGCAAGGAAAGCGAAGTCAATTGGGACCCGGTCGACATGACCGTGCTCGCCAATGAACAGGTGATTGACGGCAAGGGCTGGCGCAGCGGGGCCGAGGTCGAAAAGCGCAAGCTCAACCAATGGTTCCTCAAGATCACCCAGTTTGCAGATGATCTGCTGGAAGGGCTGGACAAGCTGGACGGCTGGCCCGAGAAAGTGCGGCTGATGCAGGAAAACTGGATCGGCAAGAGCTCTGGGTTGGAATTCAGTTTCCAGCTTTCAAACGGCGAGACGTTGCCAGTCTATACCACGCGGCCCGATACGATTTTCGGTGCGAGCTTTGTCGCGGTCGCGCCCGATCACCCGCTGGCGCAGGGCGTCGCAGCGCAGAATTGCGATGCCGCCAAATTCATCGAGCGCTGCAAGAAGGGCGGGACCACTGCCGCCGAGCTGGAGACGGCAGAGAAGCTGGGTTTCGATACCGGGATCGGAGCGCAGCACCCCTTCACCGGCGAGCAATTGCCCGTCTTCATCGCCAATTTCGTGCTGATGGATTACGGGACCGGCGCGATCATGGCGGTTCCGGGCCACGATCAGCGCGACTTTGAATTTGCGACCAAATACAAGCTCCCGATCCTGCGGGTCGTGGCCTCGAGCCAGGCGGAGGCGAACTTGCCCTTCGGTGCCGGGGCCGAGCCGGGTGATGGCGTTGTAGTCAATTCGGACTTCCTCAGCGGGATGAGCGTGGAAGAAGCCAAGGCCGCCGTGAACGCGCGCGCCGAAAGTGAAGGCTGGGGCAAGGGAACAACCGTTTGGCGCCTGCGCGACTGGGGCGTCAGCCGCCAACGTTATTGGGGCACGCCGATCCCTTTCATCCATTGCGATGCCTGCGGCGTCGTGCCCGTGCCCAAGGCGCAATTGCCGGTGACCCTGCCAGAGGATGTCGATTTCCAGACACCCGGCAATCCGCTGCTGCGGCATCCGACCTGGAAGCACACCGGTTGCCCCCAATGCGGGCGCAGCGCTACGCGCGAAACCGACACGCTGGACACTTTCGTCGATTCGAGCTGGTACTTCCTGCGCTTTGCCAGTCAGCCTGCGGACAAACCGTTTGACCGCGATGAAGTCGCCAAATGGCTTCCGGTTGAACAATATATCGGCGGAATCGAACATGCGATCCTGCACTTGCTCTATGCCCGGTTCTGGACCCGCGCCTTGCAGTATTGCGGCATGATCGATTTTGCCGAGCCCTTTGCCTCCCTGTTCACGCAGGGCATGGTCACGCATGAGCTTTATTCGCGCCGCGATCCCAATGACGGGCGGCAGACCTATTTCAGTCCCGATGAGGTAGAGCGCAGCGGCGACGGTGCCGTGCTCAAGGCTGATGGCTTCCCGGTCGAGATCGGCCGTGTGGTCAAGATGTCGAAGTCGAAGAAGAACACAGTCGATCCCGATGCGATCATCGACCGCTTCGGTGCCGATGCGGTGCGCTGGTTCATGCTCAGCGACAGCCCGCCCGAACGCGACTTGCCGTGGTCCGAAGCCGGGATCGAGGGCTGCGGGCGCTTCGTCCAGCGGCTGTGGCGCTTGCTTGCGCAATATGGCGCGGGCGGCGCAGGCCCGGATATGGATGAGGACAAGGCGCTCGATCGCAAAGTTCACCAGACCGTGGCTGCGGTGGCACAGGACATCGAAGCGCTCGGCTTCAACAAGGCGGTGGCGCGCATCTATGAACTGACCGCGGCGATCGACAAGGCACCCTATTCGGCCAGCCGGTCGAATGCGATTGCCAAGCTGTTGCTGCTTGTTGCGCCCATGATGCCGCATTTGGCCGAAGAAGCGCGCGCGACTTTCCGCATCGGGTCCGGGCTGGTTGCTGACGACAGCTGGCCAGCGGTGGATGAAAGCTTGCTGGTCGAAGACGAAGTGACCATTGCCGTCCAGCATATGGGCAAGCTGCGCGATACGCTCACCGCGCCAAAGGGTTCCTCCAGGGAAGACCTCGAAGCCCTTGCGCTTGCCAGCGAGAAGGTTCAGCGTTCGATTGATGGAGCCCAAATCCGCAAGGTGATCGTCGTGCCTGATAGACTGGTGAACATCGTTACCTGATGCGCCGGGCATTCGCCTTGGCCGCGCTGCTGGCGCTTTCTGCCTGCGGGCTCAAACCGATGTATGCGGGTGGGTCCAATGCCGCGCTGGCGCAGGGGCTGGCGGCGGTGGAAGTCGCTCCGATCCCCGGCCGCGATGGCTGGCTGGTGCGTAATGCGCTGGTTGACCGGCTCTCAGTCGGTGGCGCCTCTTCTCCGCAATATCGCCTCGATGTCAGGCTCGACGATTCGCTTGAGGGATTGGGCGTGCTCAATGACGATACGATCAGCCGCGAACGCCGCATCCTGCGTTCGCGCTATCAACTGGTCGATCTGGCGAGTGGCGAGATCCTGCTCGACGCGACAGCGGGTTCGGATGCCGGGATCGACGTCGTTTCTAGCGAATATGCGACAATCGCGGCTGAGCAGACCGCGCTTGAGCTGTTGGCGAGGGACGTTGCCGAACGGATGGTGCGGCGGGTCGCGCTGACCCTGCGCAAGCGTGAGGCAGGGCAGGCAGAGCAGTGAAGGCAACCCAACGCGATTTTGCCCAGACCGCTGAACGCGCCGCTGCCCAATGTTCGATTTTCTTTTTTTGTGGCCCTGACGAGGCGGGGGCATCCGCCGCCGCCGTGCGGATTATCGCACTGTTCCCTGACGCGGGCGAGCGGGTCGAGATTTCAGGTTCGGACCTGCGTAGCGATCCCGCCAGACTGGGAGACGAAGCGCGTTCCGCATCGCTGTTCGGCGACCAGCGTCACATCCTGGTGCGCGCAAGCGGCGATGAGGCGCATGATGCGCTGAAGGCGCTGATCGAAACCGGAGAGGCAGGCGCAGGCGAAGCGGCACCGGTACTGGTGGTCGCAACATCGGCGACCGACAAGTCGCGCACCGCCAAACTGCTGGAAAAGCGCAAGGATGCGCTGGTCGCAATGTTCTATCCACCCGATCTGTCTTCGGTCACCATGTCTGTGCGCGGCATGGCCGATGCGGCTGGTCTGCGGCTGGGCGGCGATATTGCCGAGCGGATTGCGCGCGCAGCCGGGATGGATGTGCGGCTCGCGCAGTCCGAAGTGACCAAGCTGGCGCTCTATTGCGATGCATCGCCGCAATCACCCAAACAGGTGAGTGCCGAGGATCTGGAGGCAATCGGTGCTGCGACCGAGGACGATGGCTTTGCGCCATTGGTCAACGCTGTGCTGTCAGGTGAGTTGAACAAGCTCGATCGTGAATTGAGACGCATGCGTGAACAGGGGATTAACCCGGTTGGCCTGCTGCTGGCGGTGGAGCGGCGCGCGGCGCAGCTGGCGCAGATAACCGCACAGCTGGGGCCGCGCGGTTCGTTTGACGATTTGGGGCGCGGCGAAAAGGCGCAATTGGGCATCTTCTTTCGCGAAGAGCGCGATATGCGCACCCAGCTCAAGGCATGGCATCGCCGCAAGCTTGAGCGGTTGGGGCCCCGCCTGGTGGAGATGCACCGATCCCTTCTGGCGAACAGCCAGGCCGCAGAAACGCTGCTGGCACAGGGGCTTGTCGATATTGCACGCTTTGCGGCGCGACGCTGATCGACCCCCCATTAACAGCTTTTAACCGCTGACCGCTCTCCATTAGTGGAAATTACGTATAGGCTGCACCTTCAGCTCGGATCGCAAGGTGTCATGAACAAGCCCCTAAGGGAATTCGACAGACCTCTGGAGATTGCTGCACCGCCCATCGCGGTTCCGCCGTCGCTGGAGAAGCGGCGGCTGCGGGCCTACCTCACATTGGTGTTGGGGGATCTCGCCCTGCTCCATGCCGGCTTCCTCCTTGCCGGGCTAGCATATGAAGGCATCTGGATAGAATGGCGCGCCATGCTGCAGGCACAGCTGTTATTGCCGCTGTTTCTCACCATCGCGCTCTATAACGGCACCTATTCGACACCTATGTTGAGCGATGCGAGGCTAGCGGTGCGCAAGGCGGCGGCGTCGCTGTTCATCTCCGCAGCGCTGCTGAACTTCGTGGCGTTCTATGCAAAATCCAATGCAATCTTTTCGCGCGGCAGTTTCACCCTTGGCCTGGCGATCAGTTTCGTCTTGCTGGCCGTCTTCCGCTTCGCCTTGGTTCGCATGATTGCCCGGCAGTGGGGCGGGCGGGTCCGTAATGTGCTGGTCATTGACGATGGCGGGCCATCTGTCAGCTTGGCAGGCGCTGACTTGGTCTATGCAGCCGAGGCGGGACTAGAACCTGTCTACGACGATCCCTTCATGCTCGATCGGCTCGGCAAGCTGCTGCGGAACCGGGACAAGGTTCTGGTCAGCAGCCCGCCCGAACGCCGCGCGGCCTGGGCATTCCTGCTCAAATCTTCCGGCATCAGCGGCGAGCTGGTAAGCGAAGGGGCGCATGCGTTGGGCGCGATCGGTGTTGTCCATTACGAAGATCAGGATGTCACTTCGCTGATCGTATCGACTGGCCCGCTGGGCCTGCGCGGGCGCGCCGCCAAGAGATGCTTCGATCTTGCTGTGGCCGTTACCGGCCTGATCGTGTTCGCGCCGATATTGCTGGGGGCGGCATTGCTGATCAAGCTGGAAGATGGCGGGCCGGTCATGTTCGTCCAGCAGCGGCTGGGGCGCGGTAACCGGCTGTTCGACATGCTGAAGCTGCGCACGATGAGCCGCAATTCGCTCGATCGCGATGGCGTTCGGTCAACCGGGCGCGAAGATTGTCGCGTCACCAGGATCGGCCGCTTCCTGCGCCGGAACAGCCTCGATGAGCTGCCGCAACTCTGGAACGTTGTCCGCGGCGAGATGTCGATTGTCGGTCCGCGTCCGCATGCACTGGGAAGCCAGGCCAACAACAAGTTCTTCTGGGAGGTCGACAGCCATTATTGGAGGCGGCATTCGCTCAAACCTGGGCTCACCGGATTGGCGCAGGTGCGCGGGCACCGTGGCAGCACCGAGCAAGAGCAAGACCTGACCGATCGGCTGCAAAGCGATCTGGAATATATTGCCAACTGGTCATTGCTGGGGGACGCGGCAATCGTGCTGAAGACCCTTGGCGTTTTGCGCCACGAACGGGCCTATTAGACTATTGCTTGTCCTTTTGCGGCACGGTGAAGCGACCGGTAACCCGGCCGCCCTGGCCTGACGAACCGCTGGCGGCGCGCCCGTCAACGCTCGAAACGCCGGAATTGAGATCGATCATCAACCTGCCGCCATTGAGCGTATCGCTACCGCGGCGCAGGCTCACATTGCCCGCCATGGTGATGATGTTCCGCCCAAGATCATAGACCGCCACGTCCCCCCGTGCAGACTCGCTGCCGCGCGACACGGTGACGCCGCCGGTTGCGGTGATCCGGTCGATGCTGAGCCGGTCCTCATTGCTGTAATTCACCAGCATGCGTTCCGATCGCACGGTCAGTCCGGCTTGGGTGACCGTGACACCGCCCATGAACACAACACGGTTCTGCTTGTCCTGCAATTCCATGCGTCCGGCGTCATATTCAACCGGCGCGCGCGAATCATGCGAGCCGAAAACTTGTGCGTTGACGGCCATCGTGCCCAGCATCGCCGCAGTGAGGCAGAAAGAACCCACGCCATAGCGCAGTGCAGCGCCGACCAGTCTCTTGTTGCTATTCCTCATTTGGGCATCCTCAATTCACCGGGCTGCATCACCAGATGCGCATTACCAATCAACGTAACCGTTCGCGCGTCAAGATCGGCTTCAAGCCGGTCCGCCGAGAATTTCCCGGCCGGAACCGAGCCTTCCACGCCGCTGCTGCCAACCACCTTCTTGGTCGCCAAATTGACCGAAACGTCATTCGCCACCATCGAATAGCCATCGGTGGCTTCAAGCTGCAGCGGGCCGATCACCGACATCACTTCCTTGTCGATATCATAGGCGCCCTCACCCGCGCTGATCCGCGCCGGGCCGTCTGACAGCACGATGCGCGCAACCAGATCGCTCATCCTTACGATTCCCTCGCGGCTCGAACGCTGCACCGCTTCGCCTGCTGTCAGTGAGAAGGGTCGGCCGAGATTGTCCTGCCCGCGATACATGGCGTTATCGACGCTCAATCGCTCGTCGATCATCGCCACCTTGTTGCGATCGAGCAGGAAGGACACTTCGCCACGCGGGCTGAGCGGGGTGATCACCATCAGCGCCGCAACGATCCCCACTGCCATCGGCAAGGCACGGGCGAGGAAATGAACCAGGCGGTCATGCGCACCGCCGGGCATGGCAAAGTCGTGCCGCTTGCTGCGCAGCTCCTTTGCTTCCTCGGTTTCGATGCGTTGCTTGATGACCATGATATGCCGCTATGCGCCGATTACCCTCAATCGTGGCTGAATATGTCGCGATCGGCCCAACCGGCCAGGTCAAGCCGGGCGCGAGTGGGCAGGAAATCGAAACAGGCCTGTGCAATTTCCAACCGCCCTTCGCGTTCCAACCGCGGGACCAGTTCGCGATGCAGGCGGTGAAGATGGCGCACATCGGATGCGGCATATTCGCGCTGCGCATCGCTCAGCACCGGCCCGCCCCAGTCAGAGGATTGCTGTTGCTTGGAAAGCGATTCGCCCAGCATCTCTTCGACCAGATTTTTCAGCCCGTGGCGGTCGGTATAGGTGCGGGTCAACTTGCTGGCGATCTTGGTGCAGAATACCGGCGCCGCCGTAACGCCGAGGTAATGTTCGATCGCAGCCAGGTCGAATCGCGCGAAATGGAACAGTTTGAGCCGTGCCGGATCGCCCAGCACAGCCTTGAGATTGGGCGCGTCATAGGCACTGCCGGGTGCAAAGCGGACCAGATGCTCATCGCCATTGCCGTCGCTTATCTGAACCACGCACAGCCTGTCGCGATGGGTGATCAGCCCCATGGTTTCGGTATCGATGGCGATCGGCCCATCGGCCAGGACGCCTTCGGGCAGGTCTTCTTCGTGAAAATGTACTGTCATATGCCAGCCGCTTTAGGAGCATTGGGGAAAGAGGGAAAGGGGTGGTGGTGAGTGCGATCGAGGCAGGGTATCTTCATCGCAATGGCTGCCGAAGCGATCCCTGACAGCTGGCGCGGTGCGCTGGACCCGGTGCTGGCCTTGCCCGAGGCACGCCAACTGGGCGGCTGGTTGCGCGCGCAGGAAGATGGCGGGAGCATGATCTATCCGCCGCGCGGGCAACGGCTCAGCGCATTGGCGCTGACCCCGCTTGAACAGGTGCGCGTGGTGATCCTGGGGCAAGATCCCTATCATGGGCCGGGGCAAGCGCATGGTTTGGCGTTCTCGGTGCCGGACGGGGTCAAGGTCCCGCCCTCTCTCGTCAATATCTACAAGGAGCTGGAGAGCGATGTCGGCATCGCCCGTCCGCTCAGCGGCAATCTGGAAGGCTGGGCGCGGCAGGGCGTGCTGCTGCTCAACAATACGCTGACGGTGCAGGCGGGGCAGGCAGGCAGCCATGCCGGGCGCGGGTGGGATGCGATCACCGATGCCTGTGTCCAGGCGGTGGTCGATCGCGGCGATCCGGCGGTGTTCATCCTGTGGGGCAGCCATGCCCGCAAGAAGGCGCAGCGAGTCAGGGGGCTGGGCGCGTCGGATCGGCATCTCGTCCTCACAAGCCCACACCCCAGCCCGCTTTCGGCGCATTCGGGTTTCTTCGGCTCACGCCCTTTCAGCCAAACCAACGCCTTTCTTGAACGGCACGGCCTCAAACCGATTGACTGGCGGGTATGACGGCGGATGAAGCCCGCACCGCCCTGATGGCGCGGCTTGCCCAACTGGACGAGGAAGACCGGATCAGCGCGGAAACGCGTGCGCCTGTCACCTTGCAACAGGACTCAGTGGGGCGATTGAGCCGGATGGATGCGATGCAGGTCCAGGCGATGGCCTTGGCGGCGGAGCGTCGGCGCGCGGCAGAACGGCAGCGGATTGACGCGGCATTGCAACGGATCGATGAAGGCGAATGGGGCTATTGCCTGCATTGCGGGGAGGAGATCGCAGAAAGGCGATTGCAGCACGATCCCAGCGTCCCGCGATGTGTCGGCTGCGCCGGTTCGGATTGAGGAGAGCTCATGCAGACTGAGTTGAGGGGGCGACGGGGTAATGGGCGTTGGCCCCTGATGCTGTTGGCAGGTGGCCTGCTGGCGGCTTGCGCAGTCAGCCCGGTCGTGTCGGAACAGCCTGCCGGCGCGCAAGATGCCAAGGCTGCGGCAACCGCCACCATCTCATACTTCGATCTGGGCAGGCCCTATCTCGACGGGCCATTGCCGGGCGGAGAACGGCTGATCCACCCGGTGCCCGAAGCCGGATCATCGCGCATGGCGACGGATGAAGAGGCGAATGTCCGCGCCCTGTCACTGCGGGGCAGTGAGCGCTGGATATTGGCCGCGCGCGATGCTGATCTGGGTGACAATTGGTATGGCCACGCCTTTTCCTGCGCGGCTGGGGTCGAGATTTCCCCGGACAAGACGCCCCATATCGCCAATCTGTTGCGCCGGTCGGGCAGCGATTTTGGCATGTCCACCAGCGCGGCAAAGCAGCAATACCAGCGTGCGCGGCCCTTCATGGTCAATGGTGAAGCAAGCTGCACGCCGCAGGATGAGCCGGCCTTGCGCGGCAATGGTTCCTACCCATCCGGCCACAGCGCGATCGGCTATGGCACCGGGCTGGTCCTGGCGAGCCTGTTCCCCGATCGTGCAGGACAGCTGGTTGCGCGTGGCCGCGGCTATGGCAACAGCCGCTGGATTTGCAATGTCCACTGGTTGAGCGATGTCGAGGAAGGCCGCGCCTTTGCCGCAGCGACTTTCGCGCGGCTCGAATCCAGCAATGAATTCCGCGCCGATTTCGCCGCAGCGCAAGAGGAAGCGCGCGGCCTTCAACCGATGATCGATGGCGGCTCTTGCATGTCCGAGGCTGCAGCGCTGGGCCGATAGGAAGGTAAAACCCCATGTCTGACGAAACAGTACTGCTCGAAGTGGATGGCGGTGTCGCATTGGTGACGCTCAACCGGCCGGATGCGATGAATGCCTTGTCCCGGGCGATGCGCCAGCGGCTGGCCGAAGTCATGCTGCAGGTCAATGGAGATAACCAGGTGCGCGCCGTGGTCCTGACCGGAGCGGGAGAACGGGCCTTCACCGCCGGGCTCGATCTGAAAGAGCTTGGTTCGGGCGCAAGCCCGCTAGGCATTGCTACGGCATCGGACCCGGTGACCAATCCGGTCAAGGCGATCGAGCAATGCCGCAAGCCGGTGATCGGTGCGATCAATGGCGTGGCGATCACGGGCGGCTTCGAAGTGGCACTTGCCTGCGATGTGCTGGTGGCCAGCACCAATGCGCGTTTTGCCGATACGCATGCGCGCGTTGGCATTGCGCCGGGTTGGGGCCTGTCGCAGAAATTGTCCCGCATGATCGGGATCAGCCGCGCGAAGGAGCTCAGCTTCACCGGCAATTTCCTCGATGCCGCAACGGCCCGTGACTGGGGGCTGGTCAACCATGTGGTTGAGCCGGGTGAGCTGATCCCATTGTCGCGCAAGCTGGCAAGCGACATGGCAACAATTGATCCTGAATTTCTCGCCTATTACAAACGCCTGATCGATGATGGCTATGCGATGAGCTTTGGCGAGGGGCTGGAGCTGGAAACCCGCATGTCCACCGGCATCAACAGCGAAGTCAGCGCCGAGGAAATCGAGGCGCGCCGCGCCGGAGTGCAGGCGCGCGCCAGAACCCAGCAATAGGGTTTCTCAGTACGACGCCGTCAGCCGCAAGCCCGCAACCACGCCCGTGTCGCGCGCGCTGACCGCGCTATCAACCACCTGCAGATCGGCTGTCAGCTCAAAATTCTTGTGCAGACCAAGCGTGTAGAAAGCTTCCACACCCTCTTCATCCTGCAGCGCGAACCGCGTGGACAGGGCGTCGATCAGTGAATTGGTCAGCGAATAGCGGAACCAGGCAATGCCGAAGCGGTCCTGCGGGCGCGAGCGCGGATTGCCCGAAATGCCGATGAAGCCGCTGCGGTCGAGGAAGGTCGGGTCTCCGTTCGAGACATAGACCTGCCCGAAAATACCCCAGCCCTTGCCCGGGCTTTCCGGATAGACGCCCAGATATTGGTACCCAGCCAGCACTGCGGCGAATTCGCCCCGCTTATGGCCGAATGGCGAGGTTGGGGAAGGGATCAGCGCGGCTGGCAGCGAGTCAGCATTGATGTCATCGCGGGTCGAGCCCGAAAGCTTGAGCGCGTAATAGCCCGGATTGCCGCCTATCTTCACCGGCACTGTGGCCGAAGCGAGGAAACCCACGCCGCTGCGGAAGGCGGTTTCGAACCCGCTGCGCTGATATTGCGAATCCGGGTCAAACACCCACAGGCGATAGAGCACCTTCTTGGTCGGCACTTCAAGCAAGGCACCGGTCAGCGTATTGGCGATGATCGCCGAGGGCGGCAGGGCCATGCTGAGGTTTTCGAAACCATTGTGCCCGTCGCTGCCCACTACCGGCAGATGTGCCGCCTGATCGAGTACATTGACCTTGCCCAGGATCAGCTTGGCGCCCGAATTCCAGCGCTTCGATATGCTCACCGAAAGATCGAAATCGCCTCGATTCTCTCCCCGGAACATGGCTGTGTTGGACGGGATCAGTCCAATCACACCGTTCGAATCCTTGCCCCAGGTGTATTCAGGCCGGACGGTCAGGGTAAAACTGTCATCCGCGCCGAACGCGCTGCCGCCAATATCGACATAACCATCGATCCGGCCGCCATAGCGAAGTATTTTTCGGGCATCGCCGGAAACCGGACTATCCAGAAATTGCGAGAGCACCAACCGTGTCTTGACCGGCGATGCGGCGGGTTTGGCAGATGCGGCAATGGCGGGCGGAGCATCGGCCGGCGCAGCCACCTCATCAGCGGCTGCGACGCTGGCCTGGGCGGGCGCGACATCCGGTTCTGCTGCGGTTTCATGGGCGAATAGCGGAGGGCAAGCGGCGGCAAATGCCACCACGGCACCAGTTCTCAGCGCATGACGGAGGGCACCAAGATGCCTTGAAATATTGCGAGCGACCTTCATTTATCGGCTGGTTGGGCGTGGCTCCCATTTGAAAGCCAAGTCCCATCACCTCCCATGTTTTTCAGGATCTTATTTCAGCACGAATGGATGCTGTCTGCAATCGCAGTTGGCATCAAATCACACCAATACGGTCCCTTCTCATGCCCTAATGGAGTATGAGCCGAGGCCAGGATTGTACAGGAACGACATGTTTGCCGCTCCAGTCAGCGCGGCAGGTCACTCTTTCCCATAAGGAATGTGTCGACCGCCCGGGCTGCCTGCCTGCCTTCGCGAATGGCCCAAACCACCAGGCTTTGCCCCCGGCGCATGTCGCCACATGCGAAGACCTTGTCCTTGCTGGTGGCATAGCCAATCGTGTCAGCTGCAACATTGCCGCGAGCATCGAGCTCGAGATCCGCCTGTGCCAGCAGGCCGGCCTTCTTGGGGCCAACAAAGCCCATGGCCAGCAGGATCAGATCGGCTTCGAGTGTGAATTCGGAACCGGGGATCTCCTCCATCCGGCCATTGTTCCACTCGACACGGACGCATTCGAGACCGGTGACGTTTTCGCCATCGCCCAAAACGCGCTTGGTAAGCACGGACCAGTCACGCTCAACGCCTTCCTGGTGGCTCGAAGAAGTGCGCAGCTTGAGCGGCCAATCGGGCCAGGTCAGCGCCTTGTCCTCATGCTCGGGCGGCTTGGGCATGATTTCGAGCTGGACAACACTCTTCGCGCCCTGCCGGTTGGATGTGCCGACACAGTCCGATCCGGTATCGCCGCCGCCGATCACGATCACATTCTTGCCAGTGGCGACCAGCGATCCGCGCGGCGCGGCACGTTCTTCATCGTCGCCGGCATTGCGCTTGTTCTGCTGGACCAGGAACTCCATGGCCATCCGTACGCCGGGCAATTCCGCGCCGGGGATCAATAGCGGGCGGGCATCTTCCGCGCCGCCAGCCAGCACAATCGCATCAAAATTCTCGTTCAAGCTTTTGAACGAAACATCGACGCCCACTTCCTTGCTGGTCCTGAACTCCACCCCTTCGGATTCCATCTGCACGCCGCGCCGGTTGATGAGGTGCTTTTCCATCTTGAAGTCGGGGATGCCGTAACGCAGCAGGCCGCCGATCCGATCATTCTTTTCGAATACCGTCACGGCATGTCCGGCACGCGCGAGCTGCTGGGCGCAGGCAAGGCCTGCCGGCCCGGAGCCGACCACGGCCACGGCCTTGCCGGTCTTGCGATCGGCCACTTGCGGCGTGATCCAGCCTTCATTCCATCCGCGATCGACGATGGCGCATTCGATCGACTTGATCGTCACCGGTTGATCAATGATGTTGAGCGTGCAGCTCGCCTCGCACGGGGCGGGGCAAACCCGGCCGGTGAATTCGGGGAAATTGTTGGTCGAATGCAGCACTTCAAGCGCGCCTTGCCAATCGCCCTCATAGACCAGATGGTTCCAGTCCGGGATGATATTGTTCACCGGGCAACCATTGTGACAATAGGGGATGCCGCAATTCATGCAGCGGCTCGCCTGCGACTGCAGCGTACCATCATCGGGCTGAACCACGAATTCGCGGTAATTCTTCAGCCGCTCTTGCGGATCGAGATAGTCACGATCGCGGCGGTCGAGTTCGAGAAAGCCTGTTTCCTTGCCCATCTGCCTTACTCCGCCGCTACCGTTTCGGCTTCGCGCCGTTCGGCCTCGATTGCCTCCAGCGCGCGCTTGTAATCGCGCGGCATAACCTTGACGAATTTGCCCAGCGCCTTGTCCCAATTATCGAGCAGTTCGGCCGCCCTGGTACTGCCGGTATGGAGCTTGTGCCGCTCGATCAGGATCCTCAGCCGCTCGGCATCATGGCGCAGCATGTCACCCATGCCGAAATCATGCACCGAATGCGGGCGCTGGCTGGGCCTGCCAGTGCCTTCATCGGCATCGGGCGCGGCGGGAATCGGCACCAGATCAACCTGCGCTGGATTAACCAGCTGTTCGAACTTGCCTTCGGGGTCATAGACATAGGCGATGCCGCCGCTCATGCCCGCGGCGAAGTTGCGTCCCGTGGGCCCCAGCACCACCACACGGCCGCCGGTCATATACTCGCAACCGTTCGCCCCGCAGCCTTCGATCACCGCTGTTGCGCCTGAGTTCCGCACGGCAAAGCGTTCACCAGCCTGGCCCGAGGCGAAAAGCGTGCCGCTTGTCGCGCCATAGAGCACCGTGTTTCCGATAATGGTGTGATCTGCCGCATTGAGTGGGCTTTCCGGCGCGGGGCGCAGGATAAGCGTCGCCCC
>JBNLDR010000041.1:0-18416 GCA_050304495.1 Altererythrobacter sp.
GAGGCTATCTGCGAAGCAAACGAAGTGCGCACGGGAACTCGCGTTCGTTCGTCCGAAAGGCTCCAGTGCGTCAAGGAAGCCAAGAGTTCCGTCAAGCAGCAGGTCGCCGCAAAGATCGAAAAGGCGGCCCTGGGCGGCTGATGCAATTCCCCCTTGCACCGCGGTGCAAGCGCGGCCCGGACCCAATCCAGTCCCAAATGGTCCGGGCCGCAATTCCCTCAGGTTACACGACCTTGGATATCCAATCGGGCCTTATCGCCCTGCCATCGCCTTGACCTTGGGCAGATAGGTTCGCCCGATCCGCAAGGCCTCGCCATCTTCCAGTTCCGCCGACCACACGCCGAGACCATCATGGCGCAGGCCCCTGATATTGTCGCGCCGCAGGATGGTTGATCGGTGGATGCGGATAAACTCCGCCGGGTCCAGCCTCTGCTCCAGCCCAGCGATGGTCTGCAGCAGCAAGTAGGAACGGCTTCCATCCGCCCCCTGGTTGACATGCAGCCGCACATAGTCGCGCTCGGCGTCGATCCGGCTTACTTCGCTGACAGCAATACGCAGCAGCTCCGAACGATGCGGAACCCACAGTTCCTCAAGCCATTCGCTGCTTTTGGCGCGTTCTTCGCCGCGTCGCGCGATCGCCCGATCGATGGCGCGCCCCAAGCGATCGGCCGCAACCGGCTTCAACACATAATCGATCGCTTCGAGATCGAAAGCTTCGACGGCGAAATCCTCATGCGCGGTGACGAATATCACCGCTGGTGCATGTTCCTTTTCGCCCAGCGCCCTTGCCACGCCCAGCCCGTCAAGTTCGGGCATGGTCATGTCAAGCAGCACCAGATCGGGTGACAATGCCTCGATCAGCCGCAAGGCGGCCGCGCCATCACTGGCCGTGCCCACAACGTTGATCGGATCCAGTTCGGCGCACAGGACCTGCAATCGCTCAACCGCCAGCGGTTCGTCATCGACGATCAGCGTGCGCAGAGGTTTTCCAGTGTTGCTATCTTCAGCCATTGCGGGTCAACGGTATCCGTATTTCACTCTTATACCCACCCGGCACGGGTCCGGAAGTCAAGGTCACATCCTGGCCAAAGCGAGCTTCCAGCCGATCACGAACATTGGCCAATCCGATTCCAAAGCCGGGCGTATCGCCTTCCGGCAAGCCGGGACCATCGTCACTGACAGTGATGACCAGCCGATCAAACTCTTCGCGCGCCTCGACCGTGATCGTGACCGGGCGATTGAGCGGAGAAACTGCATATTTGACCGAATTTTCGATCAGTGGCTGCAGGATCATGCCGGGCACACGGGCGTCTGCCAAATCGGCGGGCAAGTCCAGTTTCGTACGCAGCCGGTCAGGGAAGCGCACGGCTTCGATATCAAGATAGAGCCGCTGGAGGTCGAACTCGTCATCCAGTCGGACGTCAGCGGTCGGTTCGTTCGCCAGGCTGTGCCGATAAAAGCGTGATATGGTCTGGATCATGCGCTCGGCGCGGTCCGCTTTGCCGGTCATTACCAGCGCAGACAGTGAATTGAGCGTGTTGAACAGGAAATGCGGATTGACCTGATAGCGCAACGACCGCAGTTCGGCGGCCTTGGCGGCATTGCGGAACTCCTGCTCGCGCCGCTCTGCTGCACGGACCTGCGCGACGGCGACCAGGGCGAAATAGAGCGAGGCCCAAGCCAACATCAGGAAGTATCGGCTGAACGCAAGCTCGGTCAGGCGCGCCGCTTCGCCCAACGGCCCCTCCCAATTTTCCGAAGGGGACGAATATTTTTCATCCCAGCCAAGCAAATCGCCTTCGCTCTTGGTTGGATCGACCCACTCAGTCTTGGAATCAGGCTTGGCTCCAACGTCACGCCCTGTGTCCATATCAGGACGGTCCTTGAAGATAGCCCGTTCGATTACCTGGTCCATCTCGGCAAAGACGTAGGTGTTGATCTGGGCCAGCAAGAGAGAGATCGGAAGGGCCAGGATCAAGGCCGCGACCGCCTTGGCCCACAGCGGCCGCGCATCGAACAGGCGCAGCAACTGCCAGAATATCAGCGTAACCACGATTCCGCCCAGGCACACGATCACACGCAGCTTGAGCATCTGGACGGAGAAACCGATAGCCAGGACTTCCCAGCGCACCGTCGCGAGCAGTAAATAGGTCAGCCACAATCCCGCCACGGTAAACATGACCGTACGGAACGATACGCTAGGCGTTGTGACGGTGGGATTCGTTTCCATAGACCTTGCCAAATAGGCGCTGCCGCCGACAGACGCGAATCCGTCGTCGGTCGTCAAGCGCCGTTGATCGAAATTTCATCGAGCCGGGAGCGCCGCAATATCAGGCCTGTCCAAGCAGATTTTCCTTTGCAATCCGTTCTTTCCATTGCGCCGGAGCAAGCGTGTGGACATTCGTCCCCGCGCTGTCCACCGCCACGGTTACGGGCATGTCCTTCACCGTGAATTCGTAGATCGCTTCCATGCCCAGATCCTCGAACGCGACAACCTTAGCCTCCTTGATCGCGCGACTAACGAGATAGGCCGCGCCCCCGACTGCCATCAGATAGGCGACCTTGAACCGGCTGATCACCTCAACCGCATTGTGTCCGCGTTCGGCCTTGCCGATCATCGCCAATAGGCCAAGGTCCAGCATCATCTCTGTGAATTTGTCCATCCGCGTGGCCGTGGTGGGGCCCGCCGGGCCGACCACTTCGCCCATCACTGGATCGACGGGGCCGACATAATAGATCGCGCGACCCTTGAATTCGACGGGAAGCTTTTCACCCTTGGCCAGCATATCCTGGATGCGCTTGTGCGCCGCGTCTCGCCCGGTCAGCATCGCTCCGTTAAGCAGCAGGCGGTCACCCGCCTTCCAGCTAGCAACCTCTTCCTGCGTCAGTCTGTCGAGATCGACCCGCTTGGCCTCGGCATCGGGTTGCCATTCCACTTTCGGCCATTTGTCGAGGTCCGGCTGCGGAATATGGGCGGGACCCGATCCGTCCATCACCACATGGGCATGGCGGGTTGCGGCGCAATTGGGGATCATCGCCACCGGTTTTCCTGCGGCATGGCACGGCCAGTCCAGAATCTTGACGTCGAGAATAGTCGAAAGCCCGCCCAGGCCCTGGGCCCCAACGCCAGTGGCGTTGACTGCATCGAAGATGTCGATCCGCAGCTGCTCGATGTCATTTTGTGCACCGCGCACCTTGAGCTGCGCCATGTTGATCGGTTCCATCAAGCTCTGCTTGGCAAGCTTCACGCAATGTTCGGCGGTGCCGCCGATCCCGATCCCCAACATGCCGGGCGGGCACCACCCTGCCCCCATCGACGGAATCTGTTCGAGTACCCATTCGACGATGTTGTCGCTCGGATTCATCATCTTGAACTTGGACTTGTTCTCGCTGCCACCCCCCTTGGCGGCGACATCGATTTCGATCGTGTTACCGGGAACCATCTCAAATGATAGAACGCAGGGCGTATTGTCGCGCGTGTTGCGGCGGGTGAAGGCCGGATCAGCCAGGATCGACGCTCGCAATTTGTTTTCGGGGTGGTTGTAGGCGCGGCGCACCCCCTCATCGACCACATCCTGCAAGCTGCGGCCGGATTCGAGGCGGCAATCCTGCCCCCACTTGATGAAGACATTGACGATGCCGGTATCCTGGCAGATCGGGCGGTGTCCCTCTGCGCACATCCGGCTGTTGGTCAGGATCTGCGCAATTGCATCCTTGGCCGCCGGGCCTTGTTCAGCCTTGTAAGCCTCGCCCAGTGCGGTGATGTAATCCATCGGGTGATAGTAAGAGATATATTGCAGCGCATCTGCGACGGTCTCGATCAGATCGTCTTCACGGATGGTCACCATTTGCGTGTTTGGCATGTCGCTCATCGATTGGGCGCTCCTGTCGGTCGAATCGAAAAACCCTTAAGCAGGGCCTTTGCCTAGCGTCAAAGCGCTTGGCGCATCGCGCTGCAACGTCTAGGGATTATTGACGCACTGTGTTATCGGTGTAATACAGCATCCAGAGTTCATATGACCCAGAATATTCCCTCCGCCCGTAAAGCCATGATCGACAGCCAGCTGCGCACCAGCGGCGTAAACCAGGAGTTCGTGCTGGCCCGCATGGCTGCCGTTCCGCGCGAAAACTACGTACCCGAAGCCGCGAAGGCCGTGGCCTATATGGACCGCGCCGTTCCGGTTGGCGAGGGCCGCTTCCTTTCTTCGCCCCTGGCCCATGGCATGCTGCTGGCCGAAGCCGCGCCAACGCCGGATGACCGCGTTCTGGTGGTAGAGGGCGGCACCTCCTATCTCGCCGATCTGGTAAAGCCGCTCGTAGCTGAACTAACCAGTATCTCGGCGGAAGAGGCGGCAGGCGCCAGTCGCAAGCGCAAGACCTATTCGCTGATCCTGGTCGATGGTGCGATCGAGGAACTGCCCGATGCGCTGGCCAAACAACTGGAGGAAGGCGGCCGAATGGTGACCGGTCTGTTGCTACGAGATGTTACCCGGCTGGCCACTGGCCGCAAGGTGGCGGGTTCGGTCTCGCTGCAGCCGCTGGCCGAAATCGGCATTCCGGTACTGCACGAATTCGACAAACCGAAAGCCTGGAGCTTCTAAGCATGAAACACGCGGCCAGAACCCGCCGGCATTTGGCCGCGGCACTTTTGATCGGCACGGCTCTGGCTGCGCCGGCCCGGGCGGATACACTGCGCGAAGCGCTGGTCGATGCCTACAGCACCAATCCAACGCTGCAGGCCGCGCGCGCAAATCAGCGTGCCACCGATGAAGAAGTGCCGATCCAGAAATCGCAAGGGCTGCCCAATGCCAGCGTGACATCCAACTATATCGAGTTCCTGCGCACCTCGCCCAACAGCTTTACGTCGCCAGAGCGCCGCCTTGCGATCGGTCCCGATCTCAACGTGCCGATCTATTCGGGCGGTGCGGTGAAGAACGCAGTCAAGGCGGCCAAGGGCCGGGTAAGCGCCGGGCAGGCCGATCTGCGCGGCACCGAAAGCGGGATCTTCAGCCGCGTGGTTGCTGCCTATATGGACGTTCTGCGAAATGAAGCGCTGGTTTCGCTTTCGCAAAACCAGGTCGAGGTGCTGACAGTTAACTTGCAGGCGACCAGCGACCGATTCGAAATCGGCGATCTGACCCGCACCGATGTTGCGCAGTCCGAATCCCGTCTGGCTCTGGCCGAGGGCGATCTGCGCATCGGCGCCCGCTGCGAACTGGGCGACGCGAAACCTATATCGAACTGGTGGGCAAACCGCCGGTCGATCTGCAGCCGCCCCCGCCGCTTCCGGGGCTGCCTGAAACGGTGGAAGATGCGGTCACCACCGCGCTTAACAGCAATCCTGACCTGATCGCCGCACGCCAACGGGCCAAGGCGGCGGGCTATGATAGCGAAGCCGCCGGTTCCGGACGCCTGCCCAAACTCGGCCTGTTCGTCGGGGTCGATTACACCAATTATTTCGGCACGCTGGGCGGCCCGATTGCTTCGGATTTCGCGCAGAAGGAAACCACCGCCAATGCCGGGGTCCAGCTGACCATCCCGATTTTCCAGGGCGGCCAGCCTGCCGCGCGGCAACGCCAGGCACAGGCACGCGAAAGCGCGGCGCTAGAGCAGGAAATCGGCACCGAACGCAGCGTTATCGCGCAAGTCCGCGCTGCCTGGTCCAGCTGGCGCGCCGCCAATGCGATAATCGAAAGCAGTCAGGCGGCAGTTTCCGCAGCCGAACTTTCACTGGAAGGTGTGCGGGCCGAAAATTCCATCGGCAATCGCACTATCCTGGACGTTCTCAATGCCGAGCAGGAGCTGCTTTCTGCGCGGGTTCAATTGGTGACGGCACGGCGCAATGCCTATGTCGCCGGTTTCAGCCTGCTTGCAGCCATGGGCCGCGCCGAGGCGCGTGACCTCAACCTCGACACTGACGGGCCACTTTACGATCCTCAGGTCAATTATGAGCGGGTACGCGGCAGGATGTTTGACTGGGATCGCGACCCCGAACCTGCTGCGATTTCAACCAGAACCGTTGACATCCCGGCCCCGGACGCGACAATTGGCGCTCAAGGTGAATCGGGTGATGACGCGATCGAGTGACATCACCCCAGCAGGGTGAAGGTTACAAGCGTTGCCGCAGAACGAAGCTTCCGTCGAAGAAATCCTCGAATCGATCAAAAAGGTGATCGCACGCGACAATCGCGAAGCGTCGATGGGTGCGCAGCGCACATCTGCAAGTGATTCGGCAACCGAATCCGTTGCGCCAAAGGCTGAGGACAGGGAAGAAGTGCTCGACCTTGCCGAAATGGACCTCGCAGAAACAGATTTTGAAGAGGGCGACGCAGAGCAGGACGCTCCGCTGACCAGCGAAGCGGTGCGCAATTCCATGCGGGACAATTTCGCCGCCTTGGCAATGCTGGCAGAGCCCGGCGCCCCGCCGCAGATCGTCCGCTCGGGCGAAACCTCGCTCGAAGGCCTGGTCCGCGAAATGCTGCGCCCGATGCTGGCCGAATGGCTCGACAAGAATTTGCCCGGCATGGTCGAAAAGATGGTTCAGGCAGAGATCGCTCGAATCGCCGGAAAGGGCCGCTAAGTTCAGCCAGTCGATGGCCATTCGCCCCGCCAAACTGCTGGAAGCACGCGCGGCGCTGGACAAGATTGGTGGCGAGTCGCTTGATCGGCATGTTTTCCTGTGTGCCATGAGCGAGAAGCAGAAATGCTGTTCCCGCGCGCAAGGCAAGAAATCGTGGGACTATTTGAAGCGGCGCCTCAAGGAATTGGGGCTCGCCGGCCCGAAGCAAGCCGATGGCTTGGGCGGCGTCCAGCGCACCAAGGCCGATTGCCTGCAGATATGCGCCGCCGGACCGATCGCGGTGATCTGGCCCGATCGGGTGTGGTATCATTCCTGCAGCGAGGAAGTGCTGGAACTGATTATCCAGCAACACCTGATTGGCGGCGAGGTGGTGGAAGAATTCCGGCTTTAGCCAAGCGGCTGAATCCCGCCGGTTCAGTCGGGCCCATTGTCTGGCAGGCGATTATCGACCGATGAATCATGCCCTGTCCCGTTGGACAGGAACACCAACCCCATCAGCGCGCTCATCAACAGCATGGAAAAGCCTACACCTAGCCCCACCGCTATGTAGAAATGGATCGATACCGCCCCGCCCTGCTGGTAAAGCAGAAACAGGATCAGGGCGACCACTGCCAGGGTCATCCCGAGCATACGTAACATCAGGCGGCGGTAGCGCGCCCATGCATGTTCAGCCATACCGGGATCTTCGAGCGGAGACTTGCCAATCATTCGCCCCCCATGCGCGCGGCGCGGCGCGCTGGCAATGGGCTTTGGCCCATTACCGCCACATCCGGACGTATGGATTCGCTTTTTGGCGTGAAAAGTGGCATTCTTGAAGTCTGGAGGAGAGGGAAAGACATGGATATCGCCCATATAATCCGTGACCGCAGCCCATCGGATATCATTGGCTGTGATGTGACGACGAGCGTTCGCGAGGCGGTGCAATTGCTGGCGAGCAAACGGATCGGCGCATTGCCTGTCATTGATGGCGGGCGCGTGGTTGGCATCTTTTCCGAACGCGACGTGCTTTACCGGCTTGCCGAAGAGGGCGAGACCTGCCTTGGCAGGCTGGTGGGCCAGGTCATGACAGCGCCGATCATTTCGATTGAGCCCTCGACGCGTATCGATGAAGCGCTGGGGTTGATGACTCGCCGCCGCATTCGCCACCTTCCGGTGATCGAAAATGGCGCTTTGCGGGCCTTCATCTCGATCGGGGACCTGGTGAAAAGCCGCATGGATGAGGTCGAACACGAAGCCGAGGCGATGCGGTCTTACATCCAGACGGCTTGAGCTTGGCAGGTTTCGTACCTAGATCAGGCTAACGATGGCCGAAACAGTTACTCTTACCCAGGCGGCGGCAGACCGCATTACGCTGATCGCGCAGAAACAATCTGCGCCGGCGATATTGCGTTTGTCGGTAGAGGGTGGTGGTTGTTCCGGGTTCCAGTACAAATTCGATCTGGCAGACGCGCCCGATAGCGATGACAGCGTGAGCGAAACAGGCGGCGTACAGCTTGTGGTCGATCCGATCAGCCTGGACTTGGTTGCAGGCAGCGTGGTCGATTTCGTCGAATCGCTTGGCGGTGCAGCTTTTCGCGTCGAAAATCCCAACGCTGCCGCTGGATGCGGATGCGGATCGAGTTTCGGGATTTAGGTTAGACCCGGCGGCGTTCTTCGGGCACTAGTGCCCCATGAAAATTGCGACCTTCAACATCAACGGAATCAAGGCGCGGCTGCCGCGGCTCAAGGAATGGCTTGAGGAGACGCGCCCCACAATTGCCTGTCTGCAGGAAATCAAATGCCAGGATGGCGATTTCCCCTCAAATGAGTTCGAGGCACTGGGGTATCGCGCGCTTTGGCACGGGCAGAAAAGCTTTAACGGCGTCGCGATCCTGGTTGATGGCAATGCGGTGCCCGATGGCGCAATTGAGGTGCAGCGCGGCCTGGGCATTGATGGCCCCAATGATGGCGAGGGCGAGCAGGCGCGCTATCTTGAGGTCGATGTCGGCGGCACGCGTATCGCCTGTATCTATCTGCCCAATGGCAATCCGGAGCCAGGGCCGAAGTTCGATTACAAGCTGGCCTGGATGGAAAAGTTGCGCGGGCGCATGGCGCGCATCTGGGCTGAAGAGGTTCCCTGCGCAGTGCTGGGCGATTTCAACGTCATTCCGGAAGATGACGATGTCTGGTCGCCCAAGGCGATGGAGAATGACGCGCTGATGCAGCCCCAATCACGCGCGGCCTATGCCCGCTTGCTGGGCGATGGTTGGAGCGATGCCCTGCGCCTCCATAATCCGCGGGGCGGGGTATGGACCTATTGGGATTACCAGGCTGGCGCATGGCAGCGCGATCATGGTTTCCGCATCGATCACATCCTGTTGTCGCCCGAACTGGCTGACCGGCTGGTGGCGGTGGGGGTCGACCGTGCGCATCGCGGGCGGGAAAAGGCGAGCGATCATGCCCCAGTTTGGGCCGTGATCGGCGATTGAGCCACGCTTCATGAAGAAAGGCCCCTCCGAATCGGAAGGGCCCCTCGAAAATCTCCGCATTGCTGAGCAATCAGCGATAGAAGACGTGTCTGCTGATCGTGGCGCGCGCCACCTTCTTGCGGCTCCAGCCGGGGCGCACATATTTCGCATGGAAATAGAGCGCATCCTGCGCTTCAGATTCCCACAGCCCTTCATGCGCAATCCGCGCGATTGCCTTGGCCCGCTCCCATGCAGCAGAACCTGTCTCGATCTGCGGCATATGTCCGTTCTTGACGAAGGAGAATTGCGAGCGCTGGTAAACTACACCGCAATAACTTGAAGGGAAGCGAGCCGAATCCGCGCGGTTGACGATCACTTGCGCCACGGCCAGCTGGCCGGCCAGCGGCTCGCCGCGCGATTCGAAATAGACAGCGCCCGCAAGGCACTGCAGCTCTTCGCTCAGCACCTGTTCGCTATCGGCTTGCGCAACGAGCCGCCTGAGCGTGCCTGCCGGCGCCAGAATTGAATCCTGGCTTGTCGGCTCCATACCCTGCCCATCAGGCAATGGCTGGACCACTTCTTCCGAAACGAACAACGGTGTCGCTGTTTCTGTTGTGTCTGTATCCAGGTCAGTCACCTGGGCAGACGCGCCGGTGGTTTCCGCACCGGCAAAAATCAAAATCGTGCTGGCAACGATTGCGGCAGCACTAAAGCTATGGGTCTTACGACTCATAATCCCGTACAATTGTGCGGTTGGCGAGCTCAGACGCAGGCGGGGACCTGTTCGCGTTATTTGCGATTAGAGAGGTTGGTCCATCTTTTGGCCTGCCGGCCGCCCCCCGTCTGCGTGCTAACTCGCTGGCCTCATTGCCATGTCGAGCCGCCTGCGCACCTGGAAGCTGGGCGGCCAAATAGTGGCCCAAACTCAAATGTAAAGTTAACCGGGCAAGGATGCGACAAAGCGTTCCGCATCAGCGATGGTTGCCTCGATCACCCAGATATCCGGATCCTGGCGGCATCGGCGGGCAATATATTCGTCCATTTCATGTTTGTTTTCAGTAGGTTCCTGCTTCGTCACCATATAGGGTCGGGTGCCATCCAATTGGGGCATCCGTTCGTAAAGTGTTGCCGATTCATCACGTTCGATAGTTAATATCAGGATAGTCCCGGCGTCACGTTCACCCTTTGAAATCACGGCTGCAAACCCGCCCTGCGCCTCGATCATGCGGATAAGGCCTGACACTTCGAGGTGTGCGGGAAGCCTTCCCTCCATCGTCAGCGCGCTTCCGCTCGATATCCGGGCAGGCTGGAAAGCGAGATGCGCGAGCGCATGAATGTGCCTGTTCCGCGGCCAATCTCTTCGCCCTCGGCATCAATCAGCCGGGATTCGGCGACGAAAACCCGCCTGCGGCCGCTAACCCAGCGCCCTTCAGCAATCACCTGGCCGGCGCGAACCGGCTTGGTAAAATGAAGGTTGAAGCTGGTGGTGAGCAAGAAGCGATCGGTCGCCATGGTATTGGCGGCATAGAAGGCCGCATCATCGAGCATCTTGAAATAGATAGTACCATGCGCGGCGCCGGCAGCGTGGTACACTTTCTCATCGACGTTGAAGGTGATGCGTGATTGCCCTTCGGCGATGATCTCCAATCGCGAATCGAACAGTGCGTTGACCGGGGCCGAATCGTAGAGGTTTTCCAGCGCGCGATAGTGCGACGCCGCACCGCTCGCCCCGCCAGCCTCAGGCGGCATCGCGCTCGATCTGGTTGCTCACCAATGCATACAGCGCTTCGCCATTGGGGGCATCGGACAGCGCCTGGTGCATATCGTCATCGCGCACCAGTCGCGAAAGCGCAGCCAGCGCATGGAGATGGGTCGCCCCCGCATTTTCCGGCGAGAGCAGGCCGAACACCAGATCGACCGGCATGCCATCGGCAGCCGCGAAGTCGACCGGGGATTCCAGTCGGAGCAGCACCACGATCGGACGCGAAATTTTACCCGATCGGGCGTGCGGAATCGCTACGCCTCGACCAAACCCGGTCGAGCCAAGCGCCTCGCGCTCCTCAAGCCCTTCGAGCGCCTGGCCAGCATCCACGCCATAAACCTCGCCAAACAAGTTGGCGACCAGTTCAAGGACGTGGTGTTTGGAATGCGGCTGGGCAGTCGCCACTGCTTCCGGCAGCAAGTTGAAGTTGACATCCATGGCGGTCTTGATTCGTTTTCTACTATTCCTGGCTCAACCGAAAATGCGGGAAATTGCCATCAATGGGCAAATAAGCCATTGTGATTGCTTAGAATCGCCCGATCAACGCGACCAATTCACTACGGGCACTATCTCGGCTCAACCCAACCGATCGAGCCATCGGCGCGGCGGTAAACCATATTATGTCGCCCGGTGCCAGCATTTTTGAAGAACAGCGCATTGGTATGCCGCAGATCCAGCGTCATCACCGCATCGGCCACGCTGACCTCCGGGATGTCGGTCGTGGTTTCGGCAATGATCGGCGGAGCGTCGGAATATTGCACCTCTTCATCATCATCATCCACCGGGGCAAAGATCGTATAGGCTGCCTCTTCTTCCTTCATGGCATGCTGCGACTGCTCATGCCGATCCTTCAGCCTTCGCTTGTAGCGCCGTAGCTGCTTGTCGATCTTCTCGGCTGCATTGTCGAGCGCGAGATGCGCGTCCTGCGCCTGGCCCTGGGCCTTGAGGATCATGCCATGCATTACATGGGTTACGATATCGCAGCTGAACGCACCGGCTGGCGCCTTGCCGAATGTGACATGCGATGAAAGCGCCCGATCGAAATATTTGTCGACGATCCCGCCCAATCGCGCCTCGACATGCTCCTGCAATGCAGCGCCGGTTTCCATCTGGTGGCCTGAGATGCGGATATCCATGATCGTCCTTTCTTTGGTTTTATTCTTGCCTCGGCAATGCAACCGGGGTTGATGCTACTTGGTCCAGACCGGAGCCTGGATTTTCTCGATAAATGCCTTGTGCCGCGCCAGCTCCTCCTCGCTCGCCGCATGAGCACGTGGTTCGCGTCGCTCGCCAGTGGCGCGCGCCAGAATATTTTCCTTCGATCCGTCTTGGCGTGGATCGGCAGGCGCTGCGTCAGCCGCCAGTTCCAACCCGATCTGCCGCCCACCGGTGAGTTCGACATACACCTGAGCCAGCAATTCGGCGTCGAGCAGCGCGCCGTGCTTGACCCGGTGGCTACGATCAATCCCGTACCGCGTGCACAGGGCGTCCAGCGAAAGTTTGGCGCCGGGATGACGCTTGCGGGCAAGCGCCACAGTGTCGACCATCCGCTCAAGCGAGATTGGTTCCATCCCGATCATCTGGAGTTCGGCATTGAGGAAACCGAAATCGAACGAGGCATTATGGGCGACCAAGGGCACATCGCCCAGGAATCCTATCAAGTCCGCCGCCAGTTCGGCGAAGAGCGGCTTGTCGGACAGGAAACTGGCTGAAAGCCCATGCACCGCTTCGGCGGCTGACGGCATGTCGCGCTGGGGGTTGAAATAAGCGTGGAAGGTTTCGCCGCTGGGCACTCGGTTGATCAGTTCGATGCAGCCAATTTCTACCATCCGATCACCCGTCTTCGGGTCAAGTCCGGTGGTTTCGGTATCGAAAACGATTTCCCGCATCCCCTGCAATATCGGACCGGAACTTCCCGGAAGCAAGAGGGTTGGGGCGATGGAACGACTTTATTTTTCGCGCCGCAATTTCTCGATTAATTCCAGCACTTCAGCCTCTGTCTCTGCCAAAGTCAGGCCGGTATCGATTACATAATCGGCGCGCGCGCGCTTTTCGGCATTGGGCACCTGCAGTTCCAGGATGTGAGAAAATTTTTCCGGAGTCATGCCCGCTCGCGCCAATACCCGGCGGCGCTGCACATCGGCGGGGGCGGACACAACGATCACCTTATCAACCGCCTCGCTCCCCCCTTTTTCGAATAGCAGCGGAATATCGAACACAACCATGGGCGCGCCCGAATGTTCGATCAGGAAGGCCTGACGCTTCGCCGCAACCGCCGGGTGGACGATCGCCTCGAGTCGGGCAAGCGCCGCCTTGTCTCCGAACACCTGTGCGCCCAGGGCTTCGCGCTTCACCCCTTCGGGACCGGTCGATCCCGGAAACTCCGCCTCGATCGCGGGCACAAGCTCTCCGCCCGGCCTCTGCATCCGCCGCACTTCGGCATCGGCATCGAACACTGGCACCCCAGCCCCTGCAAACATTGCTGCGACGGTCGATTTACCCATGCCGATCGATCCGGTTAGGCCAAGGATCTTGGGGCGGGTCATTTAGTGAGCAACTCGCGCAATTCAGCATCCTCTTCGCGCGGCGGCGCCTGGCCGAAGAACTTCTCGAATGCGAGTGCGGCCTGACCGATCAACATGTTGAGCCCATCAATGGACGTGTGGCCCGCAGCACAAGCATCTTGCAGGAATTGGGTCTCAAGCGGATCGGTCACAATGTCGTAAGCAATGGCACCTGGAGGCGAATGGCTCCAATCGAAAGCAAGTGGCGGTTGTCCACGCATGCCAAGTGGCGAAGCATTGACGATCAGATCGAGACACCCCTCGCGATCGTCAAATGCAAAGTCGGTCGGATCGGCAAAATGCGCGAGGTCGATGACATGGTGATCGCCGCCAGTTGCAAGTTCGGCAAGCAGCGCGCGCGCCTTGTCCGGATTGCGCCCAGCAAGCACCAGCGTGAAGCCTTCCCCTGCAAGCGCTGTAATGATCGCCCGCGCCGCACCTCCTGTTCCCAGGATTCGCGCCATGCGAAACAGGTGAGATTTCTCCAATTCCAAACGCAAAGGTTCGAGGAAGCCGCTGGCATCGGTGTTGAAACCCTTGAGCCCGCCGCCATGCGTCGGGACGATGGTATTCACCGCACCGATCACCTGAGCCTGAGGATCGATCTGGTCGAGTAAAGGCATTACCGACTGCTTGTGCGGCATGGTGACATTACAGCCGCGCCATTTGGGGTCTGCCCGTCGTTCGGCAAGATAATCGGCAAGCGCGTCATGGGTAATTTGGCACGCGCGGTATTCTGCATCGATTCCCAGTTTGCGGAGCCAGAAATTGTGAATTGCAGGCGATTTCGATTGCGCGATCGGATCACCTATCACCTCGGCGCAGGGCCTACTCATGCTTCGAGCTCCCCAAGCTCACGCAGCGCACCCAGTACTGGCAGCAAGGGCATGCCCAGGACGGTGAAGTGATCGCCCTCGATCTTCTCGAACAATTGCACGCCCATGGCTTCGATCCGGAACACGCCGACGCAATGGCCAACTTCTGGCCATTCCGCATCGAGATATTGTTCGATGAAGCTTGGAGAAAGATTGCGGACATGGAGACGTGCCAGCGAAGCATGGCTCCATTCGCACCCGGCATCGCGCACCAGCGCGGCGGCGCTGTGCAGTTCCATTGCCTTTCCCGAAAATAAGGCGAGATGCTCGCTGGCTTCGGCGCGATCCCGCGGCTTGTCGAAACGCCTGCCATCGCAAACTACCAGACTGTCGCTGCCAAGGACGAGTCGACCGGGGTAGGCAGAGGCAACGGCCTGCGCCTTGGCTACACTCAGGGCTTCAGCCACTTCGCCGGGCGCGCAGCCTTCAAGCCCGAATTCGACCGCGCGCTCATCGATTTCAGCGGGAATCGCTTCATATTCGACGCCTGCCGCATCAAGCATGACGCGGCGCGATTGGGATTTTGAGGCAAGCAGGATCATATCGGTTTTGAACCAAGCAGCGAGGGTGGTTCTTCGCTTTGCTTGTGACTCAGTAAGCGGATTACGGCGGCGGCGGTTTCCTCAATCGAGCGGCGCGTGACGTCGATCACAGGCCAGCCATTATCGGCGAACATGCGGCGGGCATATTTGATCTCTTCGCGCACATGCTCATCATCGACATAAGCCGTTTCGGTATCCTCATGCAGACTCAGCAGTCGGTTGCGGCGGATCTGCACCAGCCGGTCCGGGGCTGTGGTCAATCCGATCACCAGCGGGCGGCGCAATCTGAACAGCGCATCGGGCGGCGGGCTCTCGACCACAATCGGAATATTAGCCGTCTTGTATCCGCGATTGGCAAGATAGATGCTGGTCGGCGTTTTCGAGGTGCGCGATACGCCAGCGAGGATAATATCTGCCTGCTCCCAATTTTGCCAACCCACACCATCATCATGCGCAATCGTGAACTGAATCGCCTCCACACGTTTGAAATAGGCTTCATCCATCAAATGCTGACGGCCGGGGCGGCCATGCGCTTCCTGCCCCAATTGCGATTCCAGCGCCTCAGTTACAGCATCCAGGACCGGCACTGCTGCGAGGCCCATCTGGCGGCAATGTTCTTCCAACCGCGCGCGGGTTTCCGGATTAACCAGTGTGAACAGGACCAGGCCGGGATTGCTTGCCAGATCGGGAACGATCCGGTCCAGGTGCTGGCGTGAGCGCACCATGGGCCAGAAATGGCGCACCACATCGGCATCCTCGAACTGGGCGAGCGCCGCCTTGGCGATCATTTCCAGCGTTTCCCCAGTCGAATCCGAAACGAGGTGGAGGTGAAGCCGATACATTTTGGTTCGCGACGCCTTTCCTGGGCCTGTGGAGATATCCCGGCATAAACCACGGGAGAAACCTGCCGACAAGTTCGCGAATGGATTCCATACCCACTACCGGCCAGCCACATGGAGAATTGTCGACACCTTGGGTAGATTATCGACAGCTTGGGGACAGCTGGGAAAACTTTGACTCGACTCAGGGATTCCCGCGATTCGCGGTCAACCGCAGGCTTTGCAATCCGGGAGAAATCGGGCAGTGGACCGTTGTCCCCAATATCCACAGGGCCAACAAACACACTAATCCTCTTTAAATATATATATTTATTGTTGAATGGACGCCTGAATGCCTGGTTTGCTACTCGATACACTGAATGGAAAGCCTGCAGACCAAGTGCCCATGTGGCTCATGCGCCAGGCCGGGCGTTACCTGCCGGAATATCGTGAGCTGCGTGCTGCCAAGGGCGGTTTCCTTGACCTGGTCTATGACAGCGATGCTGCTGCGGAAATCACCTTGCAGCCGATCAGGCGGTTCGGTTTCGACGGTGCAATCCTGTTCTCCGATATCCTGATCGTGCCGCATGCCATGGGCCAGGGGCTGGAATTCCTGGCCGGGGAAGGGCCGAAGCTTTCACCGCGCTTGCTCGATGCGAAACTCGAAGATTTCACGGCCGTGCCTGAGCGGTTCGATCCGATCTATCAGACGGTGCGGCTGTGCCGCGAACAATTGCCCGAAGGCGTGACCATGCTTGGTTTTGCCGGCAGCCCTTGGACCGTTGCGACCTATATGGTGGCAGGTGAAGGTAGCCGCGACCAGCATGAAACTCGCGCACTAGCCTATCGCGATCCGTTGTTATTCCAGACGATCGTGGATTCGATCGTGGAGGTGACGACAACCTATCTGCGCGGGCAGATCGAAGCGGGTGCCGAAGCGGTGCAATTGTTCGACAGCTGGGCCGGATCGCTGGCGCCCGATGAGTTTGAACGCTGGGTGATCGCGCCCAATGCGGCAATCGTGGCTGCGCTGAAGGAATCGCATCCTGACACGCCTGTGATCGGATTCCCCAAGGGGGCAGGCGAAAAACTACCGGCCTATGCGCGCGAGACGGGCGTAGGAGCGGTTGGGGTGGACGAAACTCTCGATCCCACCTGGGTGCATGCCAATCTGCCTGCAAACCTGCCGGTGCAGGGCAATCTCGATCCATTATTGCTGCTGGCCGGCGGCGAGCGGTTGACACAGCGTGTGCACGTGGTGCTTGATGCCTTTGCCGAACGCCCGCATGTTTTCAATCTTGGTCACGGTATCGGCCAGTTCACGCCGATCGAGCATGTCGAACAGTTGATTGCTGCGGTAAGGGGATGAAATTGTCGCAATCATTCCCTAGATTGCGCACATGCAGGACGTGCTTGGCATGATCTATCTTTGGCTCAAGGCCGGTCACATCATCTTCGTGATCTTCTGGATGGCGGGCCTGTTCATGCTGCCGCGGTTCTTCGTCTATCACCAGGAGGATGGCGAGCCGGGATCCAATGCCGACCAGGTGTGGATCGAGCGTGAGCGGCGATTGCTCAAGATTATCCTGATGCCTTCGATGATCGTGGTGTGGGTATTGGGTCTGGCGCTGGCGATCAATACGGGCGCATTTGCCCAGGGCTGGTTTCACGCCAAGCTGCTGCTGGTGTTGGCCCTGTCCGGCTATCACGGGTGGTTGACTGCCTATGCCAAGAAACTGGCAGGGGGCGAACGCCCGCTGGAAGGCAAAAAATTGCGCCTGCTGAACGAAGTGCCCGGACTGGCAGCGGTGCTGATCGTGATCCTGGTGGTTGTAAGGCCGTTTTGATCTTACGCGATTGACGCTCCTGCCTCGCAACACTATTTTGAAGCTCTCTTACCGGTTCAGGCTACGCGTTGTGCGCAGCCGGGTCTGCTTTCTCCAAGCCCAAAACCTCTCTTGTCAGAGGTACTGACCTGCCGGCCTATCCTGAATGGAATACTGAAAATGCATCTCAAGGAACTCAAAGCAAAAAGCCCGGCAGAACTGGTCAGCATGGCCGAAGAGCTGGACGTCGAAGGCGCATCCACCATGCGGCGGCAGGACCTGATGTTCTGCATTCTGCGCGAGCTCGCCGAAGATGAGGAATATAGCGAAAAGATCATGGGGGTTGGCACGATCGAGGTGATGCAGGATGGTTTCGGCTTCCTGCGTAGCCCCGAAGCCAATTACCTCGCCGGGCCAGACGATATCTATGTTTCACCCAACCAGATCCGTAAATGGGGCCTGCGCACAGGCGATACGGTCGAAGGCGAGATCCGCGCACCGAAGGATGGAGAGCGCTATTTTGCCCTGACAAGCCTCACCAGCGTCAATTTCGATGATCCGGATGCCGTGCGCCACCGCACCAATTTCGATAACCTCACCCCGCTCTATCCCGACGAGAAGCTGTCGCTCGACACGCTTGATCCCACAGTCAAGGACAAGAGCGCGCGGGTGATCGATATCATCTCGCCGCAGGGCAAGGGCCAGCGTGCGCTGATCGTCGCTCCGCCGCGCACAGGTAAAACCGTGCTGCTGCAGAACATTGCCAAGGCAATTACCGATAACCACCCCGAGGTGTTCCTGCTGGTGCTGCTGGTCGATGAACGCCCGGAAGAAGTTACTGACATGCAGCGCAGCGTGAAGGGCGAGGTGATCTCCTCGACCTTTGACGAGCCTGCACAGCGCCATGTCCAGGTTGCTGAAATGGTGATCGAAAAGGCCAAACGCTTGGTTGAGCACAAGAAGGATGTGGTGATCCTGCTCGATTCGATCACCCGCCTGGGC
>JBNLDR010000042.1:0-18284 GCA_050304495.1 Altererythrobacter sp.
CTGGTCCACACGCCGGCATGTATCGAAAGCGCCTCGACCTTGCCCTTGGCATTGCGCAAGGGAACGATGAACAGATCCAGCGGGACCCGGCGATGGACGTTGGAAAGCCGATTGGCCTTGACGATCAACAGATCGCGGCCTGTGCCCTGTTTCTCGAACCAGGCAAATGCGCGCTTGTAGGATTCATCGGCCAGCAATTGCCGCGCGCTCTTGCGGCAAATGCCGAGCATTTCGGAATGCGAGCCATCGCGTTTGCGCGTCAAATGGCCCAGCTGGGTCAGCATCCCGCTGTTGAGCCAGCGCAGCAGAGCGGCGCTTTCGCTTTCACCCAGGCGCTCGATATCTTCGGCCATGACCTGTTGCACGCGCGGCCAGTCGCTGACGGCGGCGCGCACATCGCCCAAAGTCTTGCGCAGGCGTTGTTCCAGCTGGCGGCGCTGGCGTGCATCGGCCCGCTCGGTCTCGATAAAGATCATCGATTCGGTCGCGCCGGACTTGGCGGCATCCTTGCCCAGTGCGGTCAGCTTGCCTGCTGCGCTACGTCGCACCGGCAATATCGGGTGGACCAGGCGGTCGATCGCAAGGGCTTGGGCGGCGACCGCGGCGGCCACCGAATCGACCAGGAAGGGCATGTCGTCATTGATCACGGCAATCCGCAGCATGCGCTGCTGGCCGGTGACGGATGCCATTGCGATTACCGAATGGTCCGCCTCGCGCTGCATGGCTGTGTCGAGCACGAATTGCGCCGCTTCGGACAATTGCTTGCCTTTGAGCGGGGTGTCGCCCGGCAGAATCGATTGGCGCATGATCCGCGCCAGGGCCGAATGCATGTCTGGTGTCGATTTCGATTTTGGTGCGCCGTCAGCCTGGGAAACCATCGCCTTGCTCCGCCTTGGCTGCGCAATATTGTTCCGTCTATGCGCAGCAATATTTTATGCAGATAGGCCTGCTCTCCGTGACCCGCAAGCATGGATTTGCTCGCATGTCGGACGAATCCACTTTGCCTATCGCATATTCAGAAGACCGTATCGTCGCCCCCGGTTCCGGTCACCCCCCGATCGCCTCCGTTGTCAGTTCGAGCGAGCGAATCCGCGCAGCGGGATCGAAGGTTGCGCCCGAAGCGATGATCTCGTCCGCCTGCGTGCGCTCCACGAAAGCCTGTATCTGCCGCCTGACGGTTTCCACGCTGCCAACCGCCGCTGCCTGCCCCAGATGTTCCAGCATAGCGCGCGCCGGGGCCGGCAGAGTATCGGGATAATCTGCAACCGGCGGGGGCAATTTACCCGGATTGCCGCTGCGCAGCCTGACAAAGCTCTGTTGCTGGCTGGATGCGATCAGACGCGCTTCCTCGTCGTTATCGGCCGCAAAGATATTCATCGCCACCATGACATGCGGGCGGTCAAGCGCGGCAGAGGGCTGGAAATTGCGGCGATAGAGTTCAAGCGCCTGGTCCAGCATATCGGGCGCGAAATGCGCGGCAAAGGCATAGGGCATGCCCAGACGGGCGGCGAGCTGCGCACCGAACAGGCTCGATCCGAGCATCCAGAATTCGACATTCGCGCCAAAACCGGGCGTGGCCTTGACCGGTAATTCGATATCGCCGGTGATCAGCGCGCGCAGCTCCAGCACATCCTGCGGGAATTGCTCTGCCGCCTGGTGCAAATCCTTGCGCAGGGCACGCTGTAGTTCCGGCCCGGCCCCTGGCGCGCGCCCCAGCCCCAGATCAATCCTGCCGGGGAACAGGGCATCGAGCGTGCCGAACTGCTCGGCGATCTGGAACGGTGTGTGATTGGGCAGCATGATCCCACCCGATCCGATCCGGATGGTGGAAGTGGCATTGCCCAGATGCGCCAGCACTACCGATGTCGCCCCGCCTGCAATGCCTTCCATGGCGTGGTGTTCCGCCACCCAGAACCGCTTGTAGCCATATTGCTCGGCAGCCTGGGCCAGCGCAGTCGCGGCGGTATAGGCCTCTCCAAGATTCCCGCCTTCGCGCAGCGGGACAAGGTCAAGCACCGATAGGGTGGGGGGATTGCTCATTGTCCGCTCTCGGCCGGTCCCAATTGGTCGAGATAGATCTGCGCCACTTCCGCCTCATCGCTGGCTGGAGCAGTGGCGATCACCGATTGCCAGCTTTGCCGCGCGGCATCCCTGCGGCCTGCAAGAACGGCGATCACCCCGGCCTCCAGCCCGATAGAGGGGTTCATCGGATCGAGTTCGGCGGCCTTGGCGATCATCGCCTGCGCTTCATCCAATCGCTCAAGGCGGCGCAGCAGCGTCGCCAGCAAGAGCGGCGGTTCGCCATCCTTGGGGCGCAGCCGTGCTGCGTCAAGCAGCGAAGTTTCGGCATCGTCGAGCCGGTTCAGCCCCACCAGCGCACGCGCCTTGTCCACCTCAACCAGTGCGATGAGATCGGCGGAATCGCTGGCCCGCGCATCCGCTTCGGCCTGTTCGAGCAGCGCTAGCGCGGCCTGCATGTCCCCGGTGGGCAGGGTGGCATTGCCGGCCATGGCGCCCAGCCGCGCGCGAAATGTCAGATCCTCGGCAGGCGCTTCATCGCGCGCGCTAAGGAACGCGGTCTGCGCTTCATCCCACCGCCCCAGATTGGTCGCTGCCAGCCCCAGACAGTGATTGGCCAAGATACGTTCGGCGCCCGATGTGCTGTCACGCTGGAGCTGCGCCTGGACATGCGCCCGCGCCGGATCGCTATCGGCCAGCTCTAGGCATTGCTCCAGCCATGTCTGCTCGATCCGCTGTCCGACCGGCTGGGCCAGATCGCGCGACGGGCGGTCCTGCACCTCGTCCGAAAAATCGGGCATGGAGCCGGTGGCGGGATTGGGGCCGGCTTGCAGCAAGAGCGGAAGAATGAGGCTGAGCATGGGCATGATTTCAGTTTCCTAGGGCAGAAGGCTGTCGATCTGTTGCAGCAGCAGCGCAATGTCCTCATCGCGCGACAGGCGATGATCGCCCTGCTTTACCAGTGTCACCTGTACCGCATCCGAACGCAAAGCTTGGGCCAGGCGCGGGCTGATTTCCCACGGCACATCCGCATCGCGCTGGCCGTGGAGCAGACGGACCGGGCAGGCGATGGCGATTTCCCGGTCGAGACATTTGTGCCCCTCTGCATCGCGCCAGAACAGGGCGTGGATCGGCGTGGGTTCGGGCCCATAGGGATTGTCTTCGAACACGGTCTTGCCGCTGGCAAGCTCGGTCTTTTGCGCCTCATCATAGCCCCAGTCGGAAAAGTCAGGCGCTGCCGCGATCCCGACCAATCCAGCCAGCCGGTCGCCCAGCGCCTCGCCCACCAGCAGCATCAGCCACCCGCCCATGGAGGAGCCGACCAGAACCACCTCGCCTGCGGCATATGATGCGATCAATGCCAGCACTTCATCGCGCCAGCGGGTGAGACTGCCTTGGGCGAAGTCTCCCTCGCTCGCGCCGCAACCCGAATAATCGAGCAATAGGCACGCCTGGCCCTTCGCCTGCGCCCATTCGAACAATGCAGTGGCCTTGCCGCCCTCCATGTCGGACATATAGCCTGGCAGGAACACCAGCGTCGGGGCCCCTGCGCCAGACGATAGGCGATGCGGGTTCCATCGGGCATGGTGTGGAAGGCAGGCTCGGTCATCGCCTTCACATGCGATGCGGGGCGCAGCATTACAAGCGCGCAGCTTTCGCTCTTTTCATCCCCTCTTGTCATTTGCCTGACTTCAGCGCAGCCTAGCTTACAGCCATGTCAGCAACGCAAAACGCCCAACCCCCCGCCCGCCCCACTGCCGCGCTCACCCGCCGCAAGCTGTTCCAACTTGGCGCTGCCAGCACAGTACTGGCGACCACGCCGCTGGCGGCGCGCGGCTTTGGTAGCGGCTTCACCCATGGGGTAGCGAGCGGAGAGCCGGGGCCGGACAGCGTGCTGCTGTGGACCCGGTTCGTGTCGGCCAATCAGGGTGAGGTCGACTGGGTCATTTCGCAAAGCGCCGATCTCAGCCGACCCCTCTCCGGGGGATCGATCCCGGTTAATCCTGACAGCGACTATTGCCTCAAGGTCAAGGCAACCGGCCTCACGCCCGGGCAATGGTATTATTACGGCTTTATCGGTCCCGATGGTTCGAGATCGGAAGTGGGCTGCACGCGAACCCTGCCGGTTGGCGATATCAGCCGTTTTCGGATGGCGGTATTCTCCTGCTCAAACTTCGGCTTCGGCTATTTCAACGCCTATGCCCATGCTGCCGAGGCGAATGAGTTCGATCTGGCGCTGCATTTGGGCGATTATATCTACGAATATCGTCGCGGCACCTATCCAGGGCCTGAGCAGGCTGTGGCCGAACGCGTGTTGTGGCCGGAAAGCGAAATCGTGCATCTGGCCGATTATCGCCTGCGCTATGCCACCTATCGCGCCGACCCGGACCTGCGGCGGGTCCACCAATTGCTTCCGATGATCAGCATTTGGGACGATCACGAAACCGCCAATGACGCCTGGAAAGGTGGGGCAGAAAACCACCAGAGCGAGACAGAGGGCGACTGGGATGTTCGCAAGGCGGCGGCAAGGCGTGCCTATCGCGAATGGTTGCCCGTCTCGGACGAGACCTATGCAGCCTATGAGGTCGGCAATCTGGCAACCCTGTTCCGGCTCGATACAAGGATCGAGGGGCGGGAAGAGCAATTCAACCTGGGCAAGGTGCTGGCGGGCAAGAAATCGCAAGAGGAAGTTGCCGCTGCGCTCAGGGCCTTTGCCCAAGGCGATTATCGCGACCCTGAACGGCAATTGCTGGGCGCGGAGCAAGAGGTATGGCTGGCGGACGGGCTCAAGCGTTCGGTGCGCGATGGCAAAAGCTGGCAGGTGCTGGTGCAGCAGGTGGTGATGGGCAAGCTGGCCACGCCGCCCGCACTGCTTGATGCCTTGGGCCAGGAAGCGCCCGATTATGTCCGCCGCCGGATTGCCGCCGCAACACTCGCCAGCAAGGCGGGTCTGCCCGCCAATATGGACGCGTGGGACGGTTACCCTGCTGCGCGCGATCGATTGCTCAAGGCCTCGCTAGAGGCCAATGCCAATCTGCTGGTGCTGGCCGGGGATTCGCACAATAGCTGGGGTTTCGAGCTGGAGCATGGCGGCACCAGGGCGGGGATCGAATTCGGCGTGCATTCGGTCACCTCGCCTGGGCTGGAGCGTTATCTCGATGCGATGGCGCCCGCCGATCTCGCGCGCGAGCTTGTGGGCTACAATCCGGGCCTAAAATATACAGACACCTCGCAGCGCGGCTATGCCATGGTCGAACTCACCCCGGCGGGCGCCACTGCGGAATATCGCTATGTCGAAACGGTCAAGTCGCGCAAGGCTGCGCTGGCGAGCACCAGGCGGCTCACCAGCACGGCGGGGGAACATTCGCTGGAAGCCTAGTCGCGGCTGAAGATCTCTTCGATCGCCAGTTCGAAAACCTCCGCGATCTTGAAGGCGAGCGGCAATGAGGGGTCATAGCGTCCCGTCTCGATCGCATTGACGCTCTGGCGGCTGACCTCCAGCCGCTGAGCGAGATCCTGCTGGCTCCAGTTGCGTTCGGCGCGCAGCACCTTGAGGCGGTTCTTCACAGGCACTGCCCCGATGCGCCGTATTGGATGCGATTGACAAGCCCGCCTATGCCGAAGCCGAAGAAGTATATGATCGCCCACCAATATGCATCGACATGCGGTGCCACACCGAATTGTTCGAGGAAACCCCAGACAGACGCCGCCGACAGTGAGATTGCTGTCGCGATCAGCGATTGGCGCACGATCAGCATGCGAAGAAATTCGTCCTGTTCCTCGATCATCAGCCGCGTGATCGCCCAGATATAGCCCACTACGCCCAGGCCGGGCATTATGGCGAGGATCACCGTCAGCCAGGTGACCGGATCGCCATCGTCAATCACAGCTGCGGCTGTGAAGGTGGAAGCCAGGTAGATCACCGAAACCACCACCATTCGCTTCAGATAGGTACGTTGTGCCGCGCTTTTGGCGATCATGGTTCAACCCTCTGGCTCAGTGGAAGGCAGCAGCAGTTGCCGCTGGCCCTGGCGACGATGGGCCAGGTCAGGATCGCCGTGAACGTTGCCCAATCGGGCAGGACATCGACAATGTTGAGCAGGGCCACCGCTATAACGGCAGCGCCCCAGACAAGGGTGATATTACGGGTCATGTGACAGGCTCCTTTGAATTTATGTAAAGCGTCATTTACATAATTCGCGCTTTGAGTCAAGTATCCTTTCCATATTATCGCGTGTGCTTTCCATCTTGCCTCCGGTAATGACATCGAAACCCGGCTTCGCTATATCGCCCGCATGGCCAAGCTGCTGACCACCACCATGACTACTACCACCTCGGGCTTCCGGGGGCGGTTGGTAGTGGGTTAAGCAGCCCCGCCACACGCCGCCCGATTTCGGGCGGCGCGGTGTCCTCCCGAAATCGGCAAGAAAACAAACACCGCCCTTCCGGTGCGTGGCTGCTTGTGCCAATGCGCCGGACAAAGAGACAGTAAGAGAGTGCAATGACGGAACTGCTCAAGATCAGCCTGCCCGATGGATCGGTCCGCGAAGTCGAACGCGGCGCGACCCCGGCGGATATCGCTGCCGCAATTGGCCCCGGTCTGGCCAAGGCGGCGCTGGCCGCGCGGGTGGATGGCGAGCTGCGCGATATCAACCGGCCCTTCGATGGCGATGCTGAGCTGGCGCTGGTGACAAGCCGCGATGAAGAGGACGCGCTCGAACTCGCGCGGCATGACTTTGCCCATGTGCTGGCCGAAGCGGTGCAGGCCCTGTGGCCCGGCACGCAGATCACCTTCGGCCCGGCGACGGATGACGGCTTCTATTACGACGTCAAGGCACCCGAAAGCCGCGATCCTTTCAGCATGGATGACCTGCCCGCGATCGAGGAAAAGATGCGCGAGATCATCCGCGCCGACAAGCCGCTGCGCCGCGAGGTGTGGAGCCGCCAGCAGCTGATCGACAAGTGGGAGGCCGAGGGCGAAAGCTTCAAGGCCGAATGGGCCAGGGAACTGCCCGAAAACGAGGAACTGACGGTCTATTGGTCGGGAGATGATTGGCTCGACATGTGCCGCGGCCCGCACCTGCCCTCTACCGGCAAGCTCGATCCCGATGCCTTCAAGCTGATGCGCGTTGCCGGTGCCTATTGGCGCGGCGACCAGCGCAATGCCCAGCTGACGCGCATCTATGGCACGGGCTGGCTCAACAAGAAGCAGCTCAGCGCCCATCTTACACGGCTGGAAGAGGCGGCCAAACGCGATCACCGCAAATTGGGCCGCGAGATGGATCTGTTCCATTTGCAGGAAGAGGCGCATGGCAGCGTCTTCTGGCATCCCAATGGCTACAAGATCTGGCGCGAGCTGGAAGCCTATATGCGCCGCAAGATGGATGGCGCGGGCTATCAGGAGGTCAAGACGCCGCAGGTGATGGACGCGCGCCAGTGGGAACAGTCAGGCCACTGGGGCAAATATCGCGAAAACATGTTCGTGATCCCTGATGAGGTTCCGAACACCGAGGATGAGGGCCCGGTCATATCCGGCAAGGCGGATTGGATGGCACTGAAGCCGATGAACTGCCCGGCCCATGTGCTGATCTTCAAGCAGGGCATCACGAGCTATCGCGAATTGCCGATCCGGCTGGGCGAAATGGGCTGTTGCCACCGCAACGAACCGCATGGCGCGCTCCACGGGCTGATGCGTGTGCGCCAGTTCACGCAGGACGATGCCCATATCTTCTGTACCGAAAACCAGGTGGTGAGCGAGGTGCGCGCTTTCATCGAGCTGGCCGACCGGGTCTACAAGGATTTCGGCTTCTCCTATGCGATCAAGCTGGCGCTGCGCCCTGAACAGCGCTTCGGATCGGACGAGGATTGGGACAAGGCAGAGCAGGAATTGCGCGATGCCGTGGCCGAAGCTGGCATGGCCAATGACGAATACGGCTGGGAAGAACTGCCGGGTGAAGGCGCATTCTACGCGCCCAAGCTCGAATGGCATTTGACCGATGCCATCGGCCGCACCTGGCAGGTCGGCACGATCCAGGGCGACCGTGTGCTGCCCGAACGGCTCGATGCCAGCTATGTGGGCGAGGATGGCGAAAGGCATCGCCCGGTGATGCTCCACCGCGCGATCTTCGGTTCCTACGAACGTTTCATCGGGATCCTGATCGAACACTTTGCGGGCCGCCTGCCTGTGTGGCTCGCGCCGGTACAGGCAGTGGTTGCACCGATCGTGTCGGATGTGGACGATTACGCCAATGACGTGGCGGCAAAGCTGGAAGCGGCGGGCATTCGCGTCGATACCGATCTTCGGAACGAGAAGATCAACTACAAGGTGCGCGAGCATTCGCTGGCGAAGGTTCCGCACCTATTCGTGGTCGGCAAGCGCGAAGCGGAAGAGGGAAGCGTGGCCGTGCGTACGTTGGGCGAACAACACCAGAAGGTTATGCCGCTGGATGATGCCATCGCCATGTTGCGCGAGGCCGCAGCTCCCCCCGATCAGCGATAGCGGCCGAACAGCGCTGTGCCGGATGGACTGTCCATATTGGCTGGCATGGCGCCAGAACAATTATTGCTTGCACTGGCGGCCGCCCTGGCGGCGGCTTTCGTCAGGGGCCTGGCAGGATTCGGCATGGCAATTTTGCTGGTCCCGGTGCTGGGCCTGGCGATCCCGCCGGCAGAGGCCGTAGTTACTGCGAACTGGCTGGGCATATTCATTGGCCTTGTTGGCCTGCGTACTGTCATAGCGGCGAGCGAGCGTTCGGCGTTGACGATTAGCGGCTTGGCGATGCTGGCAACGCCGGCAGGCGTATGGTTGCTGGCACAGACCGATCCGGCGCTGGCGCGGTTCCTGATCGCAATGCTCGCGCTCGGCGCGTTTGTCCTGGTGTTGCTGCCAAAGCGACCGCATGGACATGTGCCCGGTGCAGGCGAGATTGGAGTAACCGGGATTGCTTGCGGTATCCTGACCGGATTTGCAGGGATGCCGGGGGTTCCGGTGGTGCCGTTCTACTTGCGACGGACAATCGCGCCGCAGCTGGCACGCGCTTCGATGATGACGATATTCCTCGCAACTTCCGTGGCCGGGGTTGGTTCGGCCGTTGCCCTCAGGGTTGCGACCTGGCGCGAACTCATACTCGCCGTAATCCTGTTTCCGACGATCCTGTTTGGCAATTGGCTGGGTCATCGCGCTTTCGGCAAGATCAGCGACCGGGCGTGGCGGATCTTCACTGGCGTGGTGCTGGGTACTGCAGCCGTGGCTGCGCTCATCCGGCTGGTATGAAGTCTAGAAGGGAAGCGCGCGGTCGGCAGCGATGAGTGCCAGGGCGCATGTGCTAACCAGCGTGATGCGGAGCACTTCTGCCTTGGCCTCAGCGACTTTATCCGCCAACCGGACCGCGCGCGTAAGGGTAATGACCTTGTTCACGGGCACGATTGTCGGGTGCAAATGCTAACGGGCCGTTAAATTTGCGGCATTTGCTGGCTGGCGCAGTGGAACCCGCCGCCGCCCGCCAGCACGGCATCCCCTGGTAAGCCGATCGTTTCGCGGTCGGGGAAGAGCGCGGCGATGGCGGCGACTCCGTCTGCGTCATGCAGGCTGCCGAATGTCGGCACCACCACCAGATGGCTGGTGATGGCGAAATTGGCATAGCTTGCCGGCTCAACCTGCCCGTCACGTTCGATCCTGCCGGGCGAAGGGATATCATGGACCGCGAGCTCCGCCGCTAGCAGACGTTCCCTGGCATCGGCATAGATGTGAGCGTTGGGATCGTCGCTTCCTGTGGCGCGCGGCAAGACCACTTCGCCCGGCGCGACAAATCTGGCGAGATTATCAACATGGCCGTCGGTATGGTCGTTGATCAGTCCATCGCCCAGCCACACTACGCGCGTGTAGCCCAGATCGCGCGCCAGCCGTGCCTCTATCTCGCCGCGCGAAAGCTGCGGGTTGCGATTGGGGTTGAGCAGGCATTGCTCCGTTGTCAGCACGCAGCCAGTGCCGTCACCGTCCACCGCCCCGCCCTCCAGGATCCAGTCGCTTTCGATCACGGACAGGCCTGCATCGCGCGCCAGCTCGGCCCCGATCGTCTCATCGCCGGGCATTTCATACTTTCGGCCCCAGCCATTGAAGCGGCACCGCAGCGCGCTGCCATCGCCGCGCACCAGCGGGCCGGTATCGCGCAGCCAGACATCGCCATAGACGCGCCGCTCCAGCGTTACACTGGAAGAAACCAGCGCACGCGCGCGGGCTTCATTGGCTTCGTCGCGCACCAGCAGGCGCACCTCCTGTCCGCTCTCTGCCACGGCATTGGCGAAGGCAGCGACCTGTTCCTGCGCGGGATCGAGAAAGCCCGGCCATTCTTCGGCCAGATGCGGGAAGCCGATCCACAGCCAGCGCTGCGGCGCCCATTCGGGCGGCATGAGGATCGAAGTCATGTCGTTGCCAGGGTCCCTTGGTTCAACAGCCAGCCTCGGCGGCCGCGCAGCTTTCGTCGCGCGTCGCCTTGAACTCGTCACCTGCCACCCAATTGGGCCAGCTGGTGCTCATCGCCAGCATCCGTCCCAGGCGATAGAAGAGCTGTAGGTCAGCCATCACACCCGTCCAGTCCCAACTTTCGTCATATTCATCCTTGGGACCATGATAACGATTGGCGCGATAGTCCGCTTCTGCCGCCTGGCCCGCATCCCGTCCGCCATCAATCAGGTCCAGGCCGCTCTTGATGTTGAACATCGGCACACCGCGTTTGGCGAGCGAGAAATGGTCAGAGCGGTAGTAATATCCCGCCTGCGAATTTGGGTCTGCCGTTGGGGTGCGGCCATCCGCGACAAGCGCAGCGTCGAGATATTCATCAAGCTGTGACTTGCCGCCGCCGATGACGGTAATATCCTTCGCCAAACCGGCCGTGGTCAGCGCATCCATATTGACCCCACCAACCGTCTGGGCGAGCGGATAGACAGGATTTGCCGCGTAATATTCTGAACCAAGCAGGCCCTGCTCTTCAGCCGTAACCGCCAGAAAGACCACGCTGCGCTTGGGCGCGCCAGCCTTGGCATGCGCCTCTGCCAGGGCGACTAACGCGGCGGTGCCGGTGGCATTGTCCACCGCACCATTGCAGATGTCATCGCCATCGGGCGCGGGCGTGCAGCGGCCCAGATGGTCCCAATGCGCGGTGTAGAGAACGTATTCCTGCGGCGCTTCGCTGCCTGGCAGGATCCCGATCACATTCTTCGAATTATAGCTGCGGATCTGGTTCTGGAAGCCAGTCGAAGCCTTGAGGCCCAGCGGCACCGGCTTGAACCCCTTGGTCCGGGCGAGTGTGGTAAGCTCGTCCAGATCCTTGCCCGCTGCCTCGAATATCTTGCGGGCTGCGGCATTGGCCAGCCAACCGTTCATCCCGGTCAGCGGCGGGGCGTTCTCTCCGCGTTGCGCGAAGGCCTGCGGGCCGGTCCATGAGGATTCGACCACGTTCCAGCCATAGCTTGCCGGTTCGGTGTCATGCACGATCAGCGCCGCGGCGGCGCCTTGCCGGCCGGCCTCTTCGAATTTGTAGGTCCAGCGCCCGTAATAGGTCATGGCGCGGCCGTTGAAGGTTCCTTCGAGGCTGTCCGATGCATAGTCCGGGTCATTGACCAGGATAACCACCGTCTTGCCCTTTACATCCACCCCTTCGTAATCGTTCCAGCCGCGTTCGGGTGCATTGATGCCATAGCCGACGAAGACCATATCGCTGGCATCGATGTTGGTCTGCGCCACCTCGCGATAGCTGACCCCGACCCATTCGCTGCCGAAATCGAGGGTGAAATCAGCCTTGTTGCCGGAAATGGCAAGCGGGGCATAATCGTACCCGGTGATTTCGACCAAAGGCACGTTCTGGACCCAGCTGCCATTATTGCCCGGCTGGAGCCCGACCGCTTCGAATTTTTCGGTGAGATAGGCGACGGTCTTTTCCTCGCCCGGGCTGCCGGGCATGCGGCCTTCGAATTCGTCAGAAGAAAGCGTCTTCACCACCTCCTTCATTGTCCCGACCGAAAGATCGCCATTGGGCGCTTCGGGAATGTCGAGCGCCGCATTGCCGCCGATTTCGCCGCAGGCTGCAAGCGCAAGCGCAGCGACGGCCACATAGAATGTCCTGATCATGTGCTGGGTAATCCTCCCCAATATCTTGCTGGCGGCTGTTTCGCAGAGCAATCGCATCGGGGCAAGCATGAGCGCTTGCACCGTCCGCGTGGGGCAGGCAGGGAGCACAAATGAGCGAAAACTGGCGCGAGGCATTGGCACGGGCGCGGGCGGAAGCCCCCTTCCTTGCGCGCGCGCTTGAACGACAACCCGCGCTGGCCGATCTTCTGGAAAGCGGCGATGGCGCGGCGGCGCTGGAATGGGCTGCGCAGGCAGGTGCGGGCGCGCTATCGGTGGGAGCGGCGCTGCGCCGAGAGCGGTTGGCCTATGCCACAGCCTTGGCGGTGGGCGATCTTGCCGGGGCGTTTCCGGTCGCGCAGGTGATGCGCGAACTTTCGGCGCTGGCGGACCGCGCGCTCGACGCCGCGATTGCAGATGCCATTACGCGCCGGGTTGAGGATGCGCAGCCGCAGGGCATGATCGCGCTCGCATTGGGCAAGCATGGCGCGGGAGAACTCAACTATTCATCGGATATCGATCCGATCCTTCTTTATGATCCGGTCCGTCTTCCGCGGCGGGGGCGTGAGGAACCGGGGGAAGCGGCGCAGCGCTATGCCCGCGAGCTGGTCCAGACGCTGAGCCAGAATACCGAAGAAGGCTATGTCTTCCGGGTCGATCTGCGTCTGTGCCCTGCGTCAGAAGTCAGCCCGCTGGCGATTTCCTGCGATGCTGCGCTGACCCATTATGAAAGCTCTGCCCTGGCGTGGGAACGGGCGGCCTTCATTCGGGCGCGCGCCGCAGCCGGGGATGTTGCCGCGGGCGAGCAATTCCTCGCCTCGATCCGGTCGTTCATATGGCGCAGCAGCCTGGATTATGGCGCGATCGAGGAAATCCGGCGGCTCACCACGCGCATCCGTGCCAATTATTCCGGCCCACAAGAGCCGGGACCGGGCTTCAATCTTAAACATGGGCGCGGGGGCATCCGCGAAATCGAATTCTTCGCCCAGACGCACCAGTTGATCCATGGCGGGCGCGATCCCTCGCTGAGGCTGCGCGGTACGCGCGCTGCACTTGATGCGCTGGCTGCAGCTGGCCGGATCGCCGCCGACGAGGCGCAGCTGCTGGGCACATCCTATGACCGGCTGCGCGTGATCGAACATCGGCTGCAAATGGTCGAGGACCGCCAGACGCATAGCCTGCCCCCTGGACTGGCGCTCGATTCCGTCGCGCGGCTCGATGGATTGGCAGATGGCGGCGAATTGCTGGCCGAATTGAGCGAGATTACCGCCGGCGTGGCGCGGCTCTATGACACGCTGATAGCCGAAAGTGATGCGTCCGGGCCCGCAGCAACGCCCCAGCAAGACTTGCCGGGAAGGCTGGCCGAACTCGGCTTTGCCGATCCGCAAGGACTGGCGCAGCGCATATCCGGCTGGCGCGACGGCCGCTATCGCACCTTGCGTTCCACCGCCGCGCTCGATGCATTCGATGCATTGTTGCCCGCGCTGCTGACGGCATTTGCCGGTGCCGATGATCCCGAACGCACCTTGCTGCGCTGGGAAAGCGTGCTCGCTAATGCGTCCTCCGCCATTAATTTGTTCCGCCTGCTGGATGCGCGCCCGGCGCTGTTGGGACAGCTGGCTTCGATCCTGACCCTGGCTCCGACATTGGCGGAAGATCTGGGGCATCGCCCCGAATTGCTCGACACGCTGCTTGATCAATCGGCGCTCGACCTGCCGGGGTCGGTGGATCGGCTAGCCGAGCGGATGGAGGCGGGTGACGCACAAGAGGATTATGAGCGCCAGCTTGACCGGATCCGGGTGGTCACGGGCGAGATGCGTTTTGCCCTGGGCTTGCAGCTGATAGAGGCGGTGCACGATCCGCTGGAAATCGCAGCCGCCCTTTCACGCACTGCAGAGGCGGCGCTCAGGGTGGCACATCGTGCCGCGGAAGAGGAATTTGCCCGCAAGCACGGGCGGATTGAGGGGAGCGAGTTGATCGTCCTGGGGCTGGGGCGGTTGGGCGGCGGCGCGCTGACCCATGCCTCGGACCTCGATATTATCTATCTCTTCACCGGCGAGGCTGGCCGCGAATCCGATGGCGCAAGGCCGCTGGGCGGCACGCTCTATTTCAACCGGTTGGCCCAGCGTGTCAGCGGCGCGCTTTCAGTCCCTACCGCGCATGGTGCGCTCTATGAAATCGATACGCGGTTGAGGCCGCAAGGAGCACAGGGTCCATTGGCGGTGACGCTGGAAAGCTTTGCCAAATACCAGCGAGAAGCGGCCTGGACCTGGGAGCATATGGCGCTGACACGGGCGCGGGTGCTGGTGGGTTCCGAGGCCGCCCGCCGTGAACTGGACGATATCATTGCCAGTGTGCTGGGGAAGGAACGCGAGCCCGCAACCGTGCGCGCCGATGCGCTCAAGATGCGGAGCGAGATTGCGCGGCATAAATCGCCCGCCGGGCCGCTCGACGCCAAATTGCTGCGTGGCGGCCTGGTCGATCTGGAATTCCTGGTCCACTTCCTGCAACTGCGCGAGCGCACCGGCTTCAACCCCGATCTGGGCAAAGCCTGCGCTGCGCTTGCCGTAGCCGATCTGGTCTCGCCTGAATTGATCGAGGCGCATGATTTCCTCACCCGATTGCTGGTTTCGGCGCGCCTGCTGGCGCCTGATCTCTTGGAACCGCCGCCTGCCGCCGCGCGCGCATTGGCGCAGGCCTGCGGGTGTGAGGATTACGCCGAGCTCTTGCGCCATCTTGGCGAAGCAAGGCAGGAAGTGGTCGCAAGCTGGCAACAGGCCTTTGAAGAAACATTGGAGATTGATTGATGAGCAAGTTCGCACAAGCGGGAGACCCATTCCCCGATATTGCGATGGAAACACCCGATGGCGGGAGCGTGAAGGCGAGCGATTTCAAGGGCCGCAAGCTGGTGGTGTTTTTCTACCCGAAGGACAACACGCCGGGCTGCACCACAGAGGCGAAGGATTTCACCGCGCTTAAGCCGCAATTCGAAAAGGCGGGCGTGGCGCTGCTGGGCGTGAGCAAGGATTCCCCCAAAAAGCACCTGAGCTTCATCGCCAAGCATGAACTCACCACCCCGCTCGCTAGCGACGCGGAGACCGATGGCTTGTCGGATGTGTTGGGGATCTGGACCGAAAAGCAGAATTACGGCCGTACCTATATGGGCATGGTGCGCACCACCTATCTGGTCGATGCAGGCGGCACGATCGCGCAAGTCTGGAACAAGGTGCGCGTCAAGGGGCATGCCGAAGAAGTGCTCGAAGCAGCAAAGGCGCTTTGAGCGCTTTCATGCCCACTTTCGCCCAAGCGATCCGCGCGGCATTGCTGACGGGCGATCCGCGCACGAAATGCTTCGCGGCGCGCAAAGTGGCGCGCGACTGGCGGCTGGAGAGGCTGGAATGGCGCTTTGACGTCAGCATGCCCGATCAGCCATGCTGGCCCAGCGAGCCGCAATTGTTGCCACCAAGCCAGATGCCCAGGCGCGGCAAGGGCGGTTCGGCGCGCGGGCGGATCGCGCTTTGGCATGCGCTGGCCCATATCGAATTTGTCGCGATCGATCTGGCGCTCGATATGGCTGGGCGGTTCGGCGAAGAATGCGGGCAGGATTTTGTGAGCGACTTTCTCTCCGTCGCCGCCGATGAGGCGATGCATTTCGCGCTGCTGGCCCGCAAGCTCGAATCGCTCGGCAGCCAATATGGTGCATTGCCCGCGCATGGCGGGCTGTGGCAGGCGGCGCAGGAGACGCGTGGTGACGTGCGCGCCCGGCTGGCGGTGGTGCCAATGGTGCTGGAGGCGCGCGGGCTTGACGTCACGCCTGCCACGCTGGAGCGGGTTCGCGCGGCGGGTGACCCGCATGGCGCACGCATACTCGAACGAATCCTTGACGACGAAATTCGCCATGTGGCGATTGGCACCAAGCATTTTGTCGCACTGTCAGACGCAGCGGGCGATTCTCCGCACGAATCATGGAAAGTGCTGGTCCAGAGCCATTTTCGCGGGGCCGTTAAGCCGCCGTTCAACGACTCAGCGCGCCTTGCAGCCGGTCTGTCGCGAGACTTCTACGCCGCTCTTGTCTGTTAAGATTTTGGCTGGATAACCCAAACTCACACGAAAACGGCGCATCCAAAGCGCTGAAACGAGGACGGGTCATTGTTCGGATCGCAAACGCTTAAGGGAAGCATGAGGGTATTCTTTGCCGCTGTTGCCGCCGTATTCGGCATCGCAGCCAGCCCTGCTTTCGCCAATTCATCTGCCACCGATATTGCTGCCCCCGTGCGTCAGGCTCAGGGCGAAACGATTACGTCGGGCGATACCCGTTTCCAACAGCTGTTCGCCAGCTGGGAAGCGCTTGATCCAAAGGGCCCCGTTGCCCAGCCCACCGTTGCGATCCCGTCGCGCATGCCGCTCGAAGACATGCGGATGACCAGCAATTACGGCATGCGCAACCATCCGGTTCTGGGTGGTCGTCGCAATCACAAGGGTGTCGATCTTGCCGCTCCCACCGGTACGCCGGTCTATGCGACGGCAGATGGCATCGTCGGCAAGGCTGAATGGTTTTCCAGCTATGGGCTGTATGTTCAGATCGAACATGGGGCCGACCTTGAAACGCGCTATGCCCATATGTCGCGCCTCGCGGTTGCAGAGGGTGAGCGGGTCAAGAAGGGTGACGTGATCGGCTATGTTGGTTCGACTGGCCGTTCAACCGGGCCGCATTTGCATTACGAAGTGCGCGTCGATGGGGTTGCAGTGAACCCGCTTCCCTATATGCTCGAAAGCGAATCGGCCAATGCGCTGGCGCTTGTTTCTTCGGAAGGCGGCCAGGGCGGCGATTGAACCGATGCAAGAGTTTCCCGCCTGGAAGCGGGATTGGACATAGGAGAGGATGTCCGATTTGTGGCGGCGGGTTAATCCCGCCGCCTTTTTTCTTGCCCAAAGTGGACAGCAAGCTAGGTTTCCAAGTGAAACTAGATGGCTCAAGCCACATGGGAGAGAGACAGGAATGCATCCGATCCAGCACGCAAAGACGCGGCCAGACCATCCCGCGGTAATCATGGCTTCGACGGGTGACAGCGTGACCTTTGGGGAAATGGATCATGCGGCCAATCGCTTTGCGCATTTGTTGCGTGCACGGGGCTTGGGGATCGGCGATGCCTTTGCCGTCCTGCTGGAGAACCGGATCGAATATTTCACGCTGATCTGGGGATCGCAGCGCGCCGGGACGCTGCTGGTGCCGATCTCTACCCGGCTGACCGCCTCGGAAATCACCTATATCATCAAGGATAGTGGCGCGAAGCTGCTCATCACGTCGCATTATTTCGACGCGGTACTGCCGGGGATTCGCGAGGAATGCCCCGGCCTGCCGCTGCTGGTGATGGACGATGCGGGGGCAGAGAGTTTCGCCGCTGCGCTCGATGCACAATCGGACGCACCGATCAACGATCAACATTGCGGCGGAGTGATGCTCTATTCTTCGGGCACCACCGGGCGCCCCAAGGGGATCATGCCCAGACCGCCGCAAGACCCAGATCCGCAAGCGCCGGTTGCGCTGATGGGTCTTGCGACCATGGGGGCGGGCATGCCGGCTGATGGCAGCATGGTCTATCTCTCCCCCGCGCCGCTCTACCACGCTGCGCCGATCGGTTGGTGTTCCACGGTTCACCGCCTTGGCGGCACGATCGTGATGATGGACAGATTCGATCCCGAATTCGCGCTCGCCACGATCGAAAAATACAAGGTAACCGATAGTCAGTGGGTGCCGACCCATTTCGTGCGCTTCCTGCGCCTGCCCGAAGACATTCGCCGCAAATACGATCTGTCGAGCCACCAGCGCGCGATCCATGCCGCTGCCCCCTGCCCGATCCCGGTCAAGCAGGCGATGATCGAATGGTGGGGCCCGATCATCATCGAATATTACGCCGGCTCGGAAAGCATCGGCATGACCATGGTGCACAGCGCCGATTGGCTCACCCACCAGGGCACGGTTGGTCGGCCGATCTATGGCAAGCTGCACATTTGTGGCCCCGATGGCGAGGAGCTGCCGGTGGGGCAGGACGGGGTGATCTATTGCGAGAACGATATCTTGCCCACCTACCACAACGATCCCGCCAAGACGGCAGAGGCGATGCACCCCAAAAGATCGGAA
>JBNLDR010000043.1:0-18125 GCA_050304495.1 Altererythrobacter sp.
GCACCTATCTCACCCGGCCGGTCTTCCGTTTCATCGCATCGGCGGGTCTGCGCGAGCTGTTCACCGCCACCGCCCTGCTGTTCGTGATCGGTATCGCGCTGCTGATGCTGCTGGTGGGATTATCGCCCGCCTTGGGCGCGTTCATCGCGGGCGTAGTCCTCGCCAACAGCGAATATCGCCACGAGCTTGAGGCCGATATCAGCCCGTTCAAAAGCCTGCTGCTGGGGCTATTCTTCATCACCGTGGGGGCGGGGATCAACTTCGCGCTGGCGGTGGAGCAATTCGGTTTCGTGCTGTTCTGGACCGCGGTGCTGATCCTCACCAAGATGCTGGTGCTGTTCGGCATTGGCAAGCTGTTTCATCTGCAGGGGCAGGACCGCTGGCTGTTTTCGCTCGGCCTGGCGCAGGCGGGTGAATTCGGCTTTGTCCTGATCAATTTCGCGCTGGGCAATGCCGTCCTGAACCAGGAGGGGGCAGAGCTGCTGTTGCTGGTAGTGGCGTTCTCGATGCTGGTCACACCGCTGCTGTTCATCCTCTATGAACGGGTGATCCTGCCGCAATATGAGAAATGTGGGACCGCTCCCGAACAGGATGAGATCGAGGAAACGAACGACATCATCCTGGCCGGGCGGGGCAGGGTGGGCGGGATCGTGGACCGGATCCTCGACGCGGCGGGCTACAAGGCGACGGTGATCGATTACGATTCGCGCCATCTTGAAGCGCTCAAGAAATTTGGCGTGAAGAGCTATTTCGGTGACGCGACACGGCCAGACCTGCTGGAAAGCGCAGGTATCGCCAAGGCGAAGCTGCTGGTCGTGGCGCTCGACGAGAAGGAGCAAATCAACCGGCTGGTCGGCCATGTCGCCAAGACATATCCGCAGGTCAATATCGTCGCGCGCGCGATAGACCGCGATCACGTTTATGAACTGTGGGCGCTGGGCTGCCGTGACATCATTCGCGAAACCTATGACAGCTCGCTGCGCATGGGGCGGTCATCGCTGGAAGTCCTTGGGCATGACAGGCAATCGGCGCAGTCCATGGTGGACGCTTTCGAGGAAATGGACCGCAGGGCGATGCCGATGGTGGCGGATCTCTACCGGCTCGACATTCCATCGTGGGAGAACGAGCCGCTGATCGCCAAGATCAACGAGCTGCGCGCCGAATGGGACCCCAAGCTGCGCGAACAGATGGAAGCGATTGTCAAACGCGGGCGGGATTAGGCGGGGTTTCATGGCGGACAGGGTGGGATTCGAACCCACGAAGGGCTTGCACCCTTGCCGGTTTTCAAGACCGGTGCATTCAACCGCTCTGCCACCTGTCCGCTTGCGTGCGCAGCTAGCGTGTGAAAAACGCCTTGTCACCCGCAAACGAAAAGCTCCACGCTGTTTGGGCAGAAAATTCCACTTTGGTCATTGGCGGCTAAGCTTGGCGGTGACACAATAGGGCAATGCTCAAAAAGCTTTCTATTATCGCCCTGTTGGCCCCGCTCGCGATTGTCTCTTCAGCGCCGATATCCGCGCAATCGCCCGAACTCTCTTTCGATGCCTATCTGCAATTGCTGATGGCCCGTGCCCGGGCAGAGGGCGTGAGAGAGGCGACGATCCAGCGCATGACTGCAGATCTCACGCCCAACCAGCGCGTGATCGAGCTCGACCGGTCCCAACCCGGCACGCCGACCAAGAGCGGCTATCCATTGTTGGCGCCCTATATCTCGCGCCATGTCGATACGGCGCGGGTGAGTGAAGGACGCGGCCTCTATGGCGCCAGTCGCGCAACCTTGCGCGCTATCGAGCAGGAGTATGGCGTTCCCGGCGAGATCATCCTGGCGATTTTCGGCCATGAAACCGCCTATGGCCAAGTCAAGGGTGGGTTCGATCTCTCGCGCGCCCTGGCCACACTGGCATGGGAAGGGCGCAGGCGAGAGCTCTTCGCCAGCGAATTCGTGGACCTGCTCAAGGTGGCGGACAAGGGCTATGATCGGTCCGACCTTGTTGGCAGTTGGGCCGGCGCCTTTGGCAATCCACAATTCCTGCCCAGCGTCTATATGCGTCTCGCAAAAGATGGCGATGGCGATGGCCGTGCAGATATTTTTCACAACCGCGCCGATACCTATGCCTCGATCGCCAATTATTTTCGCGACGCGGGATGGCGCAAGGGGCAGCCATGGGGCGTCCGGGCCAGCCTGCCCGGCGGGTTCGACGTAGAACAATACAAGACAAAGCTCGATGCCCCGGTCTGCCCGCGCGTGCATGAACGGCACAGCCAGTGGAAGACTGTGCGCGAATGGCGCGATCTTGGCGTTTACCCCCAGCGCGTGATCGCAGACGATGCCATGGTTTCACTGTTCCAGCCTGACGGGCCGGGAACACCCGCATGGATGTTAACCACAAATTATCGGGTTATCCTCGAATATAACTGCTCCAATTACTACGCGATGAGTGTGGGGCTGTTAGCTGATGAGATTGCCCGTTGATGGATTTGCGCGTCTTTGCGCACTGGCCCTTGCGCTGGGACTGACCGGCTGCGGCATGATCGGCGGCGGTGGCAAAGTCGCATCCACCGCGCAGCTTGATATGCCATCGGCTAACGACCCTTCTGCGGACTATCCCATGGTATTGGGCGAACCCTACACCATCGATGGCGTTGAATATGTCCCGGCCGATGTCATGAATTATGACGAAGTCGGCTTTGCCATAGCAGAGGCTGGGGCAGGCGTAAGCGCCGCTCATCGCACATTGCCGCTGCCGAGCTATGTCGAAGTCACTTCGCTGGAAACGGGCAAGACGATCCTGGTTCGGGTAGAGCGCCGTGGGCCGATGACGGGCGCAAGCCTGATTGGGCTTTCCGCTGGTGCGCAGGAACAGCTTGCCGCCAGCGATGGCACACCGGTGCGCGTGCGCCGGGTCAACCCGCCGGAAAGCGAGCGCGCCTTGCTCAGGGCCGGGCAAACTGCGCCCGAACGGCTCGAAACGCCAATGTCGCTGGTCGCGGTATTGAAGCGCAAACTGCCCGATGCGGGTTCCAGCTCGCTTGCGGCTGCCCCTGCGCAGCCTACAAACGAAGAGACGAGCTTGCCTGATCGCAAGCCGCCCGTGCAAATTGCGGTCACAGCCGACGCTGCAGAGCATGCTGAGGCACCCGAAGTAGCCACTCCAGAAGTCTCAGAGCCACAGATCGCCGTGGTTGATCCGGTTTCAGAGCCTGGTTCCGAACCCGTCAGTGTTGAGGGATCGCTGGTTGTCCAGGCTGCAACATTTTCGGTCGAGGCCAATGCAAAGCGGGCAGCAAATGCTCTTGATGGTTTCGTTGTACCGGCAGGCAAATACTACCGCGTCCGCACCGGGCCATATTCTACCCGTGGACAGGCCGATGCTGCGCTCGCCAAGGTCAAGGCGGCGGGTTATAGCGATGCACGAGTCATCGACGCGGGCTGAAGGCTTTTGAATACTCCCCGCGTGCCTGGGAGTGTTCGTTGCGTTCTAATCCGATCCGGTTGGCAATATTTGCCGTGTCGCTGGCGGGCGCCAGCATCGCCCATGCGCGCGAAAGCTTGCCCCCGCTGCCCCCTCCTGCCGAAGATGTGCCGATTGCAATTCTGGTCGACGCGTCTTCCGGGCAAGTCCTGCATGCGCGAAATGCGGACCGGCGCTTTGTCCCCGCCTCCATAACCAAGACCATGACCGCCTTCGTCGCCTTCGAACTGATGGAGGAAGGCAAGCTCGATCCACGCCAGACCTTCACCGTGCGGCCAGCCACCTTCGCCAATTGGCACCGCAAGGGATCGACCATGTTCCTGCCGCAAGACGCCAGGGTGACGGTCGATGACCTGCTAACCGCGATCATGAATGTCTCTGCCAATGATGGAGCCATCGTGCTGGCCGAAGGCGCCGCCGGTTCGGTTGACGAATGGGTCAAGCTGATGAACCAAAAGGCGCGCGAACTTGGCATGAGCAACAGCCATTTCGGCACCCCGAATGGCTGGATGGACGATGGCCACACCTTTGTCAGTGCACGCGACCTGGTTAAGTTGGCCATTGCCATGCAGACCCGCCATCCGCAAAAATATGCCCGCTATATCGGACACGCCGGGTTCACTTATGGCGGGATCACCCAGTCCAACCATGATCCGCTGCTTGGCCGGGTGCCGGGGGCTGAAGGGATCAAGACCGGCTTCACCAATGAAGCTGGCATGGGCTACCTTGGATCGGTCAAACGCAATGGGCATCGGCTCATCCTGGTGGTGGCGGGGGTGGACCGTGCAAAGATTCGCAACCGCGCGGCGCGCGATTATGTCGAATGGGGCTTTTCAAACTTTGACGCGCGGCTGCTCTTTCCCGAAGGTGCCGTGGTGGGAATCGCCAGGGTTCAGGATGGCAGCAAGCGCGGCGTCGAACTGCGGACGCGCGGACCTGTTTTTGTCTCTGTGCCCAAGGGTACCGATCCGAAGATGTCGATGCGTCTGGTCTATCATGGCCCCTTGAAGGCACCTATCGACGATGGTCAGCCCGTCGCGGAACTGGAGCTTAAAGTCGCAGGAATGCCAACCTCCTATATTCCCCTGCTGGCAGCCCAACCGGTTGACAAGGCGGGTTTCCTTGCCCGTGTGTGGAATGGCATTGCAGGATGGATTTCGTGACGCGGGGCAAATTCATCGCGCTTGAGGGCGGCGAGGGGACTGGCAAGTCGACCCAGGCAGCGCTTTTGGCACAGGCATTGCGCGCGCGCGGGCTGGCTGTGGACGTCACCCGCGAACCTGGGGGCACCCCCGGTGCGGAGGCTATTCGCCAATTGCTGCTCCATCCTCCGGGCGATGGCTGGGGCGCAGAGGCAGAGGCGCTGCTATTCGCCGCCGCGCGGGCCGATCACGTGGCGCGCCGTATCCGTCCTGCGCTGGAACGCGGCGAATGGGTCATCAGCGATCGTTTTGTTGATTCGAGCCGCGCCTATCAGGGCGGGGCAGGGGCGCTGGGCGACAAGGCAATCGTCCAATTGCACACAATCGGTTCCGGCGGGCTGCGGCCTGACCTCACAATCCTGCTCGAAGCGGATGAGAAGCGCGTCGCCAAACGTATCGCGACCCGCGATGGAGAGGCGAGTGACGCCATTGGTGGCCGGTCAATCGATTACCATCGCAAGGTGGCCGAAGCATTCCGCCGCTACGCCTCCGAAGATCCGGGAGGTTTTGTGGTGATCGATGGCTCGGTTTCGCCCGAAGAGGTCCATGAACACATCATGCAGGCGCTCGCACCCATGCTGGAGCAGCTATGACCGAATGGCCCAATCATCAGGCACCGTGGCGCGCCTGGCGCGAGGCCATGTCGGGCACGCGCATGCACCATGGCTGGATCCTGGCGGGCAGGGCAGGGCTTGGCAAACGCGCCTTTGCCGAAGCAGCCGCGCGCGAACTTGTTGCCGAACCGGGCGTTCCGCAGCCCAAGCGCGATCACCCCGATATCATTGTGCTCACCTGCCTCCCCAAGGATGAAAAGGAGGAAAAAAAGCGCGATGAGGGCAAGCCCTATGAAACCAAGCGCAACATCTCCGTGGCGCAAATTCGGGCGATGCAGCATCGGCTGACGACGCGGCCCACCTTGGGTTCACGCCGGGTAGTGATCGTCGATCCGGCTGACGACATGGAGCGCGCGGCCTCCAACGCCCTGCTCAAGAGCCTGGAAGAGCCGCCGCAGGGGACCTTCTTCATGCTTGTGGCCCATCGCCCCGGACGCTTGTTGCCAACAATCCGCTCACGCTGCCGGGTCCTGCGGTTTCCGCTGCTCCCCGATGCGGAGATCGCCCGGCTGCTGGCCGATGAAGAGCCGCAGGCAGACAGCAGTGCCCGCGATGTCGCGATTGCCGCAGCGGGCGGGTCGCTCGGCGCGGCAAAGTTGTTCATCGACGAGGATCTGGGCCCGATCGCCAATCTCATGCGCTCAATCTTGCGCCAAGGCGATCCGCGCATGGACCTGCGGGGTGAACTGCTGCGCACAGTGGGCGGCAAACCCAGTCGCACCCGCATGCAGGCCGTGTTGGACCTTGCGCGCGGCCTCGTGGCAGAGGAAGCCAAGCGGGGCGAGGGGGCCGACACAGCGGCGCTGATCGAAACCCACGCCCAGCTTGTCGATCTGGCGGCACAGGCGCCGACCTATAATTTCGATTCCGGCCTGCTGGTGATGGAGATTGGCGGCTTGCTTGCGCGCGCGGCGGAGGCTAGCGAGCGCGCCAATGTCTGAACCATTCTATATCACCACCGCTATCAACTATCCCAATGGGCGGCCACATATCGGCCATGCCTATGAAGGGATTGCAACCGATGTCATGGCGCGGTTCCAGCGCCTGATGGGGCGCGATGTGCGTTTCATCACCGGGACCGACGAACACGGGCTCAAGATGGATCAAACCGCGCGCCGCGAAGGCCGCGCCACGATCGACCTGGCTGACGAAATGTCGGGCTATTTCCGGGAGATGGCGGATAAACTTAATCTGTCATGCGATGATTTCGTGCGCACGACCGAAGCGCGCCACCATGAGGCTAGTCTCGAAATATGGCGCCGGATGGAGGCGGCAGGTGACCTCTACCTCGATCGCTACGAAGGTTGGTATTCGGTCCGCGACGAGGCTTTCTATGACGAAAGCGAGCTGACTGAGGGCGAGGGTGGAGCCAAACTGTCCCCCCAGGGCACGCCGGTTGAATGGACGGCAGAGGAAACCTGGTTCTTCCGCCTCTCCAATTATCAGGACAAATTGCTCGCGCTCTATCGCGACAATCCCGATTTCATCCGCCCCGAAAGCCGCCGCAACGAGGTGCTGCGCTTTGTCGAAGGCGGGCTGAAGGATCTCAGCGTCTCGCGCACCAGTTTCGATTGGGGCGTTCCGGTGCCGGATAGCCCGGGCCACGTCATGTATGTGTGGGTCGATGCGCTCACCACCTATCTGACCGGGGTCGGCTTCCCGGATGCCGAAGGTGAGATGTTCAGCAAGTACTGGCCGGCTAATATCCATATGATCGGCAAGGATATTACCCGTTTCCACACCGTCTATTGGCCCGCCTTCCTGATGAGCGCAGGGCTGCCCTTGCCCAAACAGGTGTTCAGTCACGGATTCCTGCTCGCCCGCGGCGGCGAGAAAATGAGCAAGAGCGCCGGGAACGTGGTCGATCCGATGGAACTGGCCGAGCAATTCGGGGTCGAGAACCTGCGGTATTTCTTCATGCGCGAAATCGCATTCGGACAGGATGGTAGCTATTCGCCCGAAGCGATCGTCAATCGCGCTAACGCCGAACTGGCCAACAGTTTCGGCAATCTGGCGCAGCGCACGCTGTCGATGATTTACAAAAATTGTGATGGCAAATTGAGCGCTGGATACAACCGGGCTGACGCAGATATCGCGCTGGAATCCGGTGTGAACGATGCCTGCCGGAATCTGCTTCCGCAAGAATTCGAGCGGCTCAACTTCTCCGAAGGCCTGATGGAATGGATGCGTGCTGTGTTCGCCTGCAACCAATATGTCGACGAGCAGGCGCCCTGGGCATTGCGCAAGACCGATCCAGAACGGATGCTGGCCGTGCTGATGACCCTGTTCCGTCAAGTTCGCACACTTTCCATCGCGGTCCGCTCGGTGGTCCCGAATTCCGCCGATCGTCTGCTCGACCAGCTGGGTATTCCCACTGAAGAGCGAGATTTTGCGGCTCTGTCAGACGGCGATTGGTTCGATCGCCTGGTGGCAAGCGGATTTACGCTTGAGCAGCCGCAAGGTGTTTTCCCTCGGCTCGAACTGCCGGAAGAAGACGCAGCCTGATGGTAATCACCCATGCTCATAGATAGCCATTGCCACCTCGAATATGAGGGGCTGGTCGAAGATCGGCAGGGAGTTCTTGATCGTGCCAGGGCGGCTGGCATCACCGGAATGCTCAATATTTCGACGCGTGAGCGCGAATGGGGTCAGGTCATCGCCACTGCCGAGCGCGAAGCCGATGTCTGGGCCAGTGTCGGGATTCACCCGCATGAGGCGGATAAGCACGCGGATTTAGGCGCAGAAGTGCTGCTGGCGGCGAGCGAGAACCCACGAGTGATCGGCATCGGTGAAACCGGGCTCGACTATTATTACGACCATTCAGACCGCGCGGTTCAGCGCGCCTTGTTCCGCACACATATTGCCGTAGCGCGCGAAACCGGGCTTCCCGCTATTATTCACACCCGTGACGCGGAGGAAGATACGCTGGCGATCCTGGAGGATGAAATGGGGAAGGGGGCCTTCCCCGCCCTGATCCATTGTTTCACCGCCTCGGCGGAATTCGGGCGCAAGGTGCTGGATTTAGGCCTTTCGATCTCGATTTCGGGGATCGTGACCTTCAAGAATGCCAGGGAATTACAGGAAGTGGCTGCCACGGTGCCCGCCGATCGCTTGCTGGTAGAGACAGACAGTCCGTTCCTGGCGCCGGTACCGCATCGCGGCCGCAAATGCGAGCCCGCCTTTGTCGCCGACACGGCGCAATTTGTGGCCGATTTGCGCGGCGAAAGTTTCGAACAACTGGCCGCACAAACCAGCTCCAACTTCTTCAAATTGTTTGGAAAGGCTGCGCGTTGAAGCTGCTCATGCTCGGTTCCGGCACATCAACCGGTGTCCCGCGCGTGGGCGATGATTGGGGTGATTGCGATCCCAGCGAGCCGCGCAACCGGCGCCTGCGGGTTTCTATCATGGTCGAAAGCGACGAAGGCAAACGCCTGCTGGTCGATACCTCCACCGATTTGCGCCAGCAGCTGCTAACCAATGGAATTTCGCAGATCGACGGGGTTTTCTGGACCCATGATCACGCCGATCATTGCCATGGGATCGATGATCTGCGGGTGCTGAGATATGGGCGCGGGGGACCGATCCCTGGTTTCGCCTCTACCGACACCGTTTACCGTCTGCGCCAGCGTTTCGGCTATGTTTTCGCCGGTCAATTTGGCTATCCCACCATCGTTACGTTGGAAACCCTTGATAAATTGCGGCTTTTTGCCGGATTCTCGGTCAAATGGTGTCAGATGCCGCATGGGCATACCGAAACCACTGGCTTTCGCTTTGAAACAGATGGCAAAAGTATCGCCTATGCCACTGATTATAGTGAGATAACGCCCGAAATGCTGCGGCTGTTCGATGGCGTGGATGTGCTAGTCAGCGACTGCTTGCGGCGCGATCCGCATCCAACTCACGCGCATCTGGAAATGGCGCTGGAGCTAGGTGAGCGCTGTAAAGCGAGCAGGATCGTGCTGAGCCATCTGGACAAGAGCATGGATTACGCCAGCGTTGATGCGGAGACACCCGATCACGTTATTGTCGGTTACGACGGGTTGGAGATCACCGCATGAACGAAGGCCAGATGGTTTCGATCGTGGCGCTGCTTGGCTGGCTGATCCTGGCTGGCGGCGCATTGGCATCCTATCGACTCAATTGGAGCAAGGCGTTGAAGATGATGCTGACCTGGGTCGCGATCTTTGCCGGCCTGTTCCTGCTTTTCGACGCGGTTAGAGGTGGTTGAGAGCGGAGACTCGCAAAACCGCCTCACCTATTATTTAACATAATATATATTATCATTCCAAACTATATGAGTCCATGCATCAGCAAATAGCCCGCCTCCTCCAAATCATGGAATCGCTTCGACACCCCGAAAAAGGATGCGAATGGGATCGTGCGCAAACATTCGAAACGATTGTCCCGCACACGATCGAGGAAGCTTACGAAGTCGCCGATGCTATCGAGCGTTGCAGTATTGAGGAAATTCGGGACGAATTGGGTGATCTGCTATTCCAGGTCGTCTTCCAGGCGCGGATTGCCGAAGAATCCGGCCATTTCAGCTTCGAGGATGTCGCCCGATCCATGTCGGACAAGCTCGAGGCGCGCCATCCGCATATCTTCGGCGACGAGGAACTGCCCGGCGGAATGCGCGAAGAACGCTGGGAGGCGCTGAAAGCCACTGAACGAGCCGAAAAAGGCGCAGAAAGCGCGCTCGATGGTGTCGCACTGGCCTTGCCGGCTTTGTTGCGGGCACAAAAGCTGCAAAAGCGCGCAGCACGCACCGGCTTTGACTGGCCCGATACGCAGGGACCGCGCGACAAGGTTTTGGAAGAAATTGCGGAACTTGAATCCGCACCTACTCACGAAGATAGAATCGAAGAAGCGGGAGATTTCCTTTTCGCCGCCGTCAATCTCGTTCGCGCCTATGGGATCAGTGCCGAAGAGGCATTGCGCGCTGCCAACGCCAAGTTCGAACGCCGGTTCAAGGGAATGGAAGCGCTGGCGGGAGAGAAATTCACACAGCTCTCACTCGAAGAGCAGGAAGAACTTTGGCAGCAGGTCAAGCGCGCAGAGAAATCATAGGCTGTCGAATTGCCCCAATTCCTTGGGGTTGAGCCGCACCGTAATACGCCGCAGCGGCCCCCCTTCCCCTTCGCCCACATCCATTTCGCTGACGACTTCGCCATGGGCATGAAGCCAGGCGATACGTCGCCCATCGCTGAGCGGCACGGTAAAGGTAACTTCGCGCGCCTGGTTGGTCAGCCGCGAACCAACCAGTTCCATCAGCGCCTCTACGCCTTCGCCCGTTACGGCAGAGATCACTGCAACATCCTCGCGCCCAGAGGCGGCTGCCATCAGTTCGTCGCGCTGCTCGGCATCAAGCAGGTCCAGTTTGTTCCAAACCTCCAAGATCGGAATCTGGCCCAGGCCGCTATCCGCCTCGACCACGCCGAGTTCGGCCAAAACCTGCATCACCTGCTTTTTCTGCGCGGCGTGCGCCGAATTGGCCATATCACGCACATGCAGGATGATATCGGCTGCGGTAACCTCTTCCAGCGTGGCACGGAAAGCTGCCACCAGCTGGGTCGGCAAGTCCGAGATGAAGCCCACGGTGTCAGACAGGATCGCTTTTTCGACTCCCGGCAGGCTGACTGCGCGCATGGTGGGATCAAGCGTGGCGAAGAGCAGGTCTTCCGCCATTACTTCTGCCCCGGTTATCCGGTTGAAAAGAGTAGATTTTCCAGCATTGGTATAGCCCACCAGGGCGATGATCGGCCATGGCGCCCTACCCCGCCGGTCGCGGTGCAAACCGCGCGTCTTGCGCACTTGCTCCAACTCACGGCGCAAGCGCCCCATGCGCTGGCGGATCATCCGCCGGTCAGCTTCGATCTGGGTTTCGCCAGGACCACCCAGAAAGCCGAAGCCGCCGCGCTGACGCTCCAGATGGGTCCAGCTTCGCACAAGCCGGCTCTGCTGGTAATCGAGATGCGCAAGTTCCACCTGCAGACGCCCTTCGGCGGTGGCCGCTCGCTCACCGAATATCTCCAGGATCAGCCCGGTCCGGTCGATCACCTTGCGCTTGAGCTTTTCTTCCAGATTGCGTTGCTGGATCGGGCTGAGCGCACCATCGACAATCACCAGATCGGCTTCATGCTGTTCGCAAGCAGTGGCGATGTTTTGCACCTGTCCGGAACCGAACAGCGTGTTCGGCCGCGTTTGACGTACCGGAATGACCTGTGCATCGGCAATGACCACGCCGATCGCCAGCGCCAGACCGCATGCTTCCTCAAGCCGTTCCGGCGCGTCGAGATCATAGCGGACCGCGCGAATGTCAGGACACAGCACAAGCGCCCGCGCACCGCGGGTTACTTCGCCCAGAAGATCATCGTCGAAGCTCAGTCGTCCTCGCCTTCCCACTCGTCGGTCAGATCGACTGGATCTGCAGGCTGGATCGTGGAAACCGCATGTTTGTAAGCCAATTGCACAAAACCATCGCGCTCCAGCATCATGCAGAACAGGTCATAGGCGGCAATCCGGCCCTGGAGCATTACGCCATTGACCAGGAACATGGTCACTTCAACGCCGACCTCGCTCACGCGCGAGAGGAATACGTCCTGCAGCAAGCGCTGCTTGCGGTTGCCTGGTTGACTGGCGAATTGCTTGGCGTCGATCGGTTGGCCGGGCATGATCGTCGAAATCGCGTGCTTATACACCAGTTGTGACTGGCCATCGCGGCGCAGCAGGATCGAAAAATTATCGAACCAGGTGACGATCCCTTGCAGCTTGACCCCCTTGACCAGGAACATGGTCACGGGCGTCTTGTTCTTGCGCAAAAGGTTCAGAAATGCGTCCTGAAGATTTGTTGGACGTTCACGATTTTCGGGTTTGCTTTCGCTGACTCGCACGGAAAGCTTACGGGATTCAGACACTTTTTGTCTCCTGTTATTGGCGGCCACCTTTGCGGTCCACAATCTGGCACGGCCAAATGGCCATACCGCTGATCTGCATGCAACATGCCGCCAAGCGGCGCGTTCGGCAATGAAGTTTTGGCCTGAGACAACAAATTGTCGGATTTTTTTGGAACCGGGGGTCTAATCGTCGTCGTCGCGGCGCTCATTCATGCCCAAGAGCTTCAGTTTGCGATGCAGTGCAGAGCGCTCCATCCCGATAAAACTCGCGGTCTTGGAAATGTTGCCGGAGAATCGACGAATCTGGATCGTGAGATATTCGCGCTCGAAGCTTTCCCGCGCCTCGCGCAGCGGCGCAGCCATCATGGCTGTAAGGCCAGGGCCCGATTGGGCGGTGCTCTCGCCCGTAATTTCGCCGGGCAGCATATCCGGATCGACCTTATGCAACCGGTCGCGCGGTGCCATAATGATCGTGCGTTCCACCACATTGCGCAATTCGCGCACATTTCCCGGCCAATCATGCGCCTGCAGGGCGGCCATGGCTTCATCGGTGATCACTGGCGGCGTGATGCCCTGCTCGGTCGAATATCGCGTAAAGAAATGTTCTGCCAGCGCCGGGATATCATCGCGTCGTTCGGCCAAAGACGGGATCGTAACCGGCACCACATTCAACCGATAGAACAGGTCTTCGCGGAACCGCTTCTCTTCCATTTCAAGCGCCAGATCGCGCGAGGTGGAAGATACAACCCTGACATCGACCCCAATCTGGCGGCTTCCGCCCACACGGACAAAGCTCTGCTCTGTCAGCACCCGCAGGATTCGCGCCTGGGTGGAAAGCGGCATATCCGCCACTTCATCGAGATACAGCGTCCCGCCATCGGCGAGTTCCAGCAGGCCGGGGCGAACAAGCCGTCCATCGGATTCCTCGCCGAACAATTCCTGTTCGAAACGCTCGGGCGTAATGCGCGCCGAATTGACGATCACAAAAGCATTCTGTTCCCGCGTGCTCCAGCTGTGCAACAGACGAGCCGCGACCTCTTTCCCGGCCCCGGCCGGGCCCGAAATCATCACCCGGCTGCCGGTTCCGGCGACACGTTTCAGGGTCGCGCGCACAGCATTGATGGCGGAGGAATTGCCAGTGAACTCTTCACCGCGCGAGAATCCCTCGCGCAGCTGGGTATTTTCGCGCCGCAAGCGTTCGGTTTCCGTCGCGCGTTCGACCAGCAGCAACAGGCGCTCTGCCTCAAACGGTTTCTCGATGAAGTCGATTGCACCGCGCCCCACGGCGGACACTGCCGTATCGATATTACCATGGCCGGAGAAGATGATGACGGGAAGCTCCGGCTCGCGCGCCTTGATAGCGTCCAGAACCTCCAGCCCATCCATTTCGCTGCCGTGCAGCCAGACGTCGAGCAAGACCAGCGACGGACGTCGCTCGTCAATCGCGGCGAGCGCGCCCGAGCTGTCCGCCGCAGTGCGGCAATTGTAGCCTTCGTCGCTGAGCACGCCAGCGACCAGTTCACGGATATCGCGTTCATCATCGACGATCAGGATGTCGAGTGCCATTTAAGCTCTTTCCCGTGTTGGTAGTTCGAATTTCATATCAGCCGCCTACCCCGCCCAGGCTGGCTTTGGGGTTGCGTGCAAAACGCAGCATAACCCGCGTTCCACCCGATTCATTGGTAGAGAAGGTCATATCGCCGCCATGTTCGTCGACAATCTTGTTAACGATGGCCAGGCCCAAACCCGTGCCCTTTTCACGCGTGGTGACATAGGGTTCGGCGATCCTCTCGCGCTCCTTCGGCAGGCCAATGCCATTGTCATCCACCGCGATCGTCAGCATCTCTTCATCGGCGGTCACCTCGACTGACACCTGTCCGCGGAAGTCTGGTTCGGCTTCCTTTGCGCGCGCTTCAACTGCCTCGACCGCATTTTTCAGCACGTTGGTCATCGCCTGGCCCAGCTGGTGGCGGTCGCAACTGATCGCTCCATTCGCCACGCCTTCGGCATTGAACCGAAAATTGATTTGCGGATGGGCTACTTCCTGCAGGAACAAAGCTTGCCGGATCAGGTCCAGCGCATCTTCATTGCGGAAATTAGGTTTGGGCAGACGTGCAAATGAAGAGAATTCATCGACCATCTTCCTCAGATCGCCGACCTGGCGAATGATCGTATTGGTCAGCTCATCGAACAAATCGCCATCAGCCTCTATCTGCTTGCGATAGCGCCGATTGAGCCGTTCGGTGGCGAGCTGGATTGGGGTGAGCGGATTCTTGATTTCATGCGCGATACGGCGGGCCACATCAGACCATGCGGCCTGCCTCTGGTCCAGCAATTGCCGCGTGATATCCTCGAAAGTGATCACATGGCCACCCTTCTCCGGCGCAATCTTGACCGCCAAGGTCAGCAATTCCCCGCCCCTTTGGTGAGAAACTACGCCGCCACTCAGCCCATCCTTGACCAGCAATCCGATCTGGGAGGACACTTTTGACAGCTCCATCCCCACGGGGGAGACATCCGGATCTGCAATCAGCAAATCCTGCGCCGAACCATTGATCAGCAAGATCTTGCCATCGGGATCGAGAGAAATCACCCCCGCCGTCACCGATTCAAGCACCGCCTCCATGAAAGCGCGGCGATCATCGATCTGGCGGTTGGCACTGACCAACGCTGCCGTCTGCTTTTCTAGCTGGGCGGTCATGCGGTTGAATGCACGGTTGAGCAGGCCGATTTCGTCCGAACCCGTGCGCCCTTCAACCCTGAGCGCAAAATTGCCGCCACCGACTTCGCGCGCAGCAGCCACAAGGTCCGTCAAAGGTTCGACTTGGCGGTCAGCGAAGCGCAACGCAAACCACACCGCAATGCCAACCAGCATCAGGCTAACGACATAGAGCGCGATGTTGAAACGCAGCTGGAGCGCACGGGCGCGCTTGGTCAGGACATCATAGGCGGTCGAGATCGACTTCGCCCGCGCCCACGAATTGAACGAATCCGCCTCCGCATTGCGTGCATTGTAGAGGTAAATCCCCGAATCCACATCGATCGGTGCGATCGCTTCGATTCGACCGGATTCAGCGGCGATGAAAACCTGCTCACCCTTGTCGAAGGCGGCAATGGACTCCTTGGCTATCCTGCTCGGGTCATTGCCGCCGGTAAGGTTATAGGCCGCGGCAACCCGCATGGTGTTGCCCGCCACGCGCTGCAGGATCACGCTTTCGCTAATATCCCGCCCCTGCATCTGGTAGGCAACCAGATCGGCGAAGTTTTCGTCCGCCATGGTTGCAAGCGAGACATTGTCGAGCCGTGACAGATAATACCGCAGATCTCCCGCCATGGTGACGGTCTCTTGCCCAACTTCCAGCTGGTTCTGCTGATAATATCCCTCTGCCAACTCGCGCGCATTTTCCATCAGGCCGCGCGAATTGTCCGAAAACCAGAAGTCGACGCCCGACTGGAACAGGACGGCGGCAAAGGCCGCAACAAGCAATGTCGGCACGGCAGCGATCATCGAGAAGAAGAAAACCAGGCGGACATGCAGCCGCGCCGTGCTGCCCGCAGCGCGCCGCAGCGCCAGCCTGCGCCCCAGAAACACCAGCAGTGCCATGGAGGGGATAAGTGTGCTGATCAGCAAAACCGCGACGCGCGCCGTGGGCAGCAGCTGCCCATCCGGCGGAGCGCTGGTGAAGGCAAACCAGGTCGAGAAGACCGCGATGACGAGCGCGATGACAGAGAAAATTTCCAGCCACAGGAAGACATTGGACCGGCGGGACGCAACCATGAACCGCCGCCACCAGCGCGGGGTCCGCTTTGCGATCATGCCTTCCGAAAGCTCCATAGTTGCGCGTTTACAACAGCAGTGTTGCAGCGATGCAAGAAAATTCTGCTTAAGTCACTTCAACTCGGCCGATTGAAGTGGTTTGGATCAATCTCCAGCTCCACCAACCGCTTGCGCAAGGTGTTGCGATTGATACCCAGTAAACTCGCCGCACGCAGTTGGTTTCCGCCAGTCTCGCGCAAGGCATGCTCGAACAATGGCCGCTCGAATGCCGACAATGCCAATTGATACAATGCGCCCGATGCCGGGCGATTGGCATCGAGCCAAAACTCCAGCGCATCAGCGAAACCGCGCCGATCCGCAACGGCGGCAATGCTGGCCTCTTCCCCGACGACCTCTCGCAAGGTTTCGGCATCGATCACTTCCTTGCGCGCCATCAAGGCAAGCCGGTAAACCACATTGCGCAGCTCACGCACATTGCCGCGCCAATGCCTTGCCTCGAGCATGGAGATCACCTCTCTGCTGATTCGGCGAAGAGGCAATCCATCTTCTGCGGCCTGACCCAGGAAGTGATGTGTCAAAACTTCAATATCCTCGCGTCGCTGACGCAGCGGAGGCAATTCGATCGGCACCACATTGAGGCGATAAAACAAGTCTTCGCGGAACTTGCCCGCCGCGATCATCGGCATCAGATCGCGGTTGGTCGCGGCGATGATCCGCACATTGACGGCAATCTCCTGACGTCCGCCGACGCGGCGAATCCGGCCAGACTGCAAGGCACGCAGCAGTCTGGTCTGCGCCTCGGGCGGCATATCGCCGATTTCGTCGAGGAACAGCGTCCCGCCATTGGCCTGTTCGAACTTGCCGATCGCCTGGTTTATTGCGCCGGTGAATGCCCCCTTTTCATGACCAAACAGTTCGCTTTCAATCAATTCGGACGGGATCGCCGCAGTATTGACTGCCACGAACGGGCCGGTCTTGCGCGCGCCCAATTGGTGGATCGCTTCGGCCACCAATTCCTTGCCCGTGCCGGATTCGCCGGTCACCAGCACCGTCAGATCGTTGCGCAGCACGCGGGTGATCATCCGATAGACCACCTGCATTGCGGGGCTGCGCCCGACCAGCGGCATTCCATCGCCTTCGACCAAGGGAGCAGCGCCCGCACTCTCGCGTTGCCCCACCGCCTGTTTGACGGCGCGCACCAGCTCATCAAGATCGAACGGCTTGGGAAAATATTCGAACGCCTGCGTCTCGCTCGCGCGGACAGCCGTGTCGAGCGTGTTTTGTGCCGAAAGCACGATCACGGGCATGTCAGCATCTTGGGCGCGAACCGTTCCCAGGGTCTGGATCCCGTCCCCATCGGTCAGCATCACATCCGTCAGCAATGCGTCATAACGTTGTAGCCCGATCAGGCGGTCACGATCGGCAATACTGCCGCAGTGATCGATCTCGAACCCTTCGTCTTCCAGCGCCGCCCGGATCACCGTTGCAATGCCACGATCATCCTCGACCAACAGGATACGGTTGCCACTCATGCCTCGGCGTCCTCCTGCGCCATGGGAAGGTGCAGACGAAACTGGGTCTGCCCGTTCTGGATATCGCGCTGGTGGCTTATCCGCCCATCCATATCGCGCAGCAGCTTGCGCACCAGAGCGAGCCCCAAGCCCTGGCCCGATTTCTTGGATGTAACGAAGGGTTCAAACACGTGATCTCGCAGCTCATCCGGGATTCCCGGACCGTTGTCACACACGGAAATCTCGATCGGCACCTGGACTGTTCTGCCCTTGCGAACACTGCTGAAGTTAAGGCCGCTGATGAATCGCGTTTTCACGGTGATGCAGGGCGCATCCACGCCCAGCGTCGCATCGCGGGCATTCGAAATCAGGTTGATAAGCACCTGTTCCAGCGCATCCCGGCTGGCCAGGACAGGCGGCAAGGAAGGATCGAATTCCTCGACAATCTCCACGCCCTCGCTTCCGGCGGCCCGCACCGTGGCAATGGCCGAACGGATTGCCTCGTGCGGATTGCAGGCCTGCGCGGGCTCAACCGTGCTGCTGCCCAATTGCTGCATCCGGTCAATCAGCCGGGCGATCCGGTCCACTTCATCGGTGATCATTCGCGCCAGTGGTCTGTCTTCATTGCCAAGCTTGCGCGCAACCAGCTGCCCC
>JBNLDR010000044.1:0-18025 GCA_050304495.1 Altererythrobacter sp.
ACCTGGTCTGCCGATGGAAATCATGTGGCTTTCCAGTCTACCCAGTCCGGTAATGGTGAAATCTACATCGCCAATGCTGATGGCAGCGGATTGATCCGCACCCAGATTCGCTGGCGATCGTCGCGCGAATTCAGGAAGGCGCGCACCAATTCGCGCGCCGCCGCTTTGCCTTCGGGCATGACCGAATCTTCAAGATCGAGCAGCACGATATCGGCCGGGCCGTCTGCCGCCTTGGCCATCTTCTTTTCGCTATCGCCCGGCGCGAACAGCCAGCTGCGCATGCGGGGAAGGCTTTTGCTCATGCTCATCTCAATTCCTCTTCTGCTCCCGGTTAAGGGGCAAGCGGGGCAGGTGCAACAATTGGTGAGGAGGAGAAACCACTGGTCGGGACGACTGGATTCGAACCAGCGACCCCCACACCCCCAGTATGGTGCGCTACCAGGCTGCGCTACGTCCCGTTACCAGTGGAGGGCGCGCCTATAGGGCGCAGGTTCCGGCCATGCAAGCGCCGATAAGCACCAAGTTGCGCCAGCGGTCGATTGCGGGGGGCTTGCATTGCTGCTAGGCGCGCCCACTTAGCGTTACGGGAAGGGGCCGGGCGGTGCGAACCGCCGCATCTTTTTCCGCCTATGTGTTTGAACCCAAATCTTGCAGGCAATTGTCAATGATCCAATTTCTCGCCGCCGCCGGTGCAGCACCGCAACCTTCATGGATGGGCTGGGTGCCGATCATCGGCATGATCGCAATCTTCTGGTTCCTGATCATTCGCCCGCAGATGAAGCGGCAGAAGGAACATCAGGAAAAGATCGCCGGGCTGAAAAAGGGCGACCAGGTCGTCACCGCTGGCGGTCTGGTGGGCAAGGTTGCCAAGGTTGATGAGCATTATGCAGAGATCGAGCTGGCCCAGGGCGTGCGAGTGAAAGCGGTCAAGAACACCATTGGCGATATCATCCCGCCGGGTGGCGCTGCGGCGAACGATTGAGGGAAATCCCGGAACGATGCTCGATTTTCCGACCTGGAAAAGGGTGTGGCTATGGGGGCTGACGCTGGTCGCCTGCCTCGCCGCCCTGCCGTCCATATTCGCCGCCACCAATGTCAGCTGGCCCGATGCGCTGCCCGATCCAGAGGTCAATCTTGGCCTCGACCTTGCGGGCGGCAGCCATATCCTGCTTGAGGCGAACCGCGAACAGGTCGCCTCGCAGCGGCTCGAAAACATGGAAGAAGCAGTCCGGTCCGCCATGCGCAATGCCGAGCCGCGCATCCGGATCGGCGATGTCGCGACGTCCAGCGGGCGGATGAGCTTTATCCTTGACGATCCTTCGCAGGTCGACCGCGCGCGTGAATTGCTGTTGCCACTGGTCAATGGTGCCGGGCTGACCCGCGAATGGGATCTTTCGGTGGTCGATGGCCAGCGATTCGTCCTCACGCCCACAACAGACGGGCTTGATACGGCGGTATCGCAGGCAATGGACAGCGCAACCGAAGTTGTGCGCAAGCGTATCGACGCGCTGGGCACGCGCGAACCGACCATCATCCGGCAAGGCGATACGCGGATCGTTGTGCAGGTCCCCGGCCTGCAAGACCCGGACGCGCTGAAAGATTTGCTGGGCAAGACTGCCAAGCTCGAATTCAAGCTGGTGGATCAGACCGCCTTGCCGACAGATGTCGCGGCGGGCGTGGCCCCTCCGGGCAGCCAGATTTTCCCCTATGTCGCGGATTCGCCCTTTGCCGGAACCTCGCTTGCCGTGCAGCGGCTGGGCGGCATTCGCGGCGACAATCTGATCGATGCCCAGGCGAGCATCGACCAGCAGACCAACGAACCTATAGTCAACATCCGGTTCGACCAGCAGGGGGGCGCAAAGTTCGCCAAGCTGACGAGCGAGAATGTCAACAAGCCGTTCGCGATCATCCTCGATGGTGAAGTGCTGTCCGCGCCCAATATCCAGGAGCCGATCCTGGGCGGGCAGGCACGCATTTCGGGCAGCTTTACCTCTGAAAGCTCCAACCAGCTGGCGATTGCGCTTCGATCGGGCGCGTTGCCGGTCGATCTCAAGGTGATCGAGGAACGCACCGTCGGACCTGACCTTGGCGCGGATTCGATCAAGCGCGGCCTGCTGGCCATGATGATCGGATCGGTCGCCGTGGTGGTGCTGATGATCGTCAGCTACGGGCGGTTCGGGCTCTATGCCACGGCGGCGCTGGTGTTCAACGTGCTGATGATCCTGGGGATCATGGCCGGGCTCAATACCACACTGACGCTGCCCGGAATCGCCGGTTTCGTGCTGACCATCGGTGCGGCGGTGGATGCCAACGTGCTGGTCAATGAACGCATACGCGAGGAACGAAAGCGCGGGCGGCGCGTGGTCGCCGCGGTAGAGACCGGTTACAAGGAAGCCAGCCGCGCGATCTATGATGCCAACGTCACCAATTTCATCGCCGGTGTGCTGCTGTTCCTGTTTGGATCGGGCCCGGTGCGCGGCTTTGCCGTGGTGCTGGTGATCGGCCTGTTCACTTCTGTTTTCACCGCTGTCGTCCTCACCCGCATGTGGGTGGCCGACTGGCTGCGCAAGGCGCGGCCGAGCGATCTCAATCTGTAAGGGAGCGGATACATGAAACTTCTCAAGCTCGTTCCCGACAATACCAACATCAAATTCCTGCGCTGGCGCGTGCCATTCTTCGTGGTCAGCGTGCTGCTGATCATCGCCAGCTGGGCGCTGGTTTACGTCAATGGCCTCAATTACGGGGTCGATTTCGCGGGTGGTCAGGAAGTGCGCCTGACCTTCGAACAGCGCAAGGAGGCCCCCGTCCCCGAGCTGCGCGAACTGGTGGGCCAGTTGGGCTACGGTGAACCCGTGGTGCAGGAATTCGGCGAACCGAACCAGGTTTCAATCCGGGTTCGTCTGCCCGCTGGTGCAGAAGATCAGCCCGGTGCAGCGACCGAGATCGGCAACCGTGTGATCGCTTCGATCGAGAGCAAATATCCCGGCGTCCGGCGTGATGGCAACGATACGGTTTCAGGCAAGGTTGCGGGGGAATTCCGCAACGATGCCGTACTCGCACTGCTTGCCGCGATGGCCGCTGTGGCGTTTTATATCTGGATTCGCTTCGAATGGCAGTTTGGCGCGGGCGCGCTGTTCGCACTGCTGCATGACGTGTCGCTGACCTTGGGCATGTTCGCGCTGTTCCAGCTCGAATTCAGCCTGCAAATTATCGCCGCGATCCTGGCGATCATTGGCTATTCGCTGAACGATACGATCGTGGTCTATGACCGTATCCGCGAGAATTTGAAAAAATTCCGCAAGATGCCGCTGCCCGAATTGCTGGACCTTTCGGTCAACGAAACGCTGGCGCGCACGGTGATGACGTCGATGACGCTGCTGGTGGCTCTGGTTCCGCTGCTGCTGTTCGGGCCGGCCAGCCTGTTCGGCCTCACCGCAGCGATCACGCTGGGTATCTTCATCGGTACCTACAGCTCGATCTATATGGCGGCGCCATTGCTGGTGTGGCTGGGCGTTACATCGACCAGCTTCGTTCCCGACGAATCGACAACGGAACTGCAGGATCGCGCGGCGCGGGGTGAGATCTAAGCGCCTCTGCCTGTCAGCTGGTCGTAATAGGCAGCCAGCTCGGCCGCATTATTGTCCCAGCTGAAACGCTCGACCGTGGCGGCGACCGCCTGCGGTGAGGGCATGTTCGCCAGAACCTCGCGAATCCCGGCGGCGATGGCATCGACATTGCGTTCCACCAGCCGCCCGGCAGTGTCGCTGGCGATCAGCTCGCGCGCGCCGCCAACGTCACATGTCACGACCGGCGTGCCGCAGGCCAGTGCCTCGACCCAGGCATTGGCGAGCCCTTCGCTGCGGGTCGGCAGCACCATGATGTCTGCCGCGGAAAGGATTACCGGCAGCATGTCATGATCGACCGATCCGGCGAAATGGACGCGATGATCAACCTTGAGATCGCGCGCAAGCCGCCGCAAATGCAGTTCGTCATCGCCCTTGCCGACCAGGATCAGCCGGGCATCGGGCAATGATGCTAGCGCGCCGATGGCCAGTTCCTGCCCTTTGCGTTCGATCAGCGCGCCCACGGTGACGAGCAGCGGCACGCCATTCGGCAGATCGAAGCCTAGCGCTCCAGCCAGCTTGCTACGCAGCCCGACATGGTCGAGCGGACGGAAACGGTCACGGTCCAGCCCGGTATAATGCACGGTGATCTTGTCTGGCGGCATGCCCAGCCGGGTCATCTGTCCGGCCAGTTCATTTGACACAGCGAGCAGCCCTGCGGCGTGAGCGGCGGCTGTCTGCATCTGTTCGAGCGCATAATCCTTGCCGGACCAGAACATGATGTCTGCGCCGCGCGCCTTGATCGAAAAGGGCAGGCCCATCTGTTCGGCGATCCATCCTGCTGCCGGTCCATCGGGATAGAAGAATTGCGCATCCACCAAATCGATCGGGTGTTCGGCATGGATGTGTCGGATCAGCGGCAGGGCGGCCTTGGCGATGGCCGCGGCGTTCAGCCGCGCGCCAAATCGCGGCACCAATGTGAAGTGCGGGCGGTGGATCGCCAGACCCTTTACCACCTCAAAGTCCGGCAGCTTGGCGAGCGCGCGATATCGTCCAAGCGCGATTGGCGGGACCCCGATCGGGTTGATCACCGTGACGCGCCATTCCCCACGCGCGGCAAGCGCCTCTAACGAGCGCGCGACAAACGTCCCAAAACGCGGATTGGCGGCATTGGGAAACAATGTCGAAAGGGAAAGGACGTGCTTCAAAACCGGCGCACCAGCATTTCCGCCAGCGCGATCCAGGGCGGGCTATCAACAACCTGCTGCTTATGTCCGCTGCCGGGGGGCAGGATGCCCACCAGCGTTCCCTGACGGTCGATCAGGCGACCGAAGCAGAACCGCCCGCCCGGGCGCGGTACCAGCACATCGCGATTGATCGCATTCGCCACTTCTTCGGGACCGAGCCGCCTCAGCCACACCATGTCCCCCGGACGAAATTCCCCGGCGCTGACTTCGACTGCCAGCACCATATGCGATCCGCCGCTCAGTTCGCTGGGCATGATCGCCTCACGCGGTTTGCTGAGCGCATCGGCGCCATGGGTGCGCAGCGCCGCGACAACCATAGGCTGTTCGGCATGTTCGGACCGCACCAGCACTTCCGGCTCCACATCCAGCGCCGCCGCAATCCGCTCCATCCATTTGAGCGAGAGATTGCGCATGCCCGTTTCAAGGCGCCCCACTGTTTGCGCTGTAGTCGGCGGAACGCAGGCCGCCGCCAGTTCGGCCAGCGTCATGCCCTTGCTCTTGCGAATGTCACGGATGCGATTGATCACCTGCGTCCTCCAACGGTTTAACCGGATTGGTGATTTTTCTTTCCTACACGAACCGGATCATTGCAAGGCGGTATCTGGCAACAATGCACAGAAAGGAGGGGGCATGCCGCGCAATCTGGTCGAACGCGAACTCACCGAAGAGGGGCCACGCCGCACCGGGGGTGCCAGGGGCAAGCGCCGGACTGTCACCGTCAATCTCGCCGAATCCCCGCTCAGCTGGCTCCATGCGCGAGGGCATTTGAGCGACCGGCTGCACGATGCGGGAGAGCGGCTGCGGGCGGACTATGAGCGCGCGCAATTGGGCCCCAGTATCACCATGCGCTGGGACCCGGTGCGGGTGAAGGGCAGCGGCGATAGCGGTCTGACCCGGACCGAGCGCCAGATTGCCGCCAAGGTGCGCTTTGATGGTGCGTTGGCCGAAGCCGGCAGCGGACTGTCCGATATTCTATGGCGCGTGGTGTGCGCGGGTGAAGCCTTGCCCCATGCCGAAAAGCATCTTGGCTGGCCTGCCCGCAGCGGCAAGCTGGTGCTCCGCCTCGCGCTCGAAAGGGTGGCAGATTTCTATCGCATTGCCTGAGCGCCCGGCGGATCGGCGGCTGTCCGTTTGTCGAACCCGCCCGGTCGTTCATCGATCCCGTAGCTATTGCGATTGTCGCAGCCGCGCTTGCGTGCAAGGATCAGCCCTTATCCATCTGGTTAGGGGACAAGGCGATGGACAGAAGGCAGTTTCTTGCAAGCAGCGGCGCCTTTGCGCTGGCGGTATCGTTCGAACCGGGCCTGGCATTGGCTCATGGCGGGGGTGACGACCAGCTCCGCAAGATCACCGATCGCATCATGGCAGGCGATTTGCGGCTCAGCCCGATGTCCGCGACCGTTCTTGGCCTGGACAAGGGCGATGCCGCGAGCGCGCACTCGCGGCTCGACGATTACAGCCAGGCGGGCGAGGATGCCGCGTCCGTCCATGCGCGCGACATGCTGACGGCGATCGATGCGGTTCCCGCCGAAGGCCTGAGCGAGATCTGGCAGGTGCGGCAGGAAATCGTTCGGCACCTGTTGGAAGCGCGGTTGACTGCTGACAGCTATAGCATCGCCAATGTCGGTTCACCCTATCGGATTAGCCAACAGGACGGGGCCTATTTCTCGATTCCCGACTTTCTCAATTCGCAGCATCCGATCGAAAACCAGGACGATGCCGAAGCCTATCTGGCGCGGCTTGCGGCGTTCCCGACCGCGCTGGACCAGCAGAGCGCAGCCCAGCGAGTGGATGCCGCGCGCGGCTATCTCGCACCCGGCTGGTCGCTCGATCTTGCCCTCGGCCAGATGGAGGCCTTGCTGGCACCGGCGGCGGATGAAAGCGGTATGGCGGATTCGCTGGCACGTCGGGCTGATGCCAAGGGGATCGATGGAGACTGGCGTGCCCGTGCCGCCCGAATCGTCGAGAACGAAGTCTTCCCTGCGCTGCGCCGCCAGCATGATCTGGTCAGTAGTCTGCGGGCGGGGACCGCAGAGGGTGACGGCGTGTGGCGCGTGCCGCGCGGTGACGAAATCTACGATGACGCGCTGCGCCAGTTCACCACGACCGAGAAATCGGCCGAGGAGATCCACCAGACCGGCCTGGAGCAGGTGGCTGAGATCAGCGCCGAGCTCGACAAATTGCTGCGGCGTGCCGGGTTGAAGAAAGGGCCGGTGGGACAGCGTCTGTTACAGCTCAACAAGCGGCCCGACCAGCTTTACCCCAACACAGATAAGGGGCGCGCCGATCTGATCGCTTCGCTCAATGAAGGGATGGCTGCGATCACGGCAAAACTGCCGCAGGCGTTCAAGACCGTGCCCGATGCGCCGCTGGAAATCCGCCGCGTACCGGTGGAGATCCAGGATGGCGCGCCGAACGGCTATTACAGCGTGCCGACGCTCGATGGCTCACGCCCCGCAATCTACTGGATCAATCTGAAGGATACCGGCGATTGGCCCAAATACACACTGCCGGCGCTGACCTATCATGAAGGCAATCCGGGGCATCACCTTCACCTGACCCGGATGCTGCAAGACGATGATTTGCCGGTCCTGCTCAAGAATCACTGGCTTTCCGCTTATGGCGAGGGTTGGGCGCTCTATTCCGAAATGGTGGCGGATGAGCTGGGCGGCTATCACGGTCTGGATAAAGCCGGGGCGTTGCAAAGCTGGCTGTTCCGCGCGGCGCGGCTGGTGGTCGATACCGGCCTCAATGCCAAACGCTGGAGCGTCCAGCAAGCGACCCAATATCTGGTCGATACGGTTGCCTTTCCCTGGGCCCGCTCGCAGCGCGAGATTGAGCGCTATTGTGCCTCTCCGGGGCAAGCCTGCAGCTACAAGATCGGGCAGAACGAATGGGTGCGTCTGCGCGCCAAGGCCGAGACGCAGCTGGGCAGAATGTTCAACCTGGGCGAGTTCCACGAAATATTGAAGGAAGGCGTGATGCCGCTGGCGCTGCTTGAGCGGCGGGTGGATGCATGGATAGGGAAGGTCAAGGCCGGGGCGTAAGCGCTGCGGCGATCTGCGCGCGCAATTCGGGCAGCACTTCGTCCTCGAACCAGGGGTTCTTGCGCATCCATATGGTTGAGCGCCAGGCTGGATGCGGCAGAGGCAGAGCGAGCGAGTAATCGCGCCAGCGCGCCACGCGCTCTGTCAGCGAAAGCTTCTTCGTATCCGGCAAATAATGCGCCTGGGCATAGGTGCCGACCAGCAAGGTCAGCCGGTCTTGCGGCAGGATATCCAGCACCGGCTCATGCCATTGCGGGGCGCATTCCTTGCGCGGGGGCAGATCACCCCCGCCACCCATTTCTTTGGGCACCTTGCCGGGATAGCAGAACCCCATCGGGACCAGCGCCACCTTGGCCGGATCGTAGAATTGCTCGGATGACAGTCCGGTCCATTCGCGTAGCCGGTCGCCGCTATCATCATCCCAAGGAATACCGCTGGCATGGACTTTCGATCCTGGCGCCTGCCCGATGATCAGTACGCGGCTGGTGGCGGAGAATTGCACCACCGGGCGCGGGCCATGTGGCAGATGCTCGGCGCAGATGCGGCAGGCCGCTATCTGGCGATGAAGCGGTGTCACCCCTCGACCATCTCCGCCAGCTCCAGCCAGCGTTCCTCCGCAGCGTCTTTTTCTGCGCGGGCGTTTTCGATACCCTGGCTGATATTGGCGAATTTCTGCGGGTCGGCGGTGTAGAGTTCGGGATCGGACAGGATCTCTTCCCCGCGCGCGATCGCCGCTTCCAGTTCCTCGATCCGGGCGGGCAGCAGCTCGTAATCGCGCTGGTCCTTGTAGGAGAGCTTGGTGGATTTGGGCGGCGCAGGCGGTGGCGCAGGCTTGTCGGGCGAGGGCGCAGCAGCCTTGGTTTTACCCCTTGTCACAGGCACGCGGCGCTTGGCCTCCCAATCGGCATAGCCGCCCGCGACCACATCGACCTTGCCCGATCCATCGAGGCCGAGCGTGATGGTGACAGTGCGATCGAGAAAGTCGCGATCGTGGCTGACGATCAGAACGGTACCGTCGAAATCGGCGATCACTTCCTGCAACAGGTCGAGCGTTTCGAGATCGAGATCGTTGGTCGGCTCGTCGAGCACCAGCAGATTGGCGGTACGGGCGAATTCGCGCGCCAGCAGCAGGCGCGACCGTTCGCCGCCAGACAATACGCCGACCTTGCTTTCCACGATCTTGGGATCGAACAGGAAGTCCTTGAGATAGGCCTGAACATGCTTGCGCACCCCGCGTACATCGATCCAGTCGCCACCTTCGGCCAGCACCTGGCGCACGGTGCGATCGGGCTCCATCAGGCTGCGCTGCTGGTCGATCATGACGCCGCTGAGCTTCTTCGAGATTTCGATCGTACCAGTGTCAGGCGCAAGCTCTCCGGTCAGCAGCTTCAGCAGCGTGGTCTTGCCCGCACCATTCGCGCCCACCACGCCGATCCGGTCGCCGCGCTGGATGCGCAGGGTGAAGTTCTTGATGATGGGGCGATCGCCAAAGCTCTTGGTGACATTTTCCGCCACGATCACGGACTTGCTCTTGAATTCCTGGTCGTTCGCGAGCTTGAGCTTGGCGGTGCCCGCTTCGCTGATCATCGCCGCGCGGGCGGCGCGCATCTGGTACAGCTTTTCCAGCCGGCCCTGGTTGCGCTTGCGCCGAGCGGTGACGCCGCGTTCCAGCCAATGCGCCTCTAGCTTGAGCCTGGCGTCGAGCTTTTCCGCGGCGCGCGCTTCTTCGGCATAGACCTGCTCTTCCCACGCCTCATACCCGCCAAAGCCCACTTCCTTGCGGCGCAGGCTGCCGCGGTCGAGCCACAGCGTCGCCTTGGTCAACCGCTTCAGGAAGGTGCGGTCATGGCTGATGGTGACGAATGCGCCCTTATAGCGATTGAGCCAATCCTCCAGCCAGTCGATCGCGCCGAGGTCGAGGTGGTTGGTCGGCTCGTCCAGCAACAAAAGGTCCGGGTCCTGCGCCAATGCGCGGGCGATGGCGGCGCGGCGTCTCTCTCCCCCACTGGCAGTCGCGGCGGGGCGCGCCATGTCGATGCCCAGCTGCCCGGCGATGCTCTCTACCTCATGCGCGGAAGGAGCGTGTTCGCCTGCCAGGGCAAAATCCATCAGCGTGTCGCAGCCGCTGAAATCCGGCTCCTGCTCCAGGAACACGATCCGCGTGCCGGGCTTGATCTTACGCTCACCCCTGTCGGCCTCGATCCGGTCATCGATCAGCCGCATCAGCGTCGTCTTGCCCACACCATTGCGCCCGATCAATGCCAGCCGGTCCCGCGGGCCGATATGCAGGTCGAGATTCTCGAACAGCCAGCGCCCGCCTTGCTGCAGGCCATAGTTTTCGAGGCTGAGGATCGGAGGCTGCGCCATGGGAAGCGCGCGTTAGGCGTTCGGCGCGCTTGCAGCAAGCTGGTTCAGTTGATCGCAAGGTGGCACAGTGCATTTCATGTGCCCATAAGGAGACACCAGATGAAGCCTCTCGCTTTCCCCCTGATTGCCGCAAGTGCCATGTTGTCTGCGAACGGCGCGCAGGCCGCCAATGTCGAAATCGCCACCACCGGCCCGGTGGTTGAGCTGACCGTGAACGAAGTGATCCAGTCTGCGCCCGATGTCGCGCAGGTCAGCGCCGGCGTGGAAAATCGCGCCCCCACCGCTCGCGAGGCCGTGCGCCAGAATGCGGCCGCGATGGACCGGCTGGTCAAGCGGATGAAGGCGCTGGGCATTCCGGCCAAGGATATCCAGACCAGCAATTTCAACCTCAGCCCGCAATATCGTTATGATCGCGACAATGAGCAGCAGGTGTTCACGGGATACCAGGTCAACAACCAGGTCAACGTGAAACTGCGGGATCTGGAACGGGTAGGCGAAACGCTCGATGCGCTGATCGAAGCGGGCGCCAACAATGTGAACGGCCCCTATTTCACGCTGGAAGATGATGCAGAGGTGAAATCTGCGGCCCGCAAGCAGGCGTTTGAGCGCGGCAAGGCGATGGCACAGGATTACGCCCGGATGGCGGGGTACTCCACGGTTCGCCTGATCGAGGTTTCGGAAAGCTTCCAGTCATATGGGCCGATGCCGCAGCAGGCGATGGCGATGCGGGTTATGGCAGAATCGGCAGATGCCGCGACCCCGATCGAGGCGGGTGAAGTCGGCACCGGCGTGACCATTTCGGTCAAATACACGATGGAATGAGACCGCTGCTTCCGGAATTTTAATCTGAACGCCCCGAAACCTGAACATTCACACCTTGTTCAATCGATCAAGCTTAGGCATGAAGCCATGATGACCCGCCTCTCCCTTGTCCTGCTGCCCATTGCGATGGCGCTGTCCGGCCTGACCATTGCGCCTGCTGCTGCCAAGGAAGGTGACGAGCAGGGCCAGGCCCGCAAGGAAATGAAGGCGGGCAACATCATGCGCATTCGCGATATCGAAAAGCGCGTGCTGCCGACCATGGGCAAGGCCGAATATCTTGGCTTTGCCTATGATCCCGCGGCGCTCGCCTATCGGCTCAAATTCATTCGCGATGGGCGTGTAACCTATGTCGATGTCGATGCGCGGACGGGCCGCGTCATCAATCGTTCGCGTTGACAGCCCGTCATTCGGTGCACAATGCTGCCGCTCGCTTGACGCACTTCCTGCAAACGCCCAAATTTGACCGATCTGAAAGGTAACGGGGACCTATGCGCATCCTGATCGTTGAAGACGAACCGACCCTGGGCAACCAGCTCAAGACGACGCTGGAACAAACCGGCTATGCGGTGGACCTGTCCACCGATGGCGAGGACGGTCACTTCATGGGCAGTACAGAGGATTACGATGCCGTGATCCTGGACCTTGGCCTGCCAGAGATCGACGGGCTGACCGTGCTGGGGATGTGGCGCCGCGAAGGTCGCACCTTCCCGGTGCTGGTGCTGACCGCGCGTGACAGCTGGTCTGACAAGGTTGCCGGGCTTGATGCGGGTGCGGACGATTACCTGGCCAAGCCGTTCCAGACCGAAGAGCTGATCGCGCGCCTGCGTGCGCTGATCCGCCGCGCTTCGGGCAACACTTCGGCTGAGCTGACCGCCGGCGATGTCCGGCTGGACACGCGTTCGGGCCGGGTCACGCTGAAGGGCGAGCCGGTCAAACTGACAGCACAGGAATACAAGCTGCTCAGCTATCTGATGCACCACAAGGGCAAGGTGGTCAGCCGCACCGAGTTGATCGAGCATATCTATGACCAGGACTTTGATCGGGATTCGAATACGATCGAGGTGTTCGTCACCCGCATCCGCAAGAAACTTGGGCCAGAAGTGATAACGACGATCCGTGGACTCGGTTACAGCCTCGACGACCCGGCTGACGCCCCCAGAGCCTGAGGATGCTGCGCAAGCAGAAGCCGGGCTGACCGGACAGCTGCGTCCATCCGGGCGCGGGCAGGGCAGCCTTGCCCGCCGCATGTCCCTGATTGCCGCGGGCTGGATCTCGGTCCTGCTGCTATTGGGCGGCGTCGCGCTGGAGCGGACGCTGACCAATCTGGTGCAGGACAATTTTGACGACCAGATCGGATATGTGCTGACCGCGCTCGTCGCTTCGGCCGAGATCGCTCCCGAAAGCAACGAGGTGTTCCTTTACAGCCAGCTGGGGGATCAGCGCTTTCTTGAACCCAATAGCGGCGTCTATTGGCAGATTAGCGGGGATGGCGTGGAAACATTTCCCAGCCGCAGCCTGTGGGATCGCACGCTGCAACCGCAGGGCAATCATTTCGATACCGAGCCCCATTTCTACAATTCCGATCAATTTGCGAATGAGCCGCTGCGGATGGTCGAACGCACCGTGATCCTGCCCGGTAGCGACACCCGCTGGACCTTTGTTGTCGCATCAGACCGGGGCGAGCTTGACGCGCAGATTTCGCGCATTCGATCGATCCTGTTGTGGAGCTTTGCCGCGTTGGGCCTGGGCCTGTTCGGCATGACTCTGCTGCAGATCCGCTATGGCCTTTCGCCCCTGCGGCGGGTGCGCGCGGCGATCCAGCATTTGCGCACCACTGGCGCCAACCGGATTAAAGATCCTTTGCCGCAAGAGGTCGAGCCGCTGGTGGAGGAGATCAACTCTTTGCTGGCGCATACCGAAACCCAGGCTGAAGAGGCGCGGCGGCACGCGGGCAATCTGGCCCATGCACTCAAGACTCCGCTTACGGTTCTTACCAATGCGGCGACCGCGCGGGCTCCTGATCTGGGCGATACGGTCATCCGCGAAACACGCACGATGCAGCGCCATGTCGATCACCATCTGGCACGGGCGAGGGCGGTTGGCCGCCGGGCAGTTGGCCATGCGCGTGCGCCAGTGTGTGAGAGCGCGGAGGCGGTCAGGCGCGCGGTGGAGCGGCTCTATCCTGATCGGCGGATCGATATTGCCGGCAATCGCCAGGCCACGGCCATGATCGAGCGACAGGACCTCGATGAAATCCTCGGCAATCTGATCGAGAATGCGGCCAAATATGGTGGCGGCACGGTGTTCGTGACGGTCGATGCCGAACCTGAAGCCGAACAATGTGTGGTCTGGGTCGAAGATGACGGGGTCGGCATCCCGGAAGCCGATCGCACCCGCATTTTCGATCGCGGAGCCCGGCTCGATACCGGTAAGCCTGGCACCGGACTCGGGCTCGCCATCGTGCGCGATGTGGCTGAGATTTATGGCGGCTCGGTCGAACTTTCCGACAGCGAGGATCTGGGCGGGCTGCTGGTGCGTCTGTCGCTGCCGCGCAGCGCCAGCTGAGCCCGGCTAGATATCGAGGAACCGCAGGATCTGGTTGTTGTTCTCGATCAGAGCGGCAAGCTCGGGATCGATCTCGCCATCGATATCCGCAGCTTCATCGATAAATTCGACGATAACAGTGGTCCGCTCAAATCGAATTACACGGAACAACAGATCCAGCCCGTCGCAGCGCAACAGACCATCTTCGCCGCTCCGGATCCGGGCGAGAGTTTCCAGCTTGGCGCCATGTCGCGAAATCTCTGTCACCCTGCACGGTTCGCTGCGGCCCAACAGCACGATTTCGCCCAATGTATTCAGGTCAAAACGGTGAGACCGGCGTGGATCGAAGCTTGCAGCAGATGGATGTGCTTTGTTGTTTCGCATGCGTTTTTCATCGCAGCAAAGGCCAAGAACATCGGAAATGCAGGTCTAGGTATTATCCCGCAATTGTCGGTTCAGCTATTCGCCTCTTCGCGCGCTTGCCGGTGGTGGCGGATTACCTCGTCAATGATGAAGCGCAGGAACTTCTCGCTGAATTCAGGATCGAGATCGGCCTCTTCCGACAGCTTGCGCAGCCGCGCGATCTGCCGCTCCTCGCGCCCTGGATCAGCGGGGGGAAGGGCAGCCTTGGCCTTGTATTCGCCCACCGCCTGGGTGATGCGGAACCGTTCCGCCAGCATGTGAATCAGCGCAGCATCGATATTGTCGATGCTTTTGCGGAAACCGGCCAGGACCGGATCGGGCGTGGAATTGGCGGTTTCGGCGCTTTGGTGGCCGGATGACTGTTGGTTAGGCATAGGCGGCCATGCCTAGCAGCAAATCCACGCTTGCCAAGCCGGGTTGCGCCCGCCATGGCCCTGATCATGAGCGCAGAGGTCATCCCGCTTCCGCGTAAGCGGCCCACACTCGATGCCATGCTGGCGCTGACGGCGCAGGGCATGAATTCGGTCAATTCCGTCATCCTGGATCGGATGCAGAGCGATATTCCGCTGATTCCTGCATTGGCCGGGCATCTGATTTCGGGCGGCGGCAAGCGGCTGCGCCCGATGCTGACGCTCGCCGGGGCAGAACTGGTGGGCTATCAGGGCGACCGCCATTTCAAGCTCGCCGCGGCGGTGGAATTCATACACACCGCCACGCTGCTGCATGACGATGTGGTAGATGGCAGCGAGCTGCGCCGGGGCAAGGCGGCGGCCAATATCATCTTTGGCAATCCCGCCACCGTGCTGGTGGGCGATTTCCTGTTCAGCCGCGCTTTTGAGCTGATGACGGAAGATGGCAGCCTGCGGGTGCTCAAGATCCTCAGCCATGCCAGCGCAGTGATTGCCGAGGGTGAGGTTTCGCAGCTGACCGCGCAGCGCCAGATCGAGACTAGCGAAGAACGTTATCTCCATATCATCGGCGCCAAGACTGCGGCTTTGTTCGCCGCGGCGAGCCAGATCAGCGCGGTTGTTGCCGAATGTGAACTGGATAAGGAACGCGCGCTGGAAGATTACGGCCGCAATCTGGGCATCGCATTCCAGCTGGTTGACGATGCGATCGATTACGATTCCGATGCGGCGGAAATGGGCAAGGATCAGGGCGACGATTTCCGCGAAGGCAAGATGACGCTACCAGTGATCCTGGCCTATTCGCGCGGGGATGAGACAGAGCGGAAGTTCTGGCAGGATGCGATCATAGGCCATCGCAGTTCCGATGCAGACCTGGCCCATGCGATCGAGTTGATCCGGCGGCACAACGCGCTGGAGGATACGCGCGAGCGCGCCCGCCATTATGCCCAGCGCGCGGTTGATGCGATCTCTATCTTCCCCGATTCTCGTGCACGACAGGCCATGGCCGAAGCCGCGCAATTTGCCGTTGCACGGGGATATTAGGGCACACAATTTTCCTGTGGGAGGGATCTGATATGAAACGCCGCCGCTTGGGCACGTCAGCCATTGTCGTCTCGGATATTTGCATGGGCACGATGACCTTTGGCAGCCAGACCGATGAGGCCGAGGCGTTGCGCATCCTCGATGCCAGTTTCGACGCCGGGATCGATTTCTACGATACGGCTGAAGGTTATCCGGTGCCGCCCGATGCGAAATGGGTTGGCCGGACCGAAGACATCGTCGGGCGCTGGCTCAAGACCAAGCCGCGCGATGCCATTATCCTAGCGACCAAGGTCTCCGGCCCCAGCCACGTGTGGTTCCGCAGCCCCAAGCGATCGGGAATGACCGCGCTCGATCGGCGCAATATCGTTACCGCTGTCGAGGAAAGCCTGACCCGGCTCGGCACCGACTATATTGATCTTTACCAGACCCACTGGCCCGATCACGACACGCCCTATGATGAAACGATGGAAGTGCTCGATGAACTGGTGCGCGCGGGCAAGGTGCGGATCACCGGCTGTTCGAACGAAACCAGTTGGGGGTTGATGAAGTCGATTGCCGCGTCGGAGCGGCTAGGGGTGGCGCGTTACCAAACGATCCAGAATAATTTCAGCCTCAACAACCGCCGCTTCGAAGACGAGCTGAAGCAGGTCTGCCGCAAGGAAGGGGTGAGCCTGATCCCCTATTCGCCGATCGCGGGCGGGGTCTTGTCCGGCAAATATAATGACGGCGGCAAGCCCGAAGGTGCGCGCTTCACACGCTATCTGGGCATGGAAGGGCGGCAGGCCGCGATGGCCAATCGCTTCGTCAACAAAGGCACGCTCGAATCGACCGCGCGCTATGCCGAAATCGCGAAAGAGGCGGGGCTCGATCCGGTGACCATGGCGGTCGCATGGTCGAAGCAGCACGATTTCGTCGCATCCACTATTGTCGGTGCATCGAGCTATGATCAGCTCGATCCGATCCTTGCCGCCGCCGATACAGTGCTGGACGATGAAACGTTGAAGGCGATCAACAAGGTATCGCGCGAAATCCCTTACCCGATGGGGTGATCTGGTTCATGGCATGGTCGTGAGCGACCTTCCGATCCATTCTGTCCTTGGCGAACTCCAGCGCGCGCTGGCCGGGCGGGGTGCAGCGGTGCTGGTCGCGCCGCCCGGCGCGGGCAAAACTACGGCGGTTGCGCCCGCCTTGCTGGGCGAGCCGTGGTGCAAAGGGCAGATAATCCTCACTTCGCCGCGCCGCGTGGCCGCGCGCGCTGCGGCAGAGCGAATGGCGGAGATGCTGGGGGAAAAGCCCGGCGAAACGGTGGGCTATCTCACCCGGCTCGACAGCAAGAGTTCCGCCAAGACACGGATTCTCGTCATGACGGAGGCGATCTTCGTCAACCGCATTGTCGAGGACCCGGAGCTGGCGGGTGTTTCGGCGGTGCTGTTCGACGAAGCGCATGAGCGCCATCTCGACAGCGATCTGGGGCTTGCGCTCGCGCTCGAAAGTCGCGCCGTCCTGCGCGAGGATTTGCGGGTGCTGGTGATGAGCGCGACGATCGACGGGGCGCGTTTTGCCCGCTTGCTGGGTGACGATGCGCCGGTGGTGGAGAGCGAGGGCAGGGCCTATCCGCTGCGGATCGAATGGCTCGGCGTTTCTCCTGACAAGCGGATCGAAGAGGCGATGGCGGGCGCGGTGATGCAGGCATGGCGCGAGCAGGAAGGTGATATTCTCGCCTTTCTTCCCGGCGTGGGCGAGATTGAACGCGTGCGCGAACGGCTGGCACAGCGCCTGCCCGATGTGCCGGTGCTGCCCCTGCATGGGCAGGTAGAGCCGGCGGGACAGCGCGCGGCGATAAAGCGTGACCCGCAAGGGCGACGGCGGATCGTTTTGGCCACTGCTATCGCCGAAACCTCGCTCACGCTCGACGGCGTGTCGGTGGTGGTGGATAGCGGGCTCGCGCGGCATGCCGAATATGACAGAGCGGCGGGGACAACCCATCTGGTTACCCATCGCGCCAGTCAGGCAGCGGCAGCGCAAAGAGCAGGGCGTGCCGCGCGGCAGGGGCCAGGCGTGGCCTATCGCCTGTGGGAGGAACACGGCCATGCCGGGCGGCCCGAATTCGCACCACCAGAGATCGAGATTGCAGACCTTGCGCCGCTGGTGCTGGCTTTGGCGAAATGGGGCACAAATGACCCGGCCTCGCTACCATGGCTCGATCCACCGCCCGCAGCTTCGCTCGAATCCGCACGCAATGCCCTGCGTAGGTTGGGCGCACTGGAAGAAGACGGCCGAATCACGCCGCTGGGCGAACGGATCGCCTCGCTTCCGATAGACCCAGTCTCGGCAGCTGCTGTCTTGCTGGGCGCGCAGGCGGGCCAGGCCGAGCAGGCGGCACGGCTGGTGCTGCTGTTGCAGGAGCGCGGGCTGGGCGGGCGCGGAGAGGATTTGCTGCAACGGTTGCAGCGCTGGGATAGCGAGCGCGGAAGTCGTGCCGAGGCTTCTCGCAAGCTGGCGGCGCGTTGGGCCAGGGCTGCGGAGAAATTGGCTTCCGCGAAGGCCAATGCTGCAATAAA
>JBNLDR010000045.1:0-17812 GCA_050304495.1 Altererythrobacter sp.
GAAGTTTTATTGATTCGGCGGGAGCGTTACAACGATTGGACGTTGCCCAAAGGCAAACTGAAGCGTAACGAACGCTGGGAAAATGCCGCCTTGCGCGAAGTGGCCGAAGAAATCGAAATGCACGAAAGCACGGTCAGCCGCGTCACCAGCAACAAGTACCTCCATTGCGAGCGCGGCACGTTCGAACTGAAGTATTTCTTCACCAGTGGCGTGGGCGGCGGTGCGGACGGCGAAGGCGCGAGCGCCGAAGCGGTCAAGGCGCGGATCAAGGCGCTGGTGGATGCCGAAGGGCCCAAGAAGATCCTGTCCGACCAAAAGCTGGTCGACCTGCTCAAGCAAGAGGGCTTCGACCTTGCCCGCCGCACAGTCGCCACATACCGCGAGGTGATCGGGATCGGATCGTCATCCGAACGGCGCAGGCAAAAGAAGCTGGCGGCAGGCGGCTGATCCCGCCCACCGCCACTTGCGCAAATATCGCTCAGGCGGCGATCGGGTGGCCGCCCTCCATCGCCTGGAGCACGCGCGGATCGTCATAGAGCGGAATGCCCGCCGCAACATATTTCTTCTGCACACTGGGCGTCAGCAGCCCGACCCGGGCAAGCGCGGGCAGCATCAGATCCTTCAGCGCATGAATCTGCCCCGGCGGCAGTTCCTGCGTGATCCCGGCCTCTTGCGCTTCCTTCAACCCGGCAAAGAAATCGTCCGGATCGATATTGGAATTGTAGAGCACTTCCATGAAACCGGGATCGACCTTGCTGGCCAGCGAATTGCGCATGGTGGTGTCCGCCAGGATGCTGACCGCCTGGAAGGCGAATTCGGCCAGATCCTCCACCTCGTCTTCCGGCAAATCGGCAATCACAGGGCCGAGGAAGGCGTGGCCAAAGGACACATGCCGCGATTCGTCGCGCATCACGTTGAAGGTGATCGCCTTCAGCAGATCGCATTGCGTGGTGCGGTACATATTGTTGAACGCACCCAGCGCCAGCCCTTCCACGATCATGTTCATCCCGATCATGACCTTCTCATAGCGGTCGCTCTTCAGCGTCGCGTCGATCAGCGCCTTGAGCCAGGGGCTCATCGGATAGACGATCGCGATCTTGTCGCAATATTTGGCATAGACCTCGACATGGCGCGCCTCGTCCATCGTCTGGGTCGCGGCATAAAGCTTGGCGGTGGAATCCGGCACCGAATGGGTCACGCAGGCGGCCGTCATCAGCGCGCCCTGCTCGCCATGCAGGAATTGCGAGAGCAATTGCGCGGTCGAATGCGCGGTGAAGGTTTCCTGCTGCGATTTCGACAGCTTCTGAAAGAAGGGCATGCGGTGATAGACGTTCGAACTGTCATCCAGCATCGGCTTGGACGGATCGACTTGCGTATCCCACGGGATCAGGACATCGGAATTCCACTGATCCTGCTTGGCGCGTTTATAGAGGTCCTCCACCTTGTCGCCCGAAAGGAAATAATCGAAGGTCCAGGCGATCGCCATCGGGTTTTCGTAGAGATCGTCGGGGTTCATCGAAACCTTCCAATCGTCTCTGGAACGGGCTTCGGTCTGTGTTATCACGGTCATCGGGCTTCTCCTGCTAGAGATACTGGCTGGCGGGGGTGTGGACCACGATCCCGTCGAGCGCGTCTGACAGCATCAACTGGCATGACAGGCGGCTGCTGGCGCGGCGGTCTACTGCCTGGTCAAGCATTGCGGCCTCAAGCTCTTCGGGTGGTGGAACCTGGTCGAACCATGTGTCGTCGAGATAGACGTGACAGGTGGCGCAGGCGCAAAAGCCGCCGCAATCCGCCTCTATCCCCGGCACCCTGTTCATCAACGCGGCATCGGCGACGGAAATTCCGGCAGGCGCATCGATAGTACGTTCAGCGCCCCCGGCATCGATGAAGGTCACCTGGGTCAAGCGAATCCATCCTCTCACATTCTTCTTATTTACATCAGTGTAAGTAAGGTTTGAGCAGTGGTCCTTGACGCAAATCAAAGCAGCTGGAGATGTGAGTTCAGGCTGGATTGCTTCGCCTCACTCGCAATGACGGCGTATTGTTTGTCTCGCCGGGCTCCCGCCCTTCGACTAGCTCAGGAGAGCCTTTCACGGGAATGACGAATTGGGGCAGAATCCGGGCCTGCGCCGGGATGACGGGTGCTTTCCTACTGGCTTCGCCGCGCGGTAGGTTCCGCATCATGTCAGCACATTCCCCTTGCCCCTACCCAGTCACGCACCTCACCGCCAATGCACTCGCCCGAAGGTCACAGATCACACGCGGAAAGGTGACATTTTGCGAACCGCATGGTCACACTTTCGTGCGCCACGCTCACACTTCACAGCGCACGGTCACACTTTTCATACCAGGAGTTAAGGAATGGCGCTTTTCACCTTTGGACCGTGTTCCATGTGTTCCATCCTGTAGGATTTGGGTTGAACGGGCCTGCGGGCGGCCTTGCGGTCGCTTGGTCGGCGACCGAGTTTGCCCTGTGGATAAGTGTGACTCAAAAGACTCACAATTGCCCGCGACTCGCCGGATTCCGCGGGTTTACGCTAAATTAACCTTTTCCGTTCAGACCTTGTGTGGTTAATTCCCGGCAACACCTCTTATCGGGAGGTTACTGCCAAGTTTGGGGCAAAGGGGGACCACCCATGCGCGTGCTTTTGATTGAGGACGAACCGACAACCGCCAAGGCGATCGAGCTGATGCTCACGACCGAAGGCTTTAATGTCTATTCGACCGATTTGGGCGAAGAAGGTTTGGATCTGGGTAAGTTGTATGATTACGACATCATCCTGCTCGACCTGAACCTGCCCGATATGCATGGTTATGACGTGCTCAAGAAACTGCGCGTCGCCAAGGTGCAGACGCCGGTTCTGATCCTTTCGGGCATTTCCGAAATGGACAGCAAGATTCGTTCGTTCGGCTTTGGTGCCGACGATTACGTGACCAAGCCGTTCCACCGTGAAGAGCTGGTCGCCCGCATCCACGCCGTGGTGCGCCGTTCGAAGGGCCACAGCCAGTCGATCATCCGCACCGGCAAGCTGGCCGTGAACCTCGATGCCAAGACCGTGGAAGTCGATGGCGCCCGCGTCCACCTGACCGGCAAGGAATATGCGATGCTCGAGCTGCTTTCGCTGCGCAAGGGCACCACGCTGACCAAGGAAATGTTCCTCAACCACCTTTATGGCGGGATGGACGAACCGGAACTCAAGATCATCGACGTCTTCATCTGCAAGCTGCGCAAGAAGCTCAGCCACGCATGCGGCGGCGAGAACTATATCGAAACCGTCTGGGGCCGCGGCTATGTGCTGCGCGATCCGGAGGAGCAGGCCGAAGCCGCGTAATCTGCCTGGCCCAGCGGATCGCAAACGATCCGACACGGGATTACCCATTGGGGGATGGGATGAACGCCCGGGGTGGAAACGCCTCGGGCGTTTTTCATTGGGCCCTTCCCTACACCCACCACCGCTGCTAGCGCGCCGCCCATGTCTGCATTCAAGGAAGGCGATCCCACCACATTGGGCCGGCTTTATGGCCGCAGCCAGGGCAAACCCCTGCGCGCGCGGCAACAGGGGCTGGTCGACAATCTGCTGCCGCAAATCGCAGTGCCAGCCGAAGGTCCGGTGACGAGCCAGGTCCTGTTTGGCGATGACAGACCTTTGCACTTCGAGATCGGCTTCGGCGGCGGCGAACACCTCGCCTTCCGGGCGGACCTGCTGCCCGACCATGGCTTCATCGGGGCCGAACCTTTCGTCAATGGCGTGGCGCAGGCGCTGACCCATATAGAGGAACAGCGGCTGGCCAATGTCCGCCTGCATATGGGCGATGCGCTGGAGGTGCTGAGCCGTGTACCCGATGGCGCGCTGACCATGCTCTATCTGCTCCACCCCGATCCCTGGCCCAAGGCCAAGCATGCCAAGCGGCGCATGATGAACGATGGCCCGGTGCAGATGTTCGCGCGCAAGCTCAAGCCCGGCGGTGAATTCCGCTTCGGCACCGATCACCCGGTCTATCTGCGCCATGCGCTGATGGTGATGCAGCGCCACACTGACGCCTTCGAATGGCAGGTGAAGGATCGTTCGAGCTGGGAAGTGCGCCCGTCCGGCTGGCCCGAGACCCGCTACGAGCACAAGGCGCGCACGGTTTACGGGCACGAAGTGTGGTATTTTCGCTATCGCCGCAAGTGAGTGGGATCAGGCCGAAGCCAGCGTATTGAGCAAGGCCTCGCAATCCGCTTCGTTGTTATGGAGATGCGAGGTCACCCGCAGTGAGGAGCCGCGCAGCGAGATGCGGACCTGTTGCTCGGCGAGGCGATCGGTCAGGCCGCCGGGCAGGCCGTGCGGAAAATCCTGCGCCAGGAAATGCGGCGCGCGAAGGGGAGATGCTGGCCTGCCGGGGCGTCGGCGAGCTTGCGGTCAGGACCATTGGGCGAGGAAAAGTGGGATGGCATGGCGACTCCGTGCCAAGAAGGAGAGTGGCTACTTCAATTACGCAGCACCACCGTAAATCAAAGTAATTTTTCAGAATATCTATTTGTTCTTCGCTCGACAAAACGCTCGATTCTTATAATGAATAACTGCTTTAGTAATCTCAATAATTGAAATATACTGTCTTCCTTTTCCATTTCTAATACAACAAGCTTGCCTCGCGCGTAGAAATGTCCGCGGGATGCTGCATCATTCAAATATTTCATACCGATTTCTGTTTCTTGAGTGCTCTTTGAAACGTTAAGCATCAAGTGGCCTAAGGCAGAAATACATGGTAGATGCTGTTGCTCTGCACCCTGCTCAAACACTGACAAAGCCGCCTTTGCGTCATCAGATTCCTTCAAGATACGGCCCAAACGATACAGAGCGTCCAACGAACCTAGTTCCGCTGCTCTACGGTAACAGACTTTGGCGAATTCAAGATCTTGGGCGCCACTTGCACCAGTTTCATTTATCCATCCTACAGCTAACAAAGCGGCTACATCGCCTCGATCTGCTGCAGAAGTCAGCAAAGGCAACGCTTCTTTGTAGCGCCCTTGCTCGTAAGCTTCAAATGCCGATGCTGATGAATCGACGGCTTTCAAATCATGACTTTCCTTCATTTGACGCTCAGAATTATATGGACAAACAAGCTACAAGAAAAGTAGTCTTACAGGTTTGTGACAAGTTAGGCACGGGCCAGGCGCGGTTGGAGGAGTCATCCCCGGATTGGGCGTCCCCGGATTGGGCGTCCCCGGATTGGGCGTCCCCGGATTGGGCGTCCCCGGATTGGGCGTCTCACTTGTACCCGGCGAAGGCAGCGTCGGGACAATCGGTGGAAGCGGCGTCGGGACAATCGGTGGAAGCGGATCTTTGACCGCCCGTTCCGATGGCTTGTCATTAGGTTTTGGATCTGGCGGCGCTGCCGCTACATTGTCTTGTCGAACCCGCTTCTCGATTGGAGGGGCAGGAGGATCAGGAGGGCCATCAGGTGGGTTAATAAACTTTGCGAGAGCCAAAATAACTAGCCTAAAAATCTCTCGCTTTAAGGTCTCTCCCGTCGGATCGACCCCATTCGCTGGATCGTTTGCGACATAGGCATAGAGATTGAACTGGTCTTCGTAGCCGATCGGATCGGTCTGGAGGAACCTACCAAGCGTGGGTGAGTAGATGCGAGCCTTGTAGTAATACATGCCCAGCTCGGGGATCCACGCCTGCCCGGTGTAGCGGAAGCGGCCCTTGGTCGCGATGTCATTGCCTGATGCGGTGTCGGGAATGCCGAACTCGTCATAGGTGTTGGTGGTGGTCGAAGTGCCCTGGTAATTGGTCACCGCAACGATGCTGCCGCGCGGATCGGCATGGAGATAGCGCCGGGCACTGTCGGCCACGCCTGAGCCCTCGTACCAGACCTGCGGGTCGTCGCCTGCGCCAAGGTGGTGCGCGGCGACACCTTGGCCGAACTTAAGATGACAGTCGCTGCTCGCGATACCGCCGTGTTCATCCTCGAACCGAAGACATAACCGCCAGCCATCGCGGAGCAGATGAATAGACGAGGTTCCAGGGAACACCTCATCCATCTTGCTCGCCCGCAAATTTGAAAATGCCGCCCCGGCCTTAAACCCGTCGTAGGGTTATGGCTCGGCATATTCCATGACGGTCGACAAGGGCGCGACCCAAATCTCGTCTTCGTTGCGTTTGAGGTAATCGAGCAGTGCGGCGTGCGCTTCTGCGCTGACCTCCAGATAGTCTCCACCTACGCCGTGAAAGCCCAGTATCAGTAGCCCACCGCTGCCTGACGACTTCTGAACCGCCGCTATCATGTCATCGCCGGTAGCATTCTTGTCGAACCAGATGGCCGGAAGATCCATCGGATCGAGTTCGGTCTTACCCGTCCACGATGCATTACGGTTGTACTGCACGAGATTGCTCGCGCGCAGTGCCGGCATGTAATCCGTACCTCCGGCCAGATGCTGACCGCACGGAGTGGCAAATCCGTGCCTGGCCTTGCCATCAATCGCCGTGAGCAGATTGTTCATCGTCAGGATTTCTTCGAGCATCAGCGGGACATCGTAGGAATCGCTGGTTTCCAGCTTGCGAATCTGGGCGTTGCCGCCTTGCGGGCAAGCATGGCGCAGCGTGTGGTTGGCCAATTCATGGCCTTCTTTCGATGCTGCGCGCCAGCGATCGATCTGCTCCGGACCGATCTGTCTGCCGACCAGAAAAAATGTCCCTTTCAGCCCGACCTCATCGAGTGCCGGAATTGCAATGTCGAGATGCGATGGAAGCGAATCGTCGTAGGTCAGGACCACGGCGAGTTTCCTGCCGCCTGGCCAGGGGCCTCCTTCGACCTGCGCTTGGGCATGTTCCGCACCAAAGCTGGTTCCCAGCAGGATTGCTCCGATCAACAGCAACAGACGCATCTTGGGCCTTTCATCAGATTGGCAAGAAAGGCAGGACTATCCCGCCTTCCCCTTAAGCTATGGTCTCGTCTCCAGCCTTGACTGGGACGACATGCTCTTCAAGCGCAAGGGACCATTTTCATCCTTCAAACCGGCCAATCCCAATTTTGGCTTGATAGCGCTACCATACAACATGTATGAGTAATTATCGAGACCTTAAAGAATCCCCAAGGGAATGATCAAGATGTTAATCAAGCGCAGGCGAACTGCCTTTTTGTACATGGCACTATCCGCCTCGACTCTCTTGGGAATGGCCGCTTCGGTTGATGCACAGCAGAGCCAGCCCGGCACCGCCAACGCCGAACTTTGGCCCGTGGCAAAAAGCCAGGGTCTGACTGACCCGAAAACAGAAGCGCGCATCACCAAGCTCATGGCGCGGATGTCGCTTGAAGAGAAGGTCGGCCAGATGATTCAGGCCGACACTGCCTCGATCAAACCGGAGGACCTGCGCACCTATCCTCTCGGCTCCATTCTAGCTGGCGGCAGTTCGCCGCCGTTGAACGCTCCCGACCGTTCGGCTGCGGGACCGTGGATCGACACCGTTCGCGCCTTCAACAATGTCGCGATGGAGGCTCGCCCCGGTCATGTGCGAATACCGGTCATGTTCGGTATCGACGCCGTGCATGGCAACAACAACGTCGTTGGCGCCACCTTGTTTCCGCACAACAGTGCCCTGGGCGCTGCGCACGACCCGGACCTGATTCGCCGCATCGGCGAGGCGACGGCGCAGGAGACTGCCGCGGCCGGCATCGACTGGGCCTTCGGCCCAACCCTCGCCGTGCCCCAGAATGACCGGTGGGGCCGTACCTACGAAGGCTATTCAGAAGACCCCGCCCTTGTCGCCGCCTATGCGGGCAAGATGATCGAGGGCCTTCAGGGCGCACCGGGAAGCGGCACGATCCAGAACGGTCATGTCTCGGCCAGCGCCAAGCACTTCCTCGGCGACGGAGGCACAACCGGCGGCCAAGACCAGGGCGATACCAATATTCCCGAGAGCGAGCTGATCGCGGTCCATTCTGCCGGTTATCCCCCTGCGATCAACGCCGGAACCAACACCGTGATGGCCAGCTTCAACAGCTGGCAGGGCGTCAAGATGCACGGCAACAAGAGCCTGCTCACCGATGTGCTAAAAAAACGCATGGGCTTCGAAGGCTTCGTTGTTGGCGACTGGAATGGCCATGGCCAGGTTCCAGGATGCACGAACACCGATTGCGCAATCTCGTTCAACGCCGGGCTCGACATGGCGATGGCGCCCGACAGCTGGAAGGGTCTGTTCGACAACACCGTCAAGGATGCGCGCGAAGGCAGGATCCCGATGTCGCGGATCGATGATGCCGTGCGCCGCATTCTGCGAGTGAAGTTCAAGATGGGCCTGTTCAAACGTGCTCGCCCCTTTGAACGCAAGACGGAGGTCATCGGATCGCCCGAACACCGCGCCCTGGCGCGCGAGGCGGTACGCAAGTCGCTGGTGCTGCTGAAGAATGACGGCATCCTGCCGATCAAATCTTCCGCAAACATCCTTGTTGTGGGTGCCCAGGCCGATGACATTGGCCAGCAATCGGGTGGATGGACCCTTTCATGGCAGGGCAATGGCAACACCAATGCCGATTTCCCGAATGGACAATCGATCTATGCGGGCATTGCAGAGGCGATGAAGGCTGGCGGCGGCACAGCGACGCTCAGCGCCGATGGCAGTTACGCAAACAAGCCCGACCTTGCCATCGTGGTGTTCGGCGAACAACCCTATGCCGAGGGGCTGGGTGACGTCAGGACGCTGGAATTCGAGGCCGGCGAAAAGAAGTCGCTTGCCACGCTCAAGAAGCTGCAGGCTGCGGGCATTCCGGTCGTTTCCGTTTTCCTCTCGGGCCGTCCAATGTGGGTCAACCCAGAGCTTAACCAGTCCGACGCATTTGTCGCGGCCTGGCTGCCGGGCAGCGAGGGTGGTGGCATTGCCGATGTCATCATCGGCGACGCGCAAGGCACGCCGCGCAACGATTTCACCGGCAGCCTGTCGTTCAGCTGGCCGAAAACGGCCGCGCAGTTCATGCTGAATAAGGGGACACCCGGCTATGATCCGCTGTTCCCACTGAAATACGGGCTCAGCTATGCCAAGCCGGGTACGGTTGGCCAGTTGGGAGAGGATCCGGGGATCGATGCTCTGCCCGATAACAAGAGCGAATACTTCACCGAAGGGCGCGTTCCAAAGCCATACTCGCTGATCCTGAGCAATGGCGTAACTTCGGGCAAGGTGGATTCGCAGACCAAACAGGAAGGCGCCATGCGACTGATCTGGGATGCGGGCGAATCCGGCAGGGCCAGCATCGATGGCGATGATATCGACCTGCAGTTCGAAACCAACGCCGAAATGATGATGCAGATGACCTATCGGGTGGACCAGGCGCCGTCAGGCCGGGTCTCGCTGGCCATGGGCTGGGGTGCCATTGACGCCGGTTCGTTCTTCGCCGCTGGAGACGGCTGGCGCACGGTCCGCATTCCGCTCAAATGCTTCAAGGAACGTGGCGCGGATATGAATCATATCCATCCGGCGTGGACATTGGCTGCAACCGGCCCATTTGCAGTATCTATATCGGAAATCCGCCTTGTTACACAGGCTCCGGGTGGAGTGTGCCCGGTCAAGCCCGAGTAATTTGCGGCTGGGCAAGACAATCGTGGCCACGGCCACGGGCACAATACGGGGGCAAAAGCTCCTTATGATGGTTTGGGAGGACCAGAATGCATCGACTTAGCGGCTTAATGATTCCGTTTGCAGCGGTCATGGCCATCGCTGCTCCCGCAGCGGCAAGCGACCGTGATCTTCCCCGGCTGGAAACCCGCAATGGACAGCATGCGCTGATCGTTGACGGGGAACCGTTCCTGATGCTGGGCGCACAGGTCAATAACAGCAGCAATTATCCGGCCATGCTGCCGGAAGTCTGGCCGACGATCGACAAAATCCATGCCAACACGGTTGAGGTCCCCGTCGGCTGGGAACAGATTGAGCCGCAGGAAGGTAAGTTCGATTTCTCATTCCTGGACGCCTTGCTGCCGCAAGCGCGGGCGCACAACGTCCGTCTCGTCTTGCTGTGGTTCGGCACGTGGAAGAACACCGCGCCAGCCTATGCCCCGGCGTGGGTCAAGCTGGATCAGAAGCGCTTCCCGCACATGATCAATGCAAAAGGCGAAACTCACTATGCGCTTTCGCCACATTCCCGTTCCACACTAGAGGCGGACAAGCGCGCCTTCGTAGAGCTGATGAAATATCTGAAGGAAAACGATCCTCAGAACACAGTGATCATGGTCCAGCCGCAGAACGAAGCCGGCAGCTATGGCAGCGTGCGCGATTTCTCGCCGGTAGCGCAGAAATTGTTCGAAGGCCCGGTCCCGGCCCCACTCCTGCGACAGATGGGCAAAAAACCCGGCACTTGGCGGCAGGTATTCGGCGCGGATGCAGATGAATATTTCCACGCTTGGTCGATCGCCAGCTATGTCGACAAAATCGCGGCGGCCGGAAAAGCAATCAAGCCCTTGCCGATGTATATGAACGCGGCACTGCCATCCCCATTCGGCAGGCAGCCAGCAGAAACCTATTCCAGCGGCGGCCCGGTCCATTTCGTGATCGATGTCTACAAGGCAGCTGCGCCGAACATCGATATCGTCGCGCCCGACATCTACAGCCGCGATCATGCCTCCTATCATGCCTATCTCGACCTTTACGACCGGCCCGACAATGCGCTGTTCGTTCCAGAGACCGGCAACGCGAAGGACTTTGCTCGCTACTTTTTCCCCACCATCGGCAAAGGGGCGATTGGCTTCGCTCCGTTCGGCATGGATGACACGGGCTATTTCAATCATCCGCTCGGCGCAGCGGAGCTGGATACTGAAACGATAGAGCATTTCGCCCGCAATTATCGCCTGTTCGCACCCATGCAGCGCGAATGGGCAAAATGGGCATTCCAAGGCAAGACCTGGGGCGTTGCAGAGCCGACGGACCCGCAGGCCCAGCACACCCAGCATATCAACATGGGCAAGTACAACCTGACCGTGACTTTCGGGCAGTGGCAATTTGGCAATGACAAGCCGACCGGTAATCCAGAACCGGAGGGCGGTGTTGCGGTGGCCCAGCTGGGCGAGAACGAGTTCCTCGTCACCGGCTTTCGTTCGCGCATCTCTTTCGGCCTGAGCAAGCCTGCCCCGCTCGAATCGATGATGATGCTGCGCGTAGAGGAAGGCTATTTCGACAACAGGAAGTGGGTCTTCCGCCGCCTCTGGAACGGCGATTCGGTCGACTATGGCCTCAATTTCACCGACCGCGAGCAGGTGCTTCGCGTCACGCTTGCCACATACAAAGGTACACCGGCCATTCCGGTGGGAGATGTCAAATGAACCGCAGAAAAAGTAACATCACGACCCCTCTTCGCATTGCGCTGAGCGTTCTCCTTGCCGGGACCGCGACCGCAGCGTTGGCAGGCTCATACGAAGAGATCGATCACGGCGTCATCGTCAGCCCCGATACGGGATCGGCGAAGCGTGTCCGGGTCATGGCCTACGGCGATAGGTCTTTTCGCGTCACGGCAACCCAGGACGGCAGTTTTGACGCGATCCAGCAAAGCCTGATGGTGCTAGCCCGGCCCGACGGTGATTTGACGGTCAGCGCTGATGGCGGATCGGTGGAACTGAAGCTGCCCGCCGCCACGGCCAGGGTCGATCTTGCCAGCGGGCAGGTCAGCTTCTTCGACGCCGAAGGCAAGCCTGTGCTGAACGAATCCCCCCGTGCCGCCTTCACGCCGCAGGAGATTGAGGGGACGAGCTGGTACACAGTCAGCCAGCAGTTCAACCGCGGTACGGACGAGGGCTTTTACGGCCTGGGCCAACATCAGAACCGCCAGATGAATTACAATGGCGAAGACGTCGAACTGGCCCAGCACAATATGGACATCGCCGTCCCCTTTGTCGTGTCGACGCGCGGCTATGGCTTGCTGTGGGACAATAATGGCATCAGCCGCTTCGGAAATCCGCGCCCCTATCATTTCGCCGGGGAAGACCTTGAAGTCACCAGCGGAGGCAAACCGGGCTGGACCGCGGAATATTTTGTCGGCGGCAAGAAGACCTTCACCCGGCACGAAGCGACGATCAATTACGAATTCATTCGCGAACAGAAGAACTGGCCCGAAGCCGGCAAGGTATCGACCAAGCCTTCCGGCGAGAGCGGCCAGAATACGGCCGGCGTCAATACTCAGGAACAGCAGGTCGTCTGGAGCGGCGACGTGACCACCAAGACGAGTGGGCGCCACAAATTCAGGCTCTATGGCTCAAGCTATGTGAAGGTCTATGCCAATGGGAAACTGGTGCTCGACCGTTGGCGGCAGAACTGGAACCCATGGAATCACGCCTTCGAACTGGACATGAAGGCGGGCAAGCCTGTCTCCATCCGGGTCGAGTGGGAACCCAATGCCGGCTATATCGCCCTGCGTCACAGCAACCCGCTGCCCGAACCGGATCGCCATTCATTGTGGATGACATCTGACACGGCGAAAGGCATCGACTATTACTTCGTCGGCGGTGGCAGCGTGGACGAAGCCATCGCAGGCTATCGCAAGCTGACCGGCAAGGCCGCGCTGCTTCCCAAATGGGCCTATGGTTTCTGGCAGAGCCGCCAACGCTATGAAACGCAGGATCAGCTGCTCAATGTCGTGCGTGAATATCGAAAGCTGGGCATCCCGCTGGACAATATCGTGCTCGATTGGCGCTATTGGACCGACGATCAGTGGGGCAGCCATGAATTCGATGCCAGCCGGTTCCCCGATCCCGAAGGGATGGTTGACGACGTCCATGCCATGAATGCACGGATCATGATCTCGCTATGGGCGAAGTTCTATCCCTGGACTGACAACGCAAAGGAGCTTGACGCCAAGGGCTATCTTTATCGCCGTCCGCTCGAAGCAGGGCAGAAGGATTGGGTCGGCCCCGGCTATGCCAACACCTTCTACGACCCCTACACCCAGGGTGCGCGCGATATGTTCTTCCGCCAGGCGAAGGAGCAGCTGCTGTCGAAGGGCTTCGATGCATGGTGGCTCGATTCGGTCGAGCCCGACTGGCATTCGAACCTGTCGCTGGAGGAGCGCGCCTATCAGATGGGGCCAACGACGAAGGGGCCGGGCGCCGCAGTATTCAACACCTTCCCGCTCATACATGCAGATGGTTTTGCGGAAAACCTGCGCAACACGCAGCCGGACCGTCGGCCCTTCATCCTGACGCGCTCCGCATTTGGCGGCACTCAGCGTGCCAGCGCCGCCGTCTGGTCTGGCGACGTCGCCGCACGGTGGAGCGACCTGCGCGACCAGATCTCTGCGGGCATCAATTTTTCGATGTCCGGCATTCCCAACTGGTCGCATGATATTGGCGGCTTCGCGCTGGAAGATCGCTACACGCAGGAAAGGCCCGAAGCTCAAACGGAATGGCGTGAGCTTCAGCTCCGCTGGTTCCAGTTCGGCGCCTTCTCGCCGCTGTTCCGCAGCCATGGCGAATATCCGTATCGCGAGATCTATGAGATCGCGGCAAAGGATCCGGCCATGCAGGCATCGATGATCTGGTACGACAAGCTGCGTTACCGCTTGATGCCCTATATCTACACCACGGCAGCCGATACCTGGTTCCGCGACGGGACGATCATGCGCGGACTGGTGATGGACTTCGGCCAGAATCGCAAGGTCTGGGACATCGACGATGAATATATGTTCGGATCGGCCTTCCTTGTCGCGCCCGTAACGGAGTTCAAGGCTCGCAGCCGCAAGGTCTATCTGCCTGCGGGTGCGGGCTGGTACGATTTCAATAGCGGTGCTTTCTACGCCGGCGACAAGGAAATCGATGCCGCCGCTCCCTATGAGCGGATGCCTCTGTTCGTGAAGGCCGGGTCGATCGTGCCGACCGGGCCCGAAATCGAACATACCGGGCAGAAGCCGGATGGCCCGCTGGTGCTACATGTCTTCACCGGTGCCGATGGCGAATTCTCGATCTATGAGGACGACGGAACGAGCGAGGGCTACAAGGCCAGTCAATATGCTCGTATTCCGGTGCGTTGGGACGATGCAAAGGGCGAGTTGACGATCGGCCAGCGCCAGGGCAGCTATCCCGGCATGGCCGAACGGCGCGCGATCTCTGTCCGCTTTTACGACAAATCGGCCGCGCACGCGCCCGATGTGAGCGAGAACGCGGCCAATCGCATCGACTATGATGGAACGGCGGCGGTCATCCGGCGCCGATGATCGAACAACGCGTCATCGGTATCGACTGGGGCACCACCAACAGGCGGTGCTACCTGATCGAAGGAGGCAGGATCGCCGCAGCGCGTCGCGACGGTCTTGGCACGTTGTCGATGACGGCCGATGGCTGGTCGAATGAAATCGCGTCTATCCGCAGCGATTGGGGTGAAGCGCCGGTACTGATCGCGGGCATGGCGGGATCCAACCGCGGCTGGCGGGAAGTACCCTATGTCGATTGCCCCGCCACGCCCGAAGCGCTCTGTGCGGGGATCGATTGGATTGCGCCAGAACAGGTCGGCATCGTTCCGGGAGTTGCCCAGCGAGACGGTGACCCGGATGTTATGCGCGGCGAGGAAGTACAGTTCCTGGGCGCTGTCGCGGCCGGGCTCGTTCCGGCGGACGCGCTCCTGTGCCAGCCCGGCACCCACTGCAAATGGGCCTGGATGCGTGGGGGCGCCATAGCCCGCTTCGAAAGCGCCATGACCGGGGAAATCTTTGCCCTGTTGCGGGACCACAGCCTGTTGGCCGGCCAGCTTTCGGGACAGGCCGCGGACGGCGCTGCTTTTCGCGAAGGTGTCGCCGATGCCCAGCGCCGCAGCCTGACTAGCGCCCTTTTCGGTATCCGCGCGGCGAGCCTGCTGGGCATGCGGCCTGACGAAGATGCGACGAGCTATGCAAGTGGCTTGCTGATCGGAGCTGACGTCGCCGCAAGGGTATCAGCAGGCGTGACAATATATATATTGGCCGATCCGGCACTGGGTGCGCTCTATGCTTCGGCCGTCAGGCAGCTGGGCGGCAGCGCCACCATGATCGACAGCGAATCCGCCTTCGTTGCCGGTATTTCCAGCCTGTGGGACAGGATCATATGAATACGGTCACCGCCTTCGATGCCGCTTTCGCGCAATGCCCGCTTGTCGCCATCCTGCGCGGCGTGCGGCCCGATGAAGTCGAGACTATCGGAGAGGCGCTGGTCAGCGCAGGTTTCACGCTGATCGAAGTCCCGCTGAATTCACCCAATCCCTACGACAGCATCGAACGGCTCGCCCGCGCTGTTGGAACACGCGCGATCGTCGGCGCAGGCACCGTGCTGAATGCAGGCCAGGTGGAACAGGTCGCCTCTGCCGGTGGGCGCTTGATCGTATCGCCCAATACCGATCCGGGCGTGATCGCCGCGGCCCGCGCTGCCGGGCTTGTCTCCCTGCCTGGCATCGCCACCCCAAGCGAGGCCTTTGCTGCGCTTGGGGCCGGTGCCAACGTGCTCAAACTGTTCCCGGCGGAGGGCGCTAGTCCCGCCGTATTGAAGGCAATGCGGGCCGTTCTGCCACCCGAAACACGGATATTGCCAGTAGGTGGCATCACGCCTGAAGGCATGGCCAACTGGACCGCCGCTGGTGCGGCCGGGTTCGGCCTTGGCTCCGCGCTTTACAAATCCGGCGACGACGCCGCGACAGTCGCGACACGGGCCAGCCGGTTCTGCGACGCCTGGTCTGCCCTTTGCGCACCCAATCATTGAGGAAAGAACAACCATGAAGAGCTTGCCTGCCCTTGCCCTACTTGTCACGTCGACTGGCGCACTGGCCACGCCTCTCTCGGTCGATGCACCACTGACGTCCCTTGCGGTGCTGCAACGCGACCGCGAAATCCCAATTGGCGGCTCGGCCGAGCCCGGCGCCCGCGTAACCGTGACGTTTGACGGCGCATCGAAAACTGCAAAGGCAGACAAGGACGGGCGCTGGCAGGTCAAGCTGCCACCGCACGATGCAGGCGGCCCCTACACGATCCAGATCGCCAGTGGTGACGAAGACGCAACGCTAGACGACCTGATGGTGGGCGATGTCTGGCTGTGTTCGGGCCAGTCAAACATGGAATTTACATTGCGTCACGCGTCCAATTCAGACGCTGAAGTCGCATGGGCTGCCAATCCGATGCTGCGCCTGTTCAACGTGCCGCGCCAATCAAACCCTGCGCCGATGGAGACCCTCGCTCAACCCACTTCCTGGCAGGCCGCCAGCTCGCAGAGCGCGGCGGATTTCTCGGCCGCTTGCTTTCTCATGGGCCGCGAACTGCAGACCCATCAGGACATCCCTATTGGCCTGATCGCCTCAAGCTGGGGCGGGTCGGTGATCGAGGACTGGATCAGCCGCGAATCGCTCCAGACCGTCCCGCGCTATCTGCCGGCGCTTGCGCTGCTCGATGCCTATGCAAAAGATCAGGAATCCGCCCTCGCGGCGTGGACCAGCATGTTCGATGAATGGCTTGGCACGGCCGCAACCCCCGCAGCCAACGCGAACTGGCGTCCGGTTCCCGGCGTCCAGCCGTGGGAACAATGGGGTGACCCGGCGCTCGCCGGATTCGACGGGATCGGCTATTACCGGGTCCATGTAACTCTCAGTCCCGATCAGGTGGGCAAGGCCAAGCTCGCCATCGGTGCGGTCGATGACATCGACATGACCAGCATCAACGGAAAGTTGGTCGGTTCAACCAGCACCTGGAATCAAGTCCGGGAATACGACGTCCTGGCCGACATATTGAAGCCGGGCGACAACGTCATTGAGGTGACGGCCATCGACACCGGCGGCGGCGGTGGCATGTGGGGCGGTGAGCCGCGCACACTCACGCTTGACGATGGCACCGTCCTGCCGCTTACCGGCTGGACCTTCGCCAAGGGTAAGGATTTCTCTGATTTCGGCATGCCGCCCAGTGTTCCATGGCTCGGTGGCAGCGGTCGCACGACCCTCTTCAACGGCATGATCGCACCACTCCACAATTATCCGTTGAAGGGTTTCGCCTGGTATCAGGGCGAAGCCAATGCCTCGGATGCCAAGGGCTATGCCGAACTGATGCCGCTGCTGATTGCCGACTGGCGCAAACGGTTCGGTGCCAGCACCTTCCTGATGGTCCAGCTTGCCAACTTCGGTCCGCTTTCTTCAACACCCACTGATGACGCCTGGGCGCAGCTGCGCGATGTGCAGCGCCGGGTGGCGGACGCCGATCCAGGCGTGGGTATGGCAAGTGCGATCGACATCGGGCAGGTCGGCGATATCCATCCGACCAACAAGCAGGACGTCGGCCGCCGACTGGCGCTTGGTGCGCGACACATCGCGCTTGGCGAGGATGTGGAGGATCGTGGCCCCGCGCCGCTGTCGGCGTCTCGGACCGAACAAGGGATTGCCGTGAGTTTTGGGCACGGACCGCTGAAACTTGTGGCAGGGGGCGAAGCTATCGGGTTCGAGCTGTGCAATGCCGCAAGCCAGTGTCGCTTCGTGTCCGGCCGGCTGTCAGGCGACACGATCCTGTTGCCGAGCGATCCCACCGCGCGCGAGGTGCGTTATCTTTGGCAGGCCAGCCCGTTGGTCAATCTCTATAATGAGGCGGGTTTGCCGGCGACCGGATTTGCCCTGCCGATCGAGTGAAGATCCACTCCCGCGAAATGGCCGGCCCGATTTGATCGGGTCGGCCTTTTCATTGGCCTGAGCCGCAGTCCTGTCTTGCTCGACAGCCCCGCTCCTCGGCGCATTGTCGCTATTGGCGCAAGCAGTGCGGTCGATATCGGTGGAGCGCAGTCAGAATCGGCAATCGAACCGCCAGAGAAGGAGAAACCGTCCGCCCTTTTAGGACGAACGGTTTCCTGTTGGCA
>JBNLDR010000046.1:0-17788 GCA_050304495.1 Altererythrobacter sp.
GGCTGGCGGCGAAGATTACTCGCCCAGTCAGATTTCCGCCTTCATCCTGCAGAAGATGAAGGAAACCGCAGAGAGCTATCTGGGCGAAACCGTTACGCAAGCGGTGATCACCGTTCCCGCATACTTCAACGACGCGCAGCGCCAGGCGACCAAGGATGCCGGCCAGATCGCCGGCCTTGAAGTGCTGCGTATCATCAACGAACCGACCGCCGCCGCGCTCGCCTACGGGCTGGACAAGGACGACGGCAAAACCATCGCGGTTTATGACCTTGGTGGCGGCACGTTCGACGTGTCGGTCCTCGAGATCGGCGATGGCGTGTTCGAAGTGAAATCGACCAATGGCGACACCTTCCTGGGCGGTGAGGACTTTGACGGAGCGATCGTCGAATATCTCGCAGAAGAGTTCAAGAAGAAGGAAAACATGGACCTGAAGGCGGACAAGCTCGCCCTTCAGCGTCTCAAGGAAGCAGCGGAAAAGGCCAAGATCGAACTGTCGAGCTCGGCCCAGACCGAAGTCAACTTGCCCTTCATCACCGCGCGCATGGAAGGTGGCAGCTCCACCCCGCTGCACCTCGTCGAAACCATCACCCGTTCGAAGCTGGAACAGCTGGTCGGTGACCTCATCAAGCGTACGCTCGAACCGTGCAAGAAGGCGCTGGCTGATGCCGGTGTCGACAAGAAAGGCATCGATGAAGTGATCCTGGTGGGCGGCATGACCCGCATGCCCAAGGTGCGCGAAGTGGTGAAGGAATTCTTCGGCAAGGAACCGCACACCGGTGTGAACCCCGATGAAGTGGTGGCCATGGGCGCAGCGATCCAGGCAGGCGTGTTGCAGGGCGACGTCAAGGACGTGCTGCTGCTCGACGTGACCCCGCTCTCGCTCGGCATTGAAACGCTGGGCGGCGTGTTCACCCGCATGATCGATCGCAACACTACGATCCCGACCAAGAAGACGCAGGTCTATTCGACCGCCGAGGACAATCAGAATGCGGTGACGATCCGCGTGTTCCAGGGCGAGCGCGAAATGGCGGCGGACAACAAGCTGCTCGGCCAGTTCGACCTTGTCGGCCTGCCACCCGCACCGCGCGGCGTGCCGCAGATCGAAGTGACCTTCGACATCGACGCAAACGGCATCGTGAATGTCAGTGCCAAGGACAAGGGCACGGGCAAGGAGCAGCAGATCCGGATCCAGGCATCAGGCGGTCTTTCGGATGCCGATATTGACCAGATGGTGCAGGATGCGGAGAAGTTCGCAGAGGAAGACAAGAAGCGCCGCGAATCTGCGGAAGCGCGCAACCAGGCAGACAGCCTCGTTCACGCGACCCAGAAGCAGTTGGAAGAACATGGTGACAAGATCGATGCCGATACCAAGTCGGCGGTCGAAGCCGCTCTGGCCGAAGCCAAAGCCGCGCTTGAAGGCGACGATGTCGATGCCATCAATTCCAAGGCGCAGGCCCTGACCGAGGCCGCCATGAAGATGGGCCAGCAGATCTACGAGAAGGAGCAGGCAGCTGCTTCCGAAGGTGCTGATGCAGGCGCGTCTGACAGTGCGGCAGACGAGGAAGTGGTCGACGCCGAATTCTCGGAAGTTGACGAAGACAACAAGGGCTGATGTCCAGATGAAGAACGCTGCCTCCGCCGGTGCAAGTCGCGCTGGCGGAGGTTAGCTTTCCGGGTGAGGACAGATGGCTTCCACCGAAATCGATTATTACGAAGTACTGGGCGTCTCGCGCGATGCGGATGGGGCGGCGATCAAGTCCGCCTATCGCAAGCTCGCCATGCAGTTCCATCCTGACCGCAATCAGGGCTGCAAGGAAAACGAGGCCAAGTTCAAGGCAGTTAGCGAAGCCTACGACTGCCTGAAAGACCCGCAGAAACGGGCCGCTTACGATCGTTTTGGCCATGCCGCGTTCCAGCAGGGCGGCGGTGGCGGCCATGCCGGGCCAGATTTTGGCGATATCGGCGATATCTTCGAAACGATTTTCGGCAGCGCATTCGGCGGCGGTGGCGGGCGGCAACAACCGCGCCGCGGGGCCGATTTGCGCTATGACATGGAAATCTCGCTCGACGACGCGTTCCACGGCAAGACCAGAGAAATCGAAATCGAGGTTTCGCAAAGTTGCGACAGTTGCGACGGTTCGGGCGCGACCCCCGGCACAGGAGAGCGCAACTGCAATTTGTGCGGCGGCCACGGCAAGGTCCGCGCCAAGCAGGGCTTTTTCGTGGTGGAGCGCGCATGCCCCACCTGCCACGGGCGTGGTTCGGTGATAGAGGATCCGTGCCGCGAATGCCGGGGCGAGGGCAGGGTGGACCGCCCACAGAAGCTTGAGGTCGATATCCCCGCCGGGGTCGATACCGGAACGCGGATCCGCCTGTCCGGCAAGGGCGAAGCAGGGCCGCGTGGCGCGCCTGCGGGTGACCTCTATATCTTTGTCCATGTTAAACCGCACGCCGTGTTCCACCGCGAAGGGACGACGCTGGCGACGCGCGTGCCGATCAGTTTCACAACTGCGGCGTTGGGCGGCGAAGTCGAGATTCCTGACCTTTCCGGCAAGAGCAATACAGTGGAGATTCCCGCCGGAATCCAGTCTGGCAAGCAATTGCGCGTGCGCGGAGCTGGCATGCCCGTGCTGCAAGGGCGCGGACGCGGCGATCTGGTGGTAGAAATTGCAGTCGAGACCCCGACCAAGCTGTCCAAGAAGCAGAAAGAAATCCTCGCAGCATTCCGCGAGACCGAAACGGGCGAAGAATGCCCCGAAAGCCGCGGCTTCTTTGACAAGCTGAAGGATGCCTTTGGCGGCTAACCAGTTGCAGGTTAGACCAGCTTTTCCTCCACTTCGCGCCGGATAGTATCGAGCAGGGCGGCATTGACCCGCCCGGCCTGTTCCTCTTCATCCAGCACGGCCAGGAATGCCTTGCGCTTGAAGCCAAAGAAGTCGGCATCGCTCAATCGGCAGTCCAGCGTCGAGCAGACCAGGTCGATCATCCGTTCCGCCCCGTGCAGGCGGCCCCACAGATAGTCGTTTTCGCGATAGGCTCGACTGAAAAACGCGCCAAAATTGTAGAATTCGATTCCGCGCAAGGTTGCCCGCGTTCCGCCCGGCCGGATCGATTTCGCATCATCAGGCGAAATGCGATCGACCTTGATCGCATCGTATTCGGCCAATCCTTCGCTCCGCAGCAAGGGGAAGGTCGCGACGTCGTAATAGGGGAAGCCAAGATAGGATAGCAGCATCCGCCGTCGCAGGTTTTGCGGCATGCGCTCCAGCGCTTCGGCAAGCATGCGCTCAGCCAGCTCGTCCGTCTCTGGCAAAAGGCGCGAAGCGGCAAGGCGGTCAAGCACTGGGCCCGGTTCGGTCAGGACATTGGCCGCTATGGCGTGAAAATCCTCGCCCAGCACATCAAGACCATCGCGCGCGAAATAGAGGCCCATGATGTCGTAAACGGCCTCGCGCGCGCCATCCAGGGCCTCGTCATCAATCTCTGGATCGAGCTCCCAATCGCGCGACAGTCTTCGCGCCAGCAAACGCAGGCGACGGACCCTGAAACCCATGTCATGCGCACGGAAAAACGCGATCGCCTGCTCATTGGCGCCGCCGCCGGGGTCGGACAGGCTTTCCATTCCCCTGCGCTCCAGCTCGGCCCGGAAGGCGCTTTCGATCGATGTGGTATCAGGGACGCCTATTTGCGGCGCGGCCATCAGGGTCAATTTGGCGAGCCGCTCGAGGATCGAGCTGAATTTGGCCTGCGAATAGGCCTGGAAGGCATATCCGGCATTCTTCGCCGCAGCCTGTTGCGCCTTGGCACGCCAGTTGAGCAGGCGTTTGGGTGTCGGGCTGTCGAGGAAGAAAGTCAGACCGAAAAGCTTTTCGACCGCTGCATCGATATCGGGCCGCATCCCGGCCACGATCAACCGCAGCCGCGCGGCATTGCGCGATTGCTGCTCCAGCGCCTCCAGATTGTCACGGATCGGCTGCTCGCGCGGGATCACTGAGATGGAGGAGAACATGGCCTCGAAAAAGCCCACTTCGCGCTGCCGCTCCTCGCGCGTCGCGCTGAACCGGTTGGGATGCGGATCGATATAGATAAAGCGCCGGTCCACCTCGCGCTGAGCCGGGCGGCCACGCAGCGCCTCAATCGCCGCACCGAACGGCTTGTTCACAAGCACGGAACCATCGATCAGCGAAACATGCTCGATCTCTTCGCGGCGGGCCTGGACCGGCATGACCCGGCGCAGGAAGTCTGTGCGCCCGCCCCAGTACTCACCATGTCTCTGGGCCAGGTCGTCAATCTCTTGCGTGCGCAGGGCGGGGAAGGCGCCAGGAAAGCTGGCGGTGGCGCGCGCGGCAAAGGTCAGTTCCAGCAGGTCGGCCATGTCCCGCCCGCCCTCATCGGGCACATTGGCCCTGAACCCGATCGGCAGGCGATGTTCGGTTTCCTCGACCACCGGTGGGCTGTTGAGCCGCAACAGTTCATGATAGCCTCGGAAATCGGTGGCAGTCACCTGCAGGTCAATCGGGTGACCCGCCGGGAGCAAGGGTTTGTCTGCACCGCTGCTGCGCATGGCCTGGAACGCGTCATACAGCAGACCCGCAAAACCGATCCCTGAAAAGGGCGGCTGGAACCAGCGCCCTCGGATGAAGCGCGATACTTTGTGGCGCACCTCGGACCGGGTTTCGGGGGCGACGCTTTCGCTCACCACATTGCCGGGCCTGCGCAGCAACCACTCCGCAATCGGTTGGGCCCAGAATTTGGCGAAACGCCACATGGGCCGTGCATCGGGATCGACCAGGCGATCGACATCGGCATTGGTCAGCCAGAGATCGGTCAGCGGTTCCAGCGAATGGCCCGAATGGATCGCCTGAGCCAGAAACACCGCATTGATCCCGCCCGCGCTGGCGCCAGACAGGATGTCGGGCAACACGCGCAGCCGCACGCCTTGCGCGCCTTCGATATGCTCCATCAACTCGCGATAGACGGCTTCGGTACCGCCCGTGTTCGCCTCTCCCGCATGGAGCGCGCGGCTTGCCCGCGCGAGTTTCCATATCTCCTTGGTGACGCCATGCATGTAAACCGCGAGGCTGACGCCGCCATAGCAGACGAGGGCAATTCTGAGTTCCTTATGGCGCATAAGCTCTAGATGGAGGGGATAATCGCCAAAGGCAATTGCGTTCCGTATTTGTTCTGTCTAAGAATTGCGCATGGCCAAGACCAAAAAACGTTATGTCTGCCAGGCTTGCGGCAGTGTCTCTCACAGATGGCAGGGGCAATGCCCCGATTGCGCCGAATGGAACACGCTTGCCGAAGATGCCCCAGCAACTGTCTTTTCGCAAAAGCATGATCTGTCCAGCGGAGGCAGGGCGGTCCAGTTCGTTTCGCTGAACGATCCGGTCGAACTGCCCAAACGCCGCACGACTGGCCTCGCCGAATTCGATCGAGCGCTGGGCGGCGGACTGGTTCCCGGCTCTGCCGTGCTGATGGGCGGCGATCCCGGAATCGGTAAATCGACACTCTTGCTCCAGGCCGCAGCGGAGGTCGCGCGCAGCGGGGCAGAGGCGATCTATGTCAGCGGGGAAGAGGCGGCAGGCCAGGTGCGGATGCGCGCCGCGCGGCTGGGGCTGGCCGATGCGCCGATCCGCCTCGCTTCGGAAACTTCCGTGCGTGATATTCTGACGACGCTGGGCAATCAGGCATCACCTCCCGCGCTGCTGGTGGTGGATTCGATCCAGACGATGCATTCGGACACGATAGAGGGCGCTCCCGGCACGGTTAGCCAGGTACGCGGCTGTGCTTTCGAGCTGATCCGTTATGCCAAGGAGAGCGGCGTCGCGCTGGTGCTGGTCGGCCATGTCACCAAGGATGGCAGCATTGCCGGGCCGCGTGTGCTCGAACATATGGTCGATGTGGTGATGAGCTTCGAGGGCGAACGCAGCCACCAGTATCGCATCCTGCGCGCACTGAAGAACCGTTTCGGCGCGGTGGACGAAATTGGCGTGTTTTCCATGGTGCAAGAGGGGTTGGAGGAGGTTTCCAACCCGTCCATGCTGTTCCTTTCCGGCCGCGATCAGCCACTGGCAGGCAGCGCGGTGTTCCCGGCGCTGGAGGGGACAAGGCCGGTGCTGGTCGAAATCCAGGCGCTGATCGTGCGGCTGCAATCGGGCGCGACCCCGCGCCGGGCGGTTGTGGGGTGGGACAATAGCCGTTTGGCGATGCTGCTGGCGGTGCTGGAATCCCGCTGTGGGCTCAATTTCAGTTCGGCTGAGGTCTATCTCAACATTGCGGGCGGCTATCGCTTGTCCGATCCGGCGGCCGATCTGGCGGTCGCCGCAGCCCTGGTTTCGGCTTTGGCAGACCGGCCTCTGCCGCAGCAAAGCGTGTGGTTCGGGGAGGTTGCGCTGTCGGGCGAGATTCGCCCGGTCGCCCATTCCGGCTTGCGCCTGCGCGAAGCGGCAAAACTTGGCTTTTCAGCGGGCTTCGGCCCATCCGAAGCCAAGCCCGGATCGTCCAAGCTGCGATATGCGGAACTCGCGCAGCTGACGAACCTCGTTGACCGGGTGATGGCAAACGCATAATCGCCGCTAGATGACGGTTCTGGATATTATTGTCCTGCTGGTTCTGGGCGTTACCGCCGTTGGCGGATTTATGCGCGGGTTGGTGCAGGAAGTGCTCTCGCTGGCGGCGTGGATCCTCGCAGCTTTCGCGATCTATTATCTCCACCAACCGCTGACCGCGGGCCTTGAGGAATATCTTGAGACTGAGCCGACGACCTCGATCCTCGCGTTCGCCCTTCTGCTGCTGATCCCCTATGCCGCGATGAAGGTCATCGCCAACAATGTGGGGGAGGCTTCGCGCAATTCGATCATCGGGCCGATTGACCGTGTGTTGGGCTTCGGATTTGGCGCGTTGAAGGGGACGCTGATTGTGGTGATCGGCTTTTCCGTTCTGTTCCTTGGGTATGACACGGTCTGGGGATACAAGGGGCGGCCAGTCTGGATGACAACCGCGCGAACCTATCCCTTTATCGATGCCGGATCGCGAACGCTGGTGAAGATTGTCGCCGAACGGCATGATCGATTGAGAGCCGAAGCGGAAGATCTGGAATGAGCGCTGGCAATGCCGGCAAGCTCTATTCCCCCGCCATGCTCAGCCTTGCGACCGAGCTGGCCAGCTATCCTTTGCCCGGTGATTGGCCGTTGACCGCTTCGGCCCGCTCACGAACCTGCGGCAGCACGGTTGAGATGGGATTGAAGCTGGCGCGCGACGGGGCGGTGGAATCGATTGGCCTCAAGGTATCGGCCTGCGCCGTGGGCCAGGCATCGGCAGCGCTGCTGGCCCGTTCAATTGTAGGGAAGTCGGCTGCCGACATCGGGGCAGCGCGGGGTCAGATCGCCGACTGGCTGGACGGCAAGGGTGGATTGCCGGAATGGCCGGAGTTCGAATTGCTTGAGGCTGCCCGTGACAGCAAGGGGCGCCACGGCGCGCTCCTGTTGCCGTGGAACGCGGCGGTAGAAGCGCTTTCCATGGTGCAAGCGAGCAGCTAGACCCGCGCGACCGAAAGAGTGGGGGGAGCCAAACACCGCATGTCCGAAGCTGTACCGAAATTGATGCGCGAACCGACCGAGAAGGAAATCCGGCTTGTCATTGGCGCAAGCTCGGCCGGAACGATCTTCGAATGGTATGATTTCTTCATCTATGGCACGCTGTTCGCGCTGATCGGCAAGGCATTTTTCCCGAGCGACAATGAAACGCTGCAGATCCTGCTGGTGTGGGCCGGATTTGCAATCGGATTTGGTTTCCGCCCGCTTGGCGCGATCCTGTTCGGCTTCCTGGGAGACAGGCTGGGTCGGAAATACACCTTCCTTGTCACCGTCACCCTGATGGGCATCGCTACGGCGGGGGTTGGCTTTGTGCCGGGTGCGGAAAGCATCGGCCTGTGGGCTCCGGCCATCGTCATTGGCCTGCGCATCCTGCAAGGGCTGGCGCTGGGCGGTGAATACGGCGGCGCGGCGATCTATGTCGCCGAACATGCCCCGCCGGAAAAGCGCGGCTATTACACCAGCTATATCCAGGCGAGCGTGGTGGGCGGCTTTGTCTTGTCGATCATCGTCGTGTTGTTGTGCAGGCTTCTGATCCCGGAAGAACAGTTCAGCGATTGGGGTTGGCGCGTGCCTTTCCTGCTTTCGATCATCCTGCTCGGCATTTCGCTGTGGATGCGGTTAAAGCTCAACGAAAGCCCGGTGTTCCAGGCGATGAAGGCCGAAGGCGAAATCGCAGGCAATCCTTTTGTCGAAAGCTTCACCTATCCCGGTAACAAGAAGCGCATCTTCGTCGCCCTGTTTGGTGTGACCGGGATCCTGACGACAATCTGGTACACCGCATTCTTCTCCAGCCTTTCGTTCCTCCAGCGTGACATGCGATTGGACGAGCTTACAGTCGAACTGACTCTGCTGGTAGCGGGCCTGATCGGAATGAGTTTTTACATTGTGGTCGGCAAATGGTCTGATCGGGTCGGACGCAAGAAGCCGATCATCATCGGTTCTATCCTGACGCTGCTGGTTATGTTCCCTTGCTTCTGGATCATGGGCAGCCTGGCCAATCCCGGTCTTGCCGAAGCCGCCGAGCGCAGCCCGGTGGTGGTGAGCGGCCCGCAATGTTCAACCGATCCCTTTGCCGATCTGTTCGACCGCGAACAAAGCGATTGCGGCAAGCTGCTGGGCACACTGACCTCCAGCGGGGTTCGCTATCAGTTACAACCGGGCGGCGATCTGGCCATGACGGTTGGTGGCGCGCCCATTGCACTCGATCCGGCATGGTTCGATGACGGCAAGCTTCGCGGTGAAGCCATCCAGGCGGAGCTGACACAGGCCGGGTTCGACTTCTCGCGCCAGAAGCCTCCGCTGATCAATTTGGCCGGAATCGTGGCCATCCTCCTGGTGCTGAGCGCGCTCTCGGCGTTGACCTATGGCTCGGTCGCGGCACTGCTTTCGGAGATGTTCCCGCCGCGTATCCGCTACAGCTCGATGTCGATTCCCTATCACATCGGGGCCGGTTATCTTGGTGGGTTCCTGCCGCTGATCGCGGGTGTGATCGTGGCGAGTACCGGCAATATCTATTCCGGCCTGTGGTACACCTGGGGCGTCGTGGCGTTCGGCGTCGTCGTCGCCTGGTGGGGTATCCCTGACGGCCCTCCGCGCGATTTTGCCGATGATGGGTGATGCGGAGACAGAACACCGGCAGTTCTTCCCTCGGATCGAGAGATTCCGTCTGAGTGACGAACTAGCTGTCGAACTGGTCGATGCAATCCGATATTGCCACTTTGATGCTACGCTTTTGACAAAGTACTGAACAGCAAATGCCATCTTCACGAGATTCTGACGAGCGCCCGGGCAGATTAGAAAAATCCATCCGAAAATGGTCGTTCAACTATAACTATCCAACTATCCGGCACTCGACCGCAGAAGGGCCGAGCGCGCCCCTGAGGCTGGACATTGACGAAGATGCGCTGGTCTCGAACTGGAAGATCATGGACCGTCTTTCCGGTAGCGCTGCCGCAAGCGGCGTCGTCAAGGCGGAGGCATATGGCATTGGGGCGAGGCGGGTCGTACCCTCGCTCCACAAGGCGGGCTGCCGCGACTTCTTCACCAGCTATCTCAAAGAAGCTTCGGACATTCTGCGGTTCAAGTTCATTGACGCGTCCGAAGTTGCCTTCCTGCACGGCCCGCTCACGGGTGAAGAGGCATCATGGGCAAATGCCCTGGGGGTCAGGCCGGTAATCAATTCGATCTCTCAGGCTAAGGTTTGGACAGAGGTTGGCGGTGGTGTTTGCGATCTGATGGTCGATACCGGGATCAACCGTCTTGGCGTTACGATGGAAGATCTGGCGAGTGAGGAAATCAAGCGACTGAAAGTTGATGTCGTTCATTCCCATCTGGCATCGGCTGATGAGGATTCAGCCTTCAATGCAATCCAGCTCGGTCGATGGAGGGATGCGCTACGTGTCGTCAATCACAGGCGCGCTTCACTGGCAAACAGTGCGGGTGTCACGCTGGGTGACGAATATCATGGCGACCTGACCCGGCCAGGTCTGGCATTGTATGGTGGTGTACCAACCGCCGCGCTGGCTGGATCGATACGACAAGTTGTCATTCCTAAAGTTCTCATCATGCAAATTCGAGAATTGAAGGAAGGAGAAACCATCGGCTACAATCAGACCTTCAAGGTCGAACGCGCGATGCGGGTAGGGGTTGTCGGGCTTGGCTATGCCGACGGCTATTTGCGTTGCTGGTCGGATCGCGGTCAAATGCTGCACAAGGATCAAAAGCTGCCGACCCTTGGCCGTGTTTCTATGGATATGACTGTTGTCGATCTTACCGCTGCGCCTGAACTTCAGGCTGGCGACTGGCTAGACGTTGATTATCGCCTGCCAGAGGCGAGCCGTGTGTCGGGTCTTTCGCAATATGAATTGCTGACATTGCTGGCCGACAGATTCACGCGCTGAGTGGGCTGGGGCGACGCCTCCTGGCCGCAACATGAACTGTTCGATGCTGCGCAACAAAGCTCTCTCGCAATATGAATCGCTGACCGCTTTGGGACGACGATTCAAAAGCTCCTAGACCATGTTGCGCTGCAGCTTGTGCAGGTGCTAAGCAGGCTGCAGCATTTTCTCAGCATCGGACAGCTTAATGGCAAAGAATAGCGCAGCGAGTGGTGAACCCGTCATCGTCAAGAAATACGCCAACCGTCGCCTCTACAACACCAGTTCATCAAGCTACATCACGCTGGAAGATCTTGCCGGCATGGTGCGCGACAATGTCGAATTCCAGGTGCTGGATGCCAAGACCGGGGATGACATCACCCATTCAATCCTGACGCAGATCATCATGGATGAAGAGTCGAATGGCGAGCAAATGCTGCCTGTCAGCTTCCTGCGCCAGCTGATCAGCATGTATGGCAATTCAATGCAGGCAATGATGCCGTCCTATCTCGAAGCCGCGATGGACAATTTCCGCCAGAACCAGGGCAAGATTCGCGAGGCGTTTGAAAAAGGCATAAGCAACACGCCGCTGGCCAAGATCCATGAAACCAATATGGCCATGATGCGCGCCGCGGCTGACGCATTCATGCCCTCTGCCGCGCCAAAGGCCAAGAAGTCGGCCAAGTCCGAATCTTCGCCTTCAGAAATCGACGCTTTGCGCGAACAGATGGCCGCCATGCAAAAGAAGCTGGACGAGCTGAGCAAATAAAGCGAACGGGCGGCGCCTGCGCCACTCAAGTCCGCAATCACGTTCAACAGAAAGTCAAATTCCCGTGTCCAACATTCGCCACGCCCTCAACATCAAGCGTGAAGACGATTTTGCCGCCTGGTATCAGGAGGTCATCTCCGCCGCCGACATGGCCGAGGAATCCGGCGTGCGCGGCTGTATGGTGATCAAACCGTGGGGCTATGGCATCTGGGAACGCATCCAGCGGCTGATGGATGACCGGATCAAGGCCGCCGGGGTGCAGAACTGCTATTTCCCGATCTTCATCCCGCTCAAGAATTTCGAGCGCGAGGCCGAACATGTCGAAGGCTTCGCAAAGGAAATGGCGGTTGTCACCCACCACCGCCTGATTGCCGATGGCAAGGGCGGGCTGAAGCCCGATCCCGAGGCGAAGCTGGAAGAGCCATTGGTGGTCCGGCCAACGTCCGAAACCATCATCGGCGATGCCATGGCGCGTTGGGTGCAGAGCTGGCGCGACCTGCCGCTGCTGACCAACCAATGGGCCAATGTCGTGCGCTGGGAAATGCGCACCCGCATGTTCCTGCGCACCAGCGAATTCCTGTGGCAGGAAGGGCATACGGCGCACGAAAATCGCGAACAGGCACTGGAGGAGACCCACCGCGCGCTGGAAATGTACCGCGCCTGCGCAGAAGAAGATCTGGCGCTGCCGGTGATCGCGGGCGAGAAGCCAGAGAACGAACGTTTCCCCGGCGCGGTCGAAACCTGGTCGATCGAGGCGATGATGCAGGACGGCAAGGCGCTGCAGGCCGGTACCAGCCATTATCTCGGCACCAATTTCGCCCATGCGGCGGGGATCAAATATCAGGACCGCGAAGGTGGCGAGAAATTCTGCCACACCACCAGCTGGGGCGTTTCCACCCGCCTGATCGGCGGTGTAATCATGACCCATGGCGATGATGACGGGCTGCGCGTACCCCCGCGGATCGCGCCGTTCCAAATCGTGATCCTGCCGATGCTGCGCGACAAGCCCGAAGACGCCGAGATACTGGCCTATTGCGAGGATCTGCATCGCCAGCTTGCCGCGCAAACCTCTATGGGTGAGCCGGTGCGCGTGCTGCTGGACAAGAAGCCCGGCCAGGCCGCGGCAAAACGCTGGGACTGGGTGCGCAAGGGTGCGCCCGTGATCCTCGAAGTCGGCCCGCGCGACATGGCAGAGGGCAAGGTGGCGATGATCCGCCGCGACCAGCTGTGGAACATGGACAATGGCAAGGCGAATTTCGCCTTCACCCCGCGCGATGAAGCCGTGGCGGGCATAGGGGCACTGCTTGAAGACATTCAGCATTCGCTTTTCGACGAAGCCGCTGCCAGGCGTGACGCCAACATCACTCGCGGCGTGATCTCTCTGGAGGAAATCGCCGCCTTCTATTCGAGCGATGCAAAATATTCCGGCTGGCTGGAGGTCCAATGGTCGAAGCCGAGTGGCGAGGCGCTGGAAAAGGTGGTCGAAACGCTCAAGGCACATAAGCTCACAATCCGCAATGTCCCGCGCGACGCGGAACCGGCGGATGGTGCCTGCATCTTTACTGGTGAACCTGCTGTCGAACGTATCCTGATCGCCAAGGCGTATTGAATTGGCCAAACGACCAGTCAGGCATCCGCAGGGGCTTCCGAGCCGCGAACAAGTTATCGAATTCATCCAGTCGTCGGACAAACCGGCGGGCAAACGCGAGATTGCCAAGGCTTTCGGACTGAAGGGGCAGGAAAAGATCGCGCTCAAGCGCCTGCTCAAGGACATGGCCGAAGAAGGCCTGATTGACGGCAAGAAGACCGCCTATCACCGTATGGGCGGCGTGCCCAAGGTCACCGTCCTGCGCGTAGTCGATATCGAGGATGGCGAGGCCATCGCCATTCCCGACAATTGGGCGCCCGATGCCCCCGGCGAACCTCCGCGTCTGACCATGCGAGAAATGAAGGGCAAGGGCGGCAAGCGCCAGCCCGCCTTGAAGCGCGGCGACCGCGTGCTGGCTCGCACCGAAGACACCGAACGCGGGTTGATCGCGCACCCGATGAAGAAACTGCCCGCCCGCACCGAAGGGCTGATGGGCGTCGTCGAACTGGACGGCAGCGGCAAGGCCTGGCTCGCCCCGGTGGACAAGCGCATCCGCAACAGCACACCGATTTCCGATCTGGGTGAGGCCGAAGAAGGCCAGCTGGTGATCGCCGAACGGGTCGGACGGTCAGAGCGATCAGGCGTGAGGGTGGTGGAAGTCATCGGCGATCCGCTCGCCCCCAAAAGCTTCAGCATGATCGCGATCGCCAAGCACGGCATCCCGCATGTCTTCCCCGAAGATACCCTGCAAGAGGCCGAACGCGCCGCGAAGCTGACGCTCAGCGAAGACAAGCGGGAAGACCTGCGCGGGTTGCCGATCGTCGCCATCGATCCCGCCGATGCGCGCGACCATGATGACGCAATCTGGGCCGCCCCCAACAAGGATGGCGGCTATGATGCGGTCGTCGCGATTGCCGATGTCAGCTTCTATGTCCGGCCCGGCGGTGCGCTCGATCGCGAGGCCCGCAAGCGCGGCAATTCGGTCTATTTTCCGGATCGGGTGGTGCCAATGCTGCCTGAGGTGCTTTCGGCCGATGTGTGCTCACTGCGGCAGGACCAGGATCGCGCGGCGATGGTGTGCCATCTGCATATCTCGAACGAGGGCAAGGTCACCTGGTCCAAGTTCACCCGCGCGATTGTCCGAATCCACCACAACATTGCCTATGAGGATGCGCAGGCGGCGATCGACGATGGCACTGCGGCTGACAATTTGAAGCATTTGTGGGGCGCGTGGAAGCTGCTGGCGGCGGCGCGCGAGGCGCGCGATCCGCTCGAACTGGAGCTGCCCGAACGCCGTGTCCAGCTGGATGAGCATGGCCAGATCGCAGAGATTGCCGTGCGCGAACGGCTCGACGCGCACCGTGTAGTCGAAGACTTCATGATCGCCGCCAATGTCGCTGCGGCGAAGGCGCTGGAGGAAAAGACCGCCCCCGTGGTCTATCGCATCCACGAACCGCCCAATCGTGAGAAACTGCTGGCTCTGCGCGACTATCTCGCCACCATGGGGCGCAAACTCGCGCTGGGGCAGGTGGTCACTCCCGGCCTGTTCAACCGCATGCTGAAGGACGTTTCCGACGAAGCGGAAAGGGTGCAGGTGATGGAGGCGGTGCTACGCAGCCAGACCCAGGCCTACTACGGGCCCAGCAATGCGGGGCATTTTGGCCTCGCGCTGGGCAGCTATGCGCATTTCACCAGCCCGATCCGCCGTTATTCGGACCTGCTGGTGCATCGCGCGCTGGTCGATGCCTATAGGCTGGAGCAACCGAAGCCTCCGACGGGACTGCCTGAAACCACCGGCCTTTCAGACCGCGACCGCCAGTCACTGCAACAAGTTACCGATGCCATCAGCCAGACCGAACGCCGCGCGATGGAGGCGGAGCGTGATACGATCGACCGCTATGTTGCGGCATGGCTTTCGGCGCGCGTGGGCGAAGTGTTCGACACGCGAATCACCGGTGTGCAGAGCTTTGGCTTCTTCGCAACCGTGATGGGGCTTGGCGGCGATGGGCTCGTCCCGGTCTCGACACTCGGCAGGGAGCGTTTCCGCCATGACGAAGCGGCGCAGGCGCTGATCGGGGAGGATAGCGGCACGCGCTATGCCGCAGGCGATCGCCTCAAGCTCAAGCTGGCAGAGGCCAATCCGCTAACTGGCGCGCTCAAATTCGTGCCAGTCGATAGCGACGGGATGGAGATAGAAAGGCGCGGGGATCGTCCACCGCCACGCCGCAAGGGCAAATATATCGCCGGCAAACGCGGCCGCCCTGGCAATATCCGGCATCAGGGCCGCCGCCGCTAATCCTTATTCAGGCTCGTGCTTATCGTCATATTCCTCTGGGATAACGTAGAGCGGGCACGGCAAATCCCCGGCATGCTCCGAGAAATATGTCACAAGCGGTCCGGGATTGTTTCCGGCTGAAGCACCGAGGACGAGCGCGGCGACTTCGCTATGCTCTTCCAGGAACTCCGTAATCACCCTCTGCCCATTACCCACACGAACCGATATCGCAGGCATGATCCCGCTCTCGCTCAGCAGGTTTCCGGCGGCGCCATGGGCCAGCATTTCCGCCCGGTCGCGCGCTTCCTGCTCGATTGTCGCCTGCACGCCGCCAAATGCGCTGACGTTCTGTTGCGGCACCAGCGCGAGGATATGGACCGCACCATCGACCGATGCCGCCCGCCGCGAAGCATAGCGCAATGCCGAACGCGCCTCTCGCGTTTCGTCCATGATTACCAGGAATGTGCGCATTTGACCCCCATATTATCTGGGCACGGTATCTTCTGAAATCGTATTCTTCGCAAGGACCTTGCCGTGTCGGGACGAATGCGCCAGAGGCATTCCGTTACGTCACTCGAAAAGGAATCCTCCCCAAGATGCCGATTGAGATCAAGATGCCTGCACTGTCACCCACCATGGAGGAGGGCACGCTGGCGAGATGGCTGGTAAAGGTGGGCGACACCGTTTCTGCGGGCGACATCATGGCCGAGATCGAGACCGACAAGGCGACGATGGAGTTCGAAGCGGTAGATGAAGGCACGATCGCCGCAATCTCGATTGAGGATGGCACCGAAGGGGTCAAGGTCGGCACGGTTATCGCCCTGCTGGCCGAAGAAGGTGAGGATCTGAGCGCGGCAGCCAGCGCGCCGAAGGCACAGCCAGCGCCTGCTGCTGCGGAACCCAAAGAAGAATCCGTCGCCCCAGCGAAAGCTGAGACCGCTAACGGTTCCGCTCAACCGAAGACGAACCCGGCTGCCGCTGGGGTGACGAGCGGAGATCGCATCATCGCCTCTCCGCTCGCAAAACGAATTGCCGAGCAGAAGGGTATCGACCTCGCAGGCGTGAACGGCAGCGGCCCCAATGGCCGGATCGTGAAGGCCGATGTCGAGGGTGCGCAACCCAGCGCAGCTCCGGCAAAGGCGGCTCCCGCACCAACGACTGCGCAGCCCGGCGCGCAACTCGGCGGCGATCTCGACGCGCCCTACACGGCGGAAAAGCTCAACAATGTCCGCAAGGTCATTGCCCGGCGCCTGACCGAGAGCAAGCAGCAGGTTCCGCATATCTACCTCACCGTGGACGTGCGGCTCGATGCGCTGCTCAAATTGCGCAGCCAATTGAACGCCTCGCTCGAGCCCGACGGGGTCAAGCTGTCGGTCAACGATCTGCTGATCAAGGCGCTGGCGCGCGCGCTGCAACGCGTGCCCAAGTGCAATGTCAGCTTCCAGGGTGATGAGCTGTTCCAGTACACGCGTGAGGATATCTCGGTCGCGGTGGCTGCGCCTTCCGGCCTTATCACTCCGATCATCCGTGATGCCGGGCGCAAGGGCTTGGCGCAGATCAGCACCGAGATGAAGGAACTCGCGGGCAAAGCGCGCGAAGGCAAGCTGCAGCCACATGAATTCCAGGGCGGCACCGCCTCGCTCTCCAACCTCGGCATGTTCGGCACCAAGCAGTTCGATGCGGTGATCAACCCGCCTCAGGCGATGATCCTGGCTGTAGGGGCGGGCGAACAGCGGCCGCATGTGGTCGATGGCGCGCTTCAGGTGGCAACCGTGATGAGCGCCACCGGCAGCTTTGACCACCGCGCGATTGACGGCGCTGACGGCGCGCAACTGATGCAGGCCTTCCAGCAGCTGGTGGAGAACCCAATGGGGCTGGTGGTTTAGACCAATGCCGCAAGGCGAACCCCAAATCCGAGTCACGGCTATGCCGACTGACCTCAATCCCTATGGTGGGATTTTCGGAGGCTGGTTGATGAGCCAGATGGCGCTTGGCGCAGGCTCGCTCGCCAGCAGGACGGGGCAGGGCCGCGCCAATGTCGTTGCGGCCACCGATATGTCCTTCCCCGCTGCCATGGCGCTGGGCGACGAGCTGAGCGTCTATTGCGAGATCGTGCGCGAGGGCAACACCTCGATCACCATCGCAGCCGAGGGCATCTCGCGCGAGCGCAATGGCGAAACCACCCAAACCGTGTGCAAGGGCACATTCGTTTTTGTATTGGCGGATGATGAGGGCAAGCCACGCCCGGTACGTAGCAAGTGAGCGGAGGTCTGACTGTGTGTCCTACAAACCGGATTTCGTGCGACAGTGCAACCATGACCCGCACCCAATTTCACCCCAGCGATTCTAACCCCAGGACCGTGTTCCAAGTGTTCCATCCTGTAGGACTTTTTCAGAGGTAATTGAGTAATGTCAGCTAGTTACGACGTCATCGTTCTTGGTTCCGGTCCCGGCGGCTATGTCGCAGCCATCCGTTGCGCCCAGCTGGGCCTGAAGACTGCCATCGTCGAACGCGAACTGCTCGGCGGTATCTGCCTCAACTGGGGTTGCATCCCGACCAAGGCGCTGCTGCGGAGCGCCGAGATCCTGCATTATGCCCAGCACGCCAGCGACTATGGCCTGAAGATCGCGGGCAAGATCGAAGCGGACCTCGAAGCGGTCGTGAAACGTTCGCGCGGTGTC
>JBNLDR010000047.1:0-17553 GCA_050304495.1 Altererythrobacter sp.
GATAAGCAATCTTCGAACCGTCATAGACCATGACGTTGATAGGCTGGGTGTGGAAGCGCAGTAATGCGTGAAGCTAACCAGTCCTAATAGTTCTTATCGCGCTTGATGAATCCCACCATCAATGACAGTCCTGTGGCTTACAGGAATGTCCGGTGGAGGATTTCTCCAGCCAGATACGCTCAACACGCCTTTAACAAGGTGCATCGATTTAAACCCTCACCCGCCTGCTTCATTGCTTGGTGGCTATAGCGTCTGTGACCCACCCGATCCCATCTCGAACTCGGCCGTGAAACCAGACTGCGCCGATGGTACTAACGCTTAAGCGTTGGAAGAGTAGGTCGTCGCCAGGCATTGCAGCCGGCGGGTGTGCGGTAAAACCCATTCACAAGTCGAAGGGCTGACCCATCAGGGCGGCCCTTTTGGCGTCTCTAGCGACGCCGACATCACGGTGCCGCGGGGTGGAGCAGTCCGGTAGCTCGTCAGGCTCATAACCTGAAGGTCGTTGGTTCAAATCCAACCCCCGCAACCACCGCCGCGTTTTTCACACATTGCGATCATTCGCTGCTGCACCAGTCGAAGGGCGCCCGCGATGGACTGTCCTGCTGCGGACCAGCCAACTGCGGCTGTTTGGTGTGCGCCACCGATTCTATCCTGCGTTCCGATCCGATCAAGGCATTGCCGGGCCGCCACGGATGCGGAGGGCGTGGCAGTGCAGTGTGGCGATGTGACAGGAAAAAGGCCCGCGCGTCGCAGGACGGCGGGCCTGTTCTGGATTGGTTGTGGGTTTAACCCCTGCGGACCTTGTTCAGGAAGTCTTGCACCTGTGTTCGAAGCGTGGAGGCCTGCTCGTCAAGGTCCGTGGCCGAGCAAAGCACCTGCGACGCTGCTGCGCCGGTCGAAAGGGCAAGCTCGCGCACGTCTTCGATATGGCTCGCAACACGGTCGGTGCTGCGTGCGGCAAGGTCGATGCTGCGAGCAAGATCCTGGCCGGCGACCGATTGCTGGTCCACGGCCGATGCGATCGAAACCGCCGTTGCTTCAAGTTGGCTGATCTGTTCGGCAATTGTGCGCAAAGCACCGACGCTGGCACCGGTGGAATCCTGCATGGCGCGGATCTGTTCGACCACTTTGCCGGTCGCGCGACTGGTCTGCGTCGCCAGTTCCTTTACCTCGGAAGCTACCACTGCGAAGCCGCGTCCGGCCTCGCCACCACGGGCGGCCTCAATCGAGGCGTTGAGCGCCAGCAAATTGGTGCGTTGGGCGATCGTCTGGATCATTTCCACAATCTGTCCAACCTGTTCGGCGGAAGCCGAAAGGGCTGAAATCGTTTCATCGGCCTGGGTTGCTGAAAGGCTCGCCTTGCGCGCCAATTCGGCCGATGAAGCGGCTTGGCGGCTGATTTCACCAATCGACATGGCAAATTCGTCACTCGCAGCAGCTGCTGCCGTTGCGCCGGCATTCGCCTCTTCCATCGACTTTACAACTTCAGCGGTCTGAGTTGCGGATTCTTCGGCAGAGCCGGCCATGGTCGAAGCGGTGGTCTGGAGCTGAGTTGCCGCGGCGGCGACACCGGACACCACTTCACCAATACTGCGTTCGAATTGGTCGGCAAGTTCAACGAGCATCTCCGATTTGCGCGCTTCAAGCTGTTCGCGTTCGGATTGCCGCTCTTGCTGGACCTCAATTTCCTTTTCAGCCCGCTCGGCGCGTTCTTTGGCCCATTCCTTCAGCTTGCTATTCGCAAGCTTGAACTGGATGATCGCCCTGACCATGTCACCCACTTCGTCCTTGCGTTCGGCGCCGCCGATTTCGAACTTGTCATCGCTCTGGGTGAGCTTGGCCATGCAGACCGATATTTCTTTGATTTTTCGGGAATAATTGACCGTCAGATAACGGATGCCAAGGGCCAGGACCGCTGCGGCTACCACGGTGATCGCGATCAAGATCTTCACCAGGTTGAAAAAATAGGCGAGCGTCGCATCGAACATCTTCTGCGATGTTGTAGCGAGCCCGTCCTGCAACCGCTCGGCTTCGAGCAACAAAGCATCTCCCTTTGCCGAAAGCTCATATGCCAGCGTGACGCTGGCCGTGCTCCGACCTTCGCGCGCCAGGCTGTCTCGAAGTTCTTCGAATTTCTTGTTGTATTCCTGAAGATCGACTTTGATCTGATCTAGATGATCGGAATGCTGCGGTGCCTCGACCAAGATTGTTTTTCTTATCGCCGCCAATTCAGCCACGGCCTTGGCCTGCCGCTCGCGAACTCGCTCGATTGCGTTTGCTTCGCCCCCGAAAATCAGGCGCACGGTTTCATACCGCAGTGCTTGCGTGTCCGCCTTGAGATCTGCCGCATCCGTAATTGCAGCAGCAACATGCGAATCCGAAGTTGCGCGATCATACAATTCGGACAACCCTATGCCCACCACCGTCCATGCGAGCGCGGCCAAGCCGGTCAGGCCTATCATCAGGGTACGAATCTTGCCGGCCAAAGTCAGGTCGTCGAACCAACGCGTCAACGCAAAGCGTGAATCGGTTGTTTTGACCGCATGTCCGGGCAGGGGGGACAGATCGGCCTCGGACTGAAATTCCTTTACCAGATGTTCGATCGCACTCATGCGGCACCTTTTTTCAATTGAGGCGGGAGGGGAGTGGAGCATGATTGCTGCGCATCACTCAGCAGCTTGTCGATTTCGTCTGCGGGCATGGCTTTGTAGTAGAGCCAGCCCTGGATCTGGTCGCAACCGGCAGTACGGACCATGGCCGCCTGCTCTTCGGTTTCGACGCCTTCGGCGGTCACACCCATGTTGAGCGCGCGAGCCACAGTAATGCTGGACAGCATCATTGCGCGCGATCCATCATCATCGCCCGCCTGGATTACCAAAGAGCGGTCCAGTTTGAGTTTCTCAAAGCGGAACTGACGCAGGAATCCGATAGAGGCATAGCCGGTACCGAAATCGTCGAGCGAAATGTTGACGCCAAAGCCGCGGATCACCTCGAGGCTGCGTTCAGCAACGATCGGATCGAGCACAAGGCAAGTCTCTGTAACTTCCAGCTCCAGCCGTTCGGCGGGAAAGCCCGTTTCTTCAAGAATCTGGCCGAGTTGGATCGGGAATTCCGGATTGCGTAATTGCGCAGCCGAGATGTTGACTGACAGGACGATGCTTTTCCAGTTCAACGCATCGATACATGCTCGGCGCAAGACCCAAAGGCCGATCGCATTGATGAAGCCGGATTCCTCCGCCACCGGAATGAAGATGTGTGGTCCGATCGGCTCTCCATGCGGGCGGTTCCACCGGATCAGCGCTTCAACCGCAACGATCTTCTGCGTATCGGCATGGACCAGCGGTTGGTAGTTCAGGATGAACTCGTTGTTTGAAAGCGCGCGGCGCAATTCGTCTTCCAATTCGCGCTGGGCTTCGCGGTCGCGGTCGAAATCGGCGCTGAACCAGGTACAGCGCATGCGGCCGCCGCGTTTGGACGCATACATGGCCACGTCTGCGCGGCGTAGCAATTCGGACGATGACAGGTTTTCCCCGGCGGTGCCGCGGGCAAGGCCGACGCTGGCGCCAATCACGATGCTGCGCCCATCGAATGCAATAGGCGAGCCAAGCCGGGTCACCGCGCTGCGGCAAATCCCTTCGAGTATCGTTCCGGCGAGCGGACCGGCCTTGGTTATGGCGAATTCATCGCCCCCCAGGCGATAGCATTGCGCTTCGTCACCGCACACTTCGGTCAGGATTCGAGCGCATTCCTTGATCAGGGAATCTCCGACATTGTGCCCGTAATGATCATTGACTTGCTTGAAGCGATCTAGGTCCAGCAGGGCCAGAGCCACTTCCTGTTCGTTGCCATTCGCCTCTCTCTCGAGATCGGCATGCAGTGCACGCCGGTTGGGCATCTGCGTCAGGTTATCGCGTTTGCTGAGCTTTTCGATATGGCGGAGATCGGCGACTCCGTTACGACTGAGGAGGTAGATTGTGGTGGCATAAAGCAGCACCGCAGTAACAAGCAGTGTGACCGGGGACGTGAGCAGGTTACCTGCGCCATACGAATCCGTCAGCGCGATCGTGCCAAACAGCACAGTCAGCACCGCCAACGGCGCGACTATAACAGTGACAGGAGAAAAGCCCCCGATCTTCCTGCCGTCCTTCATCCATGCCCCCGATTTTGCTTCTGAATGTAAACCCTTGGCGTGGATTAGCCGCTATTAGCTAAGGAACGGTAAACCACATATTTACCTTGGAGGCCGGGGTCAGACGCGGGATCGCGTGTGGCAGCGGAGTTTGCCTTATCGGGCCGGAATGGAGGTCGAAAGTGCCTGTTCTGACGGCTCGTACAAACTCATCCTGTTCTCCGCAGGCCTGAACTGATCGGTTTGCCCGACAACGGTCTCGCCGGCGCCCAACATCAGAAATCCGTCAAAAGACAGCGCGCTTCGCAACCGCTCAAATGCCCGCCTGCGCGTTTGCGGATCGAAATAGAGCAGGACATTGCGACACAATATCAGATCGAACCGACCACGGGCCGGTGGATCCTCCAATACATTATGCTGCTGGAATCTAACGAAATTCCGTCTGTCCGAATGGATCTGCCAGCCATTGGTGGTTTCGTCGAAATTCTGCAGCATCTGCGCAACCGTCAGCCCTCGTTGCACTTCGAACTGGCTGTAATGGCCACTGCGGGCCGTCGCGATCGCCTTGTGCGAAATGTCGGTTCCCAGAATATCGATCGACCAGCCGTTCCACATGTTGCCCATTTCATTGAACATGATGGCCAGTGAATGGACTTCCTGGCCGGTAGAGCAGCCAGCGCACCAGATCTGCAAGCGGCGCTTGTCCGCCCGCCTTTGGGCCAGCAGCGGCAGGATATCGCCGGAAAGCTGGTCGAATGTCGGCTTGTCGCGAAAGAAATAGGTTTCGTTGTTCAGCAGCGCTTCGACAACTTCCTGTTCAAGCTGGCTTTCCTTCTCAAGGTCCAGCAAGCAGGCCAATTGATCGACATTGGAGATTCCGCGCTCGCGAAAGATCCCGGCAAGCGAGGTGCCGATGCGCCAGCGCCTGCTCTCGGTCAATTGTTGCCCGGTCCTTTCGGCAAGGAGATCGGCGATGATCAATTCGGATGCGTTGCTCAGCCCCATGCTGCGCTTCCTGCTAACCTGAGTATTTCTTCCGGCAATCTTTCCGGTGGAACTATGGCTCGCGTGAGGCCAGCCTTGGCCACCGCCCCCGGCATGCCCCATACCGCCGAACTCTCTGCATCCTGCGCCAGCACGGCGCCGCCGGCCTTGACCAGCTCTGCCGCGCCATCCGCCCCATCGCGGCCCATGCCGGAAAGGATCACGGCCAAGGCATGCCCATCCAGGTTCTCGGCCAGGCTGGCAAGCATGGGATCGACCGATGGCAGGCAGCCGCTCTTGACCGGACCAGTCAGGATATCCGCGATCAGCCGCTCGCCCTGGCGATGGACGATCAGATGTCCGTCACCGGGGGCGATAATGATATGGCCGCGCTTGATCTCCATGCCCTTGGTTGCGATCAATGTCGGTCGGGCGCTTGCAAGCTCCATCTGGCGGGCGAAGACGGGGATGAACGATGCCGGGAGATGCTGGGTAAGCAGGATCGGCAAGGAAAATTTCGGATCAAGACCGCGCAGCAGGATGTTGAGCGCATGGATCCCTCCGGTCGATGCCCCGATCGCGACCACTTGCGGTGATTTCGTTTTCAAAGGCGCACGGCGGCCGACCTTCGGTGGTGCTACCGGATCTTCATCAGAATCCGTGACCTTGGCGGCATCCGTGTCGCCCAGAGCCCGGATCTTCTCGAGCAATTGAGCGCGATAGTTATTGTCGAAGCCGCCCGGTCGCGGCTTGAGCATCGTATCGGCTGCACCCATCGATAGCGCCGCCAGCGTGTGCTCTGCGCCCTCTTCGGTAAGGGACGATACGACAAGGACCTGTGTTTGGGGCGTCTTCTGCAGGATCTTGGGCAGCGTTTCCATCCCACCCATTCCCGGCATTTCCAGGTCGAGCAGCACAACGTCTGCCGGTTTGCGTTCGAGCCACATCAGGGCGCTTTCGCCGCTGCCACAGCTGCCAGCGACCTCCATCCCGCCTGCACCTTCGATCATGCGCGTGAAGATCGTGCGGACGGTAAGTGAATCGTCCACAATCATCACACGTATCGCCCCGCGGCGATCTTTATTCGGCAGGGTTGTTGTGGTGGTCTGGTTGGATGAGAGCGGGTCCATCACACCCGCACTCACGCAAAGCCGACGAGTTGCAGCTTTATCTGGAGCGTTTCGTGATCGAATGGCTTCATCACATATTCGTCTGCACCGGCATTGATGGCTTCTCGAATATGCGCCACGTCATTTTCTGTTGTGCAGAAGACAACCTTGGGCTTGTCGCCACCGGGTGTCTTGCGCAGGTGGGTGATGAACTCGATCCCGGTCATCACTGGCATGTTCCAATCGAGCAGGATTACGTCAGGCATGGATTCGGCGCAGCGTTCCAGCCCTTCCCTGCCGTGTTCGGCCTCGTCCACGGTAAAACCGAGTGTCTCGAGGATATGCCTCGATACCTTACGGATGACCCGCGAATCATCGACGATCAAACATGTGCTCATACATTCACCCGAAATTGCTACATTCGCCATAACCACGAGGCGTAACTATTGAATTAAGCCGCTCTCGCATGTTCAACGCGAGCTGCGATGACTTGATTGACGTTCAGCACCAGCACTGGGCCGTCTGCTGTCTCGATCATGCCTTCAGAGATATTGGTCCATTCTTCGCCAAATCCGCCAAGAATTGTCTCGATTTCCGAATCCGTTTCGGTGACATCCTCAACGCTGTCGACGATCAGGGCATAGGAATGGCCGTTCACGTTCACCACTGGTGCGCGCTGCGCCGCTTCCAGATCCTTCGTGCCCATGCCAATCACCCGGCGGCAATCGATGACCGTCAGGGCCTGGCTGCGCAGAGCGGTCATGCCCACGACATAATCCGGTGCGCAAGGGACTGGAGTGATCTTGCCCAGGTCGATCACCGATTGAACCTGCTCTGCCCGAAAGGCGCAGCGACGATCGGCGATCCGCGCGACCAGCAACAAATTGCTCATGCGGCTTCTCCATTGCGAATACGGTGCAGCGCAGCAAGCAGGCGGTCGCGATCATAGCGATAGATCGATTTGTCCCGCTCTTCCTCGCTGACAGCATCGTCAGGCTGGCTGCGCAGATGGATGACCGACCCGGCGCTTCCTTTGGCTTCTTCCGCATCGTCCATCAGGATGGCGATGTCGGCTTCAGCCTCGCTACTACTGGTTACCGAATAGCCGGCGGAATCGAGCAGGGGAGCAAGTATCCTGTTCGCCCATTCATTATCTGGAACCCTGCAGGTGAGGGCGGCTTTGCGGCGCGGGACCCTGCCGTGCATGGCGAACAGTTTGTGACCATCGATCAGCTCCACTGATGCGCCGTCAACCAATGTTACCGCTTCGACCATGCTACCGTCTTCAACTTCAACCAGTTCCTGGTCCAGCTCAACCGCGTCGACAACATCGCTTATCGCGTAGAGTACGTCACAGCTGCCGTCTGACAGGCGCAACAGGCGGATCCTGCCGGCGGGCATTTCACCATCGACAAGCCCAACCAGCGGGACGATTTCGTCCTCGATTGTTGCGCGGGCAATATCGCCGTCAAGATCGATCGCGTTGGCATCGATCGTTTCGATCCGCCGTACCAGTTCAAGCCGGACGGCTTGTTTGCGACCATTGCGGGCAGTGAACAGCATGGCGCGCAAATGCGCCTTTTCGTTTTCTGCACCATGCCCGTCATCATAGCTGGGCGCGACCGCGCGTGCTTCCGTAGAGAGCCCGCCCTTCTGGGCGAGAAGCGCCATGTCGAGCAGCAGGATCGGCGTGCCATCATCAAGCAGGGTCGATCCGCCGTAGAGGTTGGTTGCAACCACAACCGGCGGAAGCGGCTTGACCACAATATCGCCAATCCCGTGAATCCGATCGACCGCCAATGCATAGATATTGCCGCCGGCAAGCCGCAGCAGCACCAGAGTGCGTTGTTCTTCCGGGACACTATGTTCAAGCTCGAGCAGCTTGGCGAGCGATAGACAGGGTGTCCGCGAGCCGCGGAATTCGATCAACGTCGTTTGGCCAACGTTGGCGTATTTGAGCCCGCCTGCATCGGCGCTAAGGATTTCTTCGACATTCGACTGCGGGATCGCGAAACGCTGGCCGTCGACCTCGAGGATCAGGCCGGCGATGATGCTGAGCGTCAACGGGATACGCAAATGGAAAGTGGTGCCCGATCCCTCGGTGCTCGAAACCTGAATCGATCCGCCGATCCGGGCGAGGTTGTCCCTGACCACGTCCAGGCCCACGCCGCGCCCGGAAACCGCGCTGACTGCATCCGCAGTCGACAGTCCGGGGGTGAAGATCAATTGCTGCACTTCCTCTACGCTCATCGCGTCGAGTTCGGATTGCGAGATTACGCCGGTGGCTACCGCCTTTGCCCCGATCTTGGTGGCATTGAGGCCGCGCCCGTCATCGCTGACGATAACCGAAATCTTGTTGCCTGCCTGCCGCGCCGAGATGCTGAGCATGCCGATTTCACGCTTGGCTACGCTCAAACGTTCCGAAACGCCTTCGAGCCCGTGATCGATGGCATTGCGGATGATATGGACCATCGGGTCGCGGATCATCTCGATCATCTCGCGATCGAGTTCCACGTCGCCGCCTTCGATATCGATCATCACCTGCTTACCCAGCTCTGCAGAAAGGTCACGGACCAGGCGGGGAAAGGCGCTGAAAAGATGCTCGATCCGGTGCATGCGCATCCGGGTTGCGGCATCGCGGACATCGTTGAGTATCGAGCTTAACCGTTCAAACGGGCCGTCAATCGTGGGTTGGGCCCCGGCCTGCCGCAGTCGATGCCCCAGGTCATTGCGCGCCAGAACCATGTCGGAAACGCCGCTCATGACGCGGTCCAGCAGCTCCACCGGGAGACGGATCGTGCGTGCATTGGCCAGCGAGTTTTCGGTCCGACGCGGGCCGTTGGCTTCGCCCTCAGCCGCCGGAGCGGCGGCTGGCAGCGATACTTCCGAGGCGTTTTCTTCAAGCGCCGCAATCAGCGCTTCATCGCCATCATCGGGAAGCTTTTCGCCAGCTTCGATCATATCGGCCATTTCGGCGATCCGGTCGATAATTGACAGGACTGCGGTTACCAGCGCGGCATCGGGCGCGCGGCGTCCGGCGCGAACTTCGGCCAGTGCATCTTCGGCAGCGTGGCTCAGCTTTTCAAGTTGGGGAAAGTCGAAGAAGCCGCAATTACCCTTAACCGTGTGGACGAAGCGAAAGATCGCGTCGAGGCGCGCGCGATCGCTCGGGTCGGCCTCCCAGGCGATGATTTCGCCCTCGGATGCCTCAAGCATTTCCTTGGTTTCTGCGACGAAATCCGCCAGCAGGTCGTCCATTTCAGCTGCCCCCAATTACTCTAGAGGCTTCTCTATGAAGGACGATGGTAAACGAATAGTAACCGCAAATCAGATTTGGGTGTCGCACCTCAAGCTGGGGCGATGGACGGACCCTTGCGCAATACGCGCCAGACAATCAGGGCAGCGATGCAACCACCAATCAGGTTGGCGGCAAGTTCTGCCGAATAGATCGCGTCCGCACCCCAGCTCGGGCGCAGCAGCCAGGCGACAGGCAACATCACCAGGAATACGCGCAGCGCCGATTGGGCGAGCGAATAGGATGCACGGTCAACCGCGTTGAGCGCCCCATTGGCGACGATCAGGACACCGAACCCCGCATAGCCCCATGCCGCGATAGAAAGATAGCGGGTGAATTGCGCCATCACCGCCGGGTCGTCGGTGAACAGATCGGCGAACCAGCCGCCGCCGAAAGCCAGGATTGTGGCCATAGCCAGCCCGTAAGCGACACTGAATGCCCCGGCGAGCAACATTGCCTCGCGTGATCTTGCCGGCTGGTTGGCACCCCAATTCTGGCCCACGATCGCGCCGATCGCGCCGGACAAAGCGAGCAGCGGCACAACCGCAAAACTCTGCACCCGCCCAGCTGCTCCGAAACCGGCCACCGCGGCTTCTCCTTCACGCGCTATCAGCGCGGTCAGGATCGACAGGCCGACCGGATTGATGGCATTGGCGAATGCCGCCGGCCCGGCCACGCGCAGGATCGCAAGCGAGGTTTCTCCCACACGGCATTGCGCAATCATGCGCGGTTTGAACGGCAGCATGGATCGCCCGATCAGAAACAGCCCCAGCCCTACCCCCAATGCCCAGCCGATGATGGACGCATAGGCCGCACCCGCAATTCCATATCCCCTGAACCCGAATGCGCCGGTTATCAGTAGCGGATCGAGCACCCAGTTGGCGGCGGCATAGCTGACCGAAACAAAGAAGGTCATGCGGGCTTCGCCCTGGCCGCGCATTACGCCGCTGATTCCCAGGATCGTTGTCATCAGCATGAAGCCAAGCCCCAGGGGGCGCACATATTCGCGGATCAAGGGTAGCAAATGGCCGGGAGCCTGCATCAGGCGGAACAGGGGGTCAGTCAGCGCGAACAGCGCCAGGCCGATTGCGGCGCCGATGGCCAGCGCCAGCACAATCCCCAGATTGGCGCGGCGGTGGGCCTTGGCCATGTCGCCTTCGCCCAGGGCGCGCGCCACAACCGAATTGATCCCCACCATCAGCCCAACTCCCAGGCTGGTCAGCACAACCATGATCGGAAAGATGAAGGATATGGCGGCCAAGGGCGCGCTGCCCAAACGACCAATGAAATAGGCGTCGACCAACCCGATCGACATGGTGGCGGCTACACCGAACATCATCGGCAAGGCCTGGGTGACCAAATGCTGGCGGATCGGCCCTTTGGTCAGTTTGGCATTCAGGCTCATCGCGAACCGGACTAGCCGTGGGCTCTCTTTGCTGCAAAGCAATTTGCAGAGCCAAATTTGCGGTTAGTCGTTCGCCAACGGCTTGTGGAATGCGCTCCTCGCATGCGATAGGCGAGGGCGTTCCAGCCATGGGGAGACAGCGCGGCGATGACGCGCATGACTGTAAACGATCGACCGGTCCAGTTCGAGATGGATCCGCAGACCCCGCTGCTGTGGGCGCTGCGCGATGCGGCCAACCTTACCGGCACCAAATATGGTTGCGGCAGTGGCGATTGCGGCGCCTGCATGGTGCTGGTTGACGGGGCGGCCTTGCGATCCTGCCTGATCACAATAGCCGAGGCGGAAGGGCGCTTTATCACCACGATCGAGGGGCTGTCGCGTGATCGCTCGCATCCGGTGCAACAGGCGATGGTGGCCGAACAGGCGATCCAGTGTGGATTTTGCACCCCGGGAATCGTGATTGCAGCGGCGGCACTGATCAAGAACAATCCTTCGCCCAGCAAGGCAGAGATAGAGGCGGCGGTTCCGAATCTGTGCCGTTGCGGTGTCTATCCGCGGCTGGTCCGCGCGATCCAGCGTGCGGGCCGCGTGGCGCGCAGGCAGGAACGGATCAATGCCGCACCTGCTCCGGGTATCAGCGCAGAAGATGCCGCGCAGGCCGTACCGGCAATGCGCTCGCCGCCAGGGAAGGGTGCGGCAGCGAGCGAGAGCGAGTAGCTCCTACATTTTGATCCGGACGCCCAGCCGCGCGCTGAAGGGCTCAGCCGGCTGGATATTGTTGTTGCCATGGGCGCTGGCATAATAGGTCTCGTCGAACAGGTTCTCCACATTGACCTGAACGGAGATTTGCTCGCTGACATTCCAATATGCCGCCATATCCACGCGCCAGTAATCGGGTAGCTTCACCGTATTGCTGACGGATGTAAACTGTTCGTCCTGATAGATCGCTCCCAGGCCCAGGCCGAACTGCTCGGTCAGTTGAAGCCGGTTCCAGATGCCCAATTGATGTTGGGGTAGCTGTTCCAGCCGGGCTCCGGCCGGCGCAGCGGAAGTCATATTGCGGATCTCTCCGTCGAGATAGGTATAGCCGATATTGGCCTGCCAGTTCTCGGTAATGCTGCCAGCAAGGTTCAGCTCAACGCCCTTGGTCCTTGTGCTGCCGGTCAGTACTAGGTTCCCCGGCACGAGTGGATCGGGTGCGGTTGTATTGGTGCGATCAAGCTGGAACAGGGCGGCGGTCAGGAACAGGTCCGGCTTCACCAGCCATTTCGCGCCAATCTCGAAATTCTCGAACTCTTCCGGATCCAGCGCCGCGCTGGCCGAAGACAGGCTGATGAACTGGTCGCCCGACTGCGGCAGGAAACTTTGCGCATAGCTGGCATAGAGCGATAGCGTTTCGTTTGGCTTGACCACTATGCCGAAACGCGGGCTGACCATATTATCCTTGCTTCCCAGACGGGCATCAGAGATTTGATTGTGCGTGTCGAGATCGAAGCTGTCCCAGCGCAAACCCGCGATCAACTGCAGATGTTCGCCGATCTCGACCTGGTCCTGGATATAGGCGCTGAGCGTGGTCAGCTGGCTGTCTCGGGCGCGGCTCGCCGCTGTGAGCGAGATTGCCGGTATGGCCAGAATGCGGGCAAGCGGCACCGTGATGCTGGCCACCGGCCCGCCAATTGCATCGAACTGGGCGATGCGGCGGCTGTCATCGGATTTCTGGTCGCCCGCTTCGAACCCGGCCAGCACGGTGTGCCTGATTGACCCGGTCTCGACATTCCAGACCATGTTTGCCTGCCCGATCAGGTTCTGGCGGCCCGTCAGATTTTCATAGCCGGACAGAGTCACATCGGTGCCATCGGTCGATCCCGGCACGATATTGGCGTAGAGCTTGTCATAGTCGGCGAACTGGAACGAGGCGTTGATACTGAGGTCACCCGAAAATTCGTGATCGATCCGGGTCCGCGCAATATGGACCTTGGTGTGCGAGAGATTGAAACCGCGGTCGCCGAACAAAGTCTTGTCAAAACCGGCCAGCGGCGCGTTATTCAATGAAGGAATGCCGCGATCGGCCAGCCGGCGATCATCATCATAGGTATAATGTGCTGTCAGGCGGGTTTGCGGGCTCAGCTCGACCGTAACCGTGGGCGAAACGCCGATGAAGCGACCATCGTAGAAATCGCGGTCATTGTTGAATTCCTCGTAGGTGCCGTTGAGGCGCACGGCAGCATTTCCAGCAATGCGCGCGGTCACGTCTGCGGCAAACGAGAAAGCGCCGAATGTGTCTGCGCCAGCGTCAATTTGCGCCGAATTCCCGTTGAGATGTGCGGTCTTGCTGACCCGGTTGATCACACCGCCGCCACCGCCACGCCCGAAGATCAGCGCATTGGCACCCTTGAGGATTTCGACCCGTTCGACATTGTAAAGCGAGCGATAATATTGCGCGTCATCCCGCAGCCCGTCGAGATAGAAATCCGCGGTCGATTCCTGGCCGCGAATGAACACGGCATCGCGATTGCCTTCGCCGGATTCCAGGCTAACCCCGGGGACAAATGCCAAGGCCCCCGCGAGCTGGCTGACCCCCTGGTCTTCCAACTGGTCGCGCGTAATCACGCCCACCGTTTGCGGGACATTGATCAGCGGGGTTGGGGTCTTCGTGCCGCTGGAGCCATCATCCTCGACATAGCCCTGCCGCTCACCCGTCACCACGATATTGCCGGGCAGATATTCCCGTTCACCGGAGTCTTCGGCCACTGCGACTGCGGGAAGCAGGGCCATGGCTGCGGCGGAGAGGAGCGCGGCGTGGCGAATTGGTGAGGGCATGAATTCTCTTTCTTGCGAATGATTCTCGATAGGGATGATGCCGATATTGAGAATTATTCGCAGTCGCAACAGATTATTCGGGCTTGGACGATTTTTTCACCGCTGCTAGTCGGGCGGTGTCCCGAAAAGATCAGGAGAACACGGTGAAAGCGACCATCTGGCACAATCCCAATTGCGGTACGTCGCGCAAGACTCTGGCGATTCTGGAGAATCTCTCGCAGGTCGATGTGACGGTGGTCGAATATCTGAAAAATGCGCCAACACCTGAAAAGCTGGCGCAGCTCTATCGCGATGCCGGAATCACGCCGCAGCAGGGCCTGCGCATCCGCGGGACCGATGCGGTTGAACGCGGCCTGCCTGATGCCGATGACGAAACCGTGCTCAAGGCGATGGCTGCCGATCCGATCCTGATCGAACGCCCGCTGGTCGAAACGGAAAAGGGCGCGCGGCTATGCCGCCCGCAGGACAAGGTGCTGCAGATCCTCTAGTTCCGCTCTTGAGTGAGCAGCTCGTCGCTACCCAAATGGATCCAGGCCAGGACGAATACGACCAGGCAAAGCAGGCAGATCGTCGCAAATCCAATGACCGGGTGATGGCCATAAAGCCACACGCCGAGCGCGGGCGCGAATACGTAGGCGGACCCGTTGGTTGAAGTCACAATGCCGCTGACCTGACCCTGCTCCGCGCGGGTCACCGCCAGCGACGATCCGGCGGTGAAGCCAGGCCGGTAGAGCCCAAAGCCGAGCGAAGCGATGGCGAAGCCGACCGCTATTGTGTGAAGGTCTTTCGATACTGAGAATGTAAGCGTGCCGAGGGCCGCCAGCGCCATGCCCCACATGATGGATGCGCGAGGGCCCAGCTTGAGCATCGGAATGAGCCCCCATTGCGCCAACAAGGTTGCGATGGCACCGGACATCAACACCAAACCAATTGAACCGGTCCCGGCCCCGGGATCGGCTCGTAATCCCAAGCGGTCGAGGATGAAAAAGCCGATTATGCCCAGCATCGCCGCTTGCGCGTGCCCGCCCAACAGGCCCGAAATCAACCAAGGTCGTAGTCGCTGATCTCGCCACGAAAGGCGGGTGATCGAAAGGTCATTGGCATCCGATGGCCCGGGTGGGTCTACATATGGCCTGTCTTCTCCCTCATCCTCGTTCGGGCTACGCAATCGAGGATTCGATCCGGCGCTGAAGGGCGCCGCCATTATCTCGCCGCGTGCGGCAAAGCTCGGATCGTCATCTGGCAGTCGCAACCGCAAGGCGATCAGCACTACGACACCAATCAGGGCAAAGGCGAAGAAGGGCCCGACGAGGCCAGTCTTTTCGAATACCAGCATCGGCGCCAAGGCGGGCCCGATGACCGTACCCAGCCCGAAACTCGATGCAATCAGAGCCATGGCCTGAGTTCGCTCGGCACGCGGTGTACGGCTCGCGACATAGGCCTGCACGGCTGGCGGTGCGGCCGAACCGAATGCTCCGTAGAGGCTGCGAGAAAGCGCGAACAGGATAAGTGTGACGATTGCTGGCAGATAGCCATTGATGCCGAACCACAGCATCAAACCGCATAGCGCCATCATCAAGATGAAACCGATCAGCCCCACCGCCATCATCGCCTTGCGTCCGCGTCTGTCTGACCTGCGGGCCCACATCGGGGCGCCTATCACCCACAGCAGTGCAGACCAGGTGTAGGCCAGGCTGATCCAGAAATCTTCTACCCCCAATTCTGTGCCGATCGAAGGCATGACCGATTGCATCGCTGTATTGCCCGCTGCCGTCACCAGCATCACCATGAACAGCAAGGTCATGCGCTCGCGCGAAATCGGCTGGTGTGCCGGGGCAATTGCCGCTGTTGGTGAAATCGGATCGACGTCGGCCATGGTCATCCCGGCGCTAGGACAGGCAGCGGATGCTTGCAATGCCCCGCCGCATCTGCAAGGGCGCTGACCTTCGATCGAACCACATCGCTAACTGGCACGCGAGGCAGGACGAACTATGGATTCCAAAGGCTTGGCCATCGGCAATCGCGGCGGCCTGCGCGATCGAACCGGACATTATCTGGCGCAATGGTCGGTCTTCTTCCGCGGCTTTGTCGAACATCCGCGCATGGTTGGATCGATCATACCCTCCTCGCGCTTCACCGTGCGACGCATGCTGGAACCGGTCGACTGGCGCAATTGCAAGCTGTTCGTGGAATATGGACCGGGCATCGGGACCTTCTGCCGCCCGGTGCTGGAGCGGCTGAGCGGCGATGCCACGCTGATCGTGATCGATACCAACCCGCTCTATATCGAGCATCTGAGCCGGACGATCCGCGACAAGCGCTTCCATGCCGTGTTGGGATCGGCGGAGGATGTCGAGCGGATCGTGCGCGAACATGGATTTGAGCAGGCGGATTATGTGCTTTCCGGCCTGCCGTTTTCGACCCTGCCCGCCGGTGTGGCCCCTGCCATTGCCGCAGCAACGCACCGCGTCTTGAAGCCGGGTGGGGCTTTCCTGGTCTATCAGTTCACCGCTGCTTGCCGTGACTATATGGCACCGCATTTCGCCCGGATCGATGCCGGGTTCGAACTGCTCAACATCCTGCCGTGCAAGCTGTTCTGGGGTTGGAAAGACTGAACCCTATTCGAAGGTCTCGCTCACCGCTTCTGCGCTGGGCCCAGCCAGCTGGCGATGGACTGCTGCCAATGTAGCCAGGAAAATGACCACGAATATCGTGTTCAATATGCTTCCCACGATACCGTTTCCTATCGTTTCGAATTGTCCGCCCAAGAGTGCGAAGACGAGTCCGAAGATCATCGTGATGATCACCACGACGATTCCCACTGCGATCAGCAGCAAGAGATAGAATGCCAGCAGCCTCAGGCTGTTGCCCTTGGTCAATTGCCAGGAACGCTGCAGAACCTTGAGCGGGTTCATGATCCCATCGATGGCAATCACCTGTGCGATCAGCGAAAATTTCACGAACAGATAGACGCCAGCAACCACCGCAAGCAGTCCCAGAACGAGTGTCAAAGCGCCGATTCCGCTGGCTGCAGCAGCAGCTAATGGGATGCCAAGGCCTACAGCATAGCAGAGACCCGCGAGCAATTGTGAGCCAAGATAGGGCAGAAATCCCTTGGCTCCATGGGCAAGCGCTTCGCCCACCGTGGGCCGCCTTCGATCAGTCAACAATGCAAGCAATGCCAGCATGCCGATTCCCTGCGCCACGCTTACCAGCAGGAATGCCCACCAATAGGTTGCGTAGATGTCCAACAGCATTGCCAAGATCGCATTAGGATCGGCTTGACCTTGCGCTGGCTGCGCGGTTTGGGGCAGCAACAAGGCCAATGTGAGATATGGGAGAAAGAAGAATACTCCTGCGACCACAAGCACGACGTCTTTGTTCGCGCCAAGCATGGCTGTTGCGTGGTTCCATGCAGCTCCCATATCCAGTTTCATGATGGTCCCCAGTTCTCAAATAGGTATCTGACCCCTTGATAAGCGTGATGAATGGTCCCACGCAATCCTGCATGGATGGAATGTCTGGCGATATGATTGAATGGCGGCGCGATTATGCGCAGCAGCCCTATCGAGAAGCGCTGGCCGAGATGGAACGCCGCAATGCGGCCATCGCTGCGGGCAAGGCGAGCGAACTGGTCTGGCTGCTCGAACATCCGCCGGTTTACACGGCAGGGACCAGCGCTGCAGCTGAAGAACTGCTCGATCCCCGTTTGGTGGTCGTCAAACTGCTCACCGGCTGGTTCGTCTGTCTCATCCTGTACATCACCGGACGGCAGGTAAACTGGGGGCGGCTGCCCGAAGATGTCCTGCCT
>JBNLDR010000048.1:0-17307 GCA_050304495.1 Altererythrobacter sp.
TGGGCGTTCGCCCATGTTGAAATAGCCCGCCATCATCATCCGCGCGTCCCAGAAGAACAGGATGTCGAAGCCCGAAATCAGCAGATCGTTGGGATAATGCTTTGCCAGCAGCTCGCTGTTTTCCGGCCAGCCGAGCGTGGCGAAGGGCCATAGTGCCGATGAGAACCATGTGTCGAGGACATCAGAGTCTCGGGTGAGCGCTACGCCCACTCCGGCCTGCGCCTGAGCCTCTTCTTCGGTCAAGGCGACATAGACCTTGCCGTCTGCATCATACCAAGCCGGAATCCGGTGACCCCACCACAGCTGGCGGCTGACGCACCACGGCTGGATGTTCTCCATCCAGTTGAAGAAGGTCTTTTCCCAGCTCTTGGGCACGATTTCGACCTCGCCGGACTTGACCGCTTCGATCGGCTTCTTCGCCAGTTCCTCGGCATTCACATACCATTGGTCGGTCAGCCAGGGTTCGATCACCACGCCGCCGCGGTCGCCAAAGGGCGTTGCGATCTGGCGCGGTTCGGCATCGTGCTCTTGCTCTTCGCCGTCCTTGTTTTTGGTGACATGCGGGACCAGATAGCCCTGTTCCTTGAGGCGCTGCACCACCAGTTCGCGCGCGCCATCAACACCATCCCGGCGGAAGCGGTGCAGGCCCAGATATTCTTCCGGCACCAGCGCGTCTGCCGTCTGGCAGACATTGGCTTCGGCATCGAGCATGTTGAGCATGTCTGCCGGGGCGATACCGGCGCGTTTGCCAACCTCGAAATCGTTGAAATCGTGCCCGGGCGTGATCTTCACCGCGCCGCTGCCCAGTTCTGGATCGGCATGCTCATCAGCCACGATGGGAACGCGACGCCCGGTGATCGGCAGCACCACATGCTTGCCGACGACCGACTTGTAGCGCTCGTCTTCCGGATGCACCGCCACTGCCATATCGGCCAGCATGGTTTCGGGACGCGTCGTGGCGACTTCGATATAGTCGCGGCCGTCGTCGAGCGTCACGCCGGGTTCGAGCGGGTACTTGAAGTGCCAGAAGCCACCCGCAATGGTTTGCTGTTCGACCTCAAGATCGGAAATCGCGGTTTTCAGCTTGGGGTCCCAGTTTACCAGCCGCTTGTCGCGATAGATCAGCCCTTTGTTGTAAAGATCGACGAACACCTTGAGCACCGCCTTGGTGAAATGCTCGTCCATGGTGAACTGTTCTCTGGACCAGTCCATCGAACAGCCCAGGCGGCGCAACTGGCGGGTGATCGTGCCGCCGCTTTCTTCCTTCCACTCCCACACCTTGTCGACGAATTGCTCGCGCGAATAATTGGTGCGCTTGTCCTGCTTTTCCTCGAGCTGGCGTTCGACCACCATCTGGGTCGCGATGCCGGCATGGTCGGTGCCCACCACCCACAGCGCATCCTTGCCGCGCAACCGCTCATAACGGATCACGATATCCTGCAGCGTATTGTCCAGCGCATGGCCGATATGGAGGCTGCCGGTCACATTGGGCGGCGGGTTGACGATGGTGAAAGCTTCGGCATCCGGGCGTTCGGGACGGAACAGCCCGTTCTCTTCCCAATGGGCATACCAGCGCGCCTCGATAGCGGCGGGATCGAAAGTCTTGGCAAGTTCGTTGGTCATATCGCAGCGGCCTTTGCCAGCGCGCGCGTGACGCCACAACCCGTAATTCTCGTGCGACAGCACCTTGTGATACGAGGAATTTCCCCGCATAGCGGCAGCCATGGACGGCGGGGCGACCTATTCGATCGAAGAGAAAGTGGGCGGAAGCGGACATCGCCTCTTGCTGGCTGGGCCCTATCTGGTTTCGACCATTGGTGCGATCGATCAGGATCTGGACGCGATCGAAGGGCCGATCGAAGCGATTGATCTTGCTGAAGTTTCGGAAATCGACACGGTTGGCGCCTGGGTCGCTTGCCGCCTGGCCCGCCGTTTCGGGGCAGATGTGACTGGGGCCAGCGCAAGGGCACAGCGCCTGATGCGCGCAGTTGAAGGCTTGCGGACCGACGAGGAAACGCGCGCGCCCTATTTTCCAATTTGGGAACGCATGCCCGAACGGATCGGGCGTTTGGTCAGCGGAGCCTGGCACGGCATTATCGGCGTGCTGGAGTTTCTCGGCGAAGTGTTGGTTGGCTTTGCGGGCCTGATCAGGCACCCCGCCCATTTTCGTGGCCGCGCGCTTGTCAGGCAGCTCGAACTGGTCGGGGTCAGTGCGCTGCCCATTATAGGCCTGATGAGCTTCCTGATCGGGATCGTGATTGCGCAGCAAGGCTCGGTCCAGCTTGAACAATTCGGGGCCGAAGCCCTCACCATCAACCTGGTCGGCCGGATCACCCTGCGCGAGCTGGGTGTGCTGATGACTGCGATCATGGTTGCTGGTCGTTCGGGCTCCGCCTTCGCGGCCCAAATCGGCACAATGAAGTTGACCGAGGAGATCGATGCCATGCGGACGATTGGCATCTCTCCGATCGAGGCACTGGTGGTCCCGCGGATCCTCGCCTGCACCTTCATGATGGTCTTGTTGGGCTTCTATGCCTCGGTGGTCTCCATCATTGGCGGCGCGGTCGTCGGAGACCTGTTGCTTAATATCCCGTTCTGGACATTCCTTGAACGCATCAAGGAAGTGGTGCCCACCCACGATTTATGGGTCGGTTTGATAAAGGCTCCGGTGTTCGGACTGATCGTGGCCCTGGCGGGCTGCTACCATGGCATGCAGGTTCGCGGTAACTCCGAAGAAGTCGGTCTCAGGACAACGATGGCGGTGGTCTCGGCAATCTTCGCCGTCATCGTGCTCGATGCTTTCTTTGCCGTGTTCTTTACCGAGGTGGGTTGGGGATGAGTGAGATCGACCAATCCGAAGCGCGACATCTTGAGCGATTCCGTGGCGGGCATCCAATCGTGGTGCGCGGGCTGAGGACCCAGTTCGGCGATCATGTGGTGCATGATGATCTTTCACTGACCGTCAACCGGGGCGAGATCCTGGGCGTGGTAGGCGGATCGGGAACCGGCAAATCGGTGCTGATGCGGGCAATCATCGGGCTTCAGCCGGTTGCGGCGGGTGAGATCGAGTTATTCGGCAATTTGTTTACCGGCGCAGAATCCAACAAGAAGACGGGGGTTCGCAGCCGTTGGGGCGTGCTGTTCCAGGGCGGTGCGCTGTTCTCGACCCTGACCGTAGGCGAGAATGTCGAAGTGCCGTTGCGGCAGTTCTATCCCGAGATCGAGGACAATTTGCGGGAAGAGATTGCCCGCTACAAGGTCATGCTGTCCGGCTTGCCCGAAGATGCAGTGAACAAGTTTCCATCAGAATTGTCTGGAGGAATGAGGAAGCGTGCCGGGCTGGCGCGCGCGCTGGCGCTTGACCCGGAACTGCTGTTTCTCGACGAGCCGACAGCCGGACTCGATCCGATCGGTGCGGCGAAGTTCGATCGATTGACCAAGGAATTGAAGGAAACCCTGGGCCTGACCGTGTTCCTGATTACGCACGATCTCGATACGCTGTACGAGATTTGCGACCGGGTAGCGGTGATCGCCGACAAGAGGGTCATTGCAGTCGGGACCATCCCCGAACTGCTCGAAACCGACCATCCCTGGATCGATGAATATTTCAACGGACCGCGTGGCCGTGCGGTGCAAGCTGGCCAACACAAAGCACAAAAGGGGTCAATGTGATGGACAAGCGCGGTCTGGCACGGGCATAGGGGAAAGCAATGGAAACACGCGCAAACTATGTCTGGGTTGGCGTCATCACGCTACTCCTGCTCGCGGCGCTGGCAGCCTTCATCCTTTGGCTGGCCAAGTTGGGGCAGGGCACGCAGAACGAATATGACATCTTCTTCAAGCAATCGGTTTCGGGCCTGGCCAATGGTTCGCAGGTGTCCTTTGCCGGTGTGCCGGCGGGGCAGGTGAGCGATATCGAATTGTGGGACAAGGACCCCGAATTCGTACGGGTGCGGATCAAGGTGAGGGATACGGTGCCGATGCTGGTTGGCACCACCGCCACGATCCAGGCCAGCTTTACCGGCGTTTCGACCATTCTCCTCGATGGCGCGCGCAAGGATGCGCTGCCGATCACATGTGACACCACGGCCTGCCCGGAAGGCTATCCGGTGATCCCGCCCAAGGCAGGCGGTTTCAACGAAATCCTCGCCAATGCACCGCTGCTGCTGGAACGTCTTGCGACGCTGAGCGAGCGGATGAACCAGGTGCTTTCCGAAGAAAACCAGGAATCGATAAAAGGCATTCTCAGCAATACCGAGCGGATGACTTCAAGCCTCGCCAATGCAGCTCCGCAAGTCGAAGGGACATTGACCGAACTGCAGGTGACCTTGAAGGAGGCGAGCGAGGCGCTCGACGCCTTTGAAAAGGCGACTGCCACTACGGACCGCCTGCTCAATGAAGAGGGAACGCAGCTGGCCAAGCAACTGCGTGCGACTTTGAAATCAACCGATGCGGCGGCAGCTTCACTCTCAGCCACGTTGGAAGACGTGCGGCCCGCCACGCGCCGGCTGTCCGAAAGCACGCTGCCGGCGACCGAGGCGACGCTGCAGGAATTGCGTGCAGCCAGCAAGGCATTGCGAAATTTGACGGAAAAGCTTGAGAATCAGGGTGTTGGCCCACTGATCCAGGGTCAATCGCTGCCGGATTATAAACGATGAGGGGGCACAGGATGATTATCAGCCGGGCTTGGAAACTGGCGGCGCTGGTGCCGGTGCTTGCCCTGGGTGGATGTCTCAGCCTTGGGGTGGAGCCGCCGGACAGCCTGCTCAACCTTACCGCCGAAGCGTCTGCCCCGGCGGGCAGCGAACAGAGCGGAACGCGGGCAGAAGCGCTGGCGATCCATGAACCGAATGTCCCGGCAGAGGTCGACGTATTGCGCGTGCCGGTGCGGGTCAGCGATACAGAGCTGGCCTATCTCCAGGATGCGGTGTGGGTGGAAAAGCCTGCGCGGCTATTCCGCCGTCTTGTTGCCGAAACGGTGCGGGTGCGCACTGGGCGGTTCGTGATCGATGGTGATGATCCCAGCCTGTTTGCAGAGAGCCATTTGCGCGGGGTGCTGCGCGAATTCGGCTATGATGCGGCGTCAAGTTCGGTCGTAGTGCGGTTTGACGCGATCAAGCAACGCAACGGCGGCGCAGTCGAAGCCAAGCGCTTCGAAGCGATTGAAAGCGGTGTGATTGCCAAGCCGGGTCCGGTCGGCGCAGCGCTCAATCGTGCCAGCAATGAAGTGGCGCGGCAGGTTGCCGATTGGCTGAGCGAAGGTGGGGCCTAGCCCAGAATTAGCTGCGCACCAGCCGGATCCAGCGATGCGCGCGGGCAAATTCGTCGCCGCGCAGGGCGCGCCGCTGTTCAGCCTGTTCATCGCGGCCCCACAATTCGGCCTGCCATTCCTCTTCCAGATTGGCGGCGAGCCATAGCGATGCCGGATCGGCACCATCTTCCAGCGCTTCCATCCCAATACAGAGTGACGCTGCAAGCGAAGTCATGGTGTAGAGCCCTGCCAGCGTGAAGGGATCAAGGCAGGCGAGGCGTTCGCGCAATTGCGCGATGCTGGCATTGGGTTGGGTGCGATGGATGATTCCGCTGATCCGATAGAGCCTGATGCCCTCGCGTTGCTCCAATGCGCTGACAAGCGGCTCCCACACCTCTTGCTGGCGGACGAACAGCGCATCTTCCGGATCGGCGCGGTAACACAGCGTGTCGGTTTCGGCATAGCCAAGCAGCTTGGCGATCGTCTCTTTCGCATCTTTCGCCACATGGTCGATGGCGAAATCGCATTGGTCGCGCAGCTTCAGGCTGGCCGGATCGATCTCTTCGCCCTGCGCGTCCCATTCGGCGGCCAGCGCTTCGGCCAGCGCGCGATTGGGCACCACTTGCGGGACGCCGCCAATGGTCTTGATTCCGCGTCCGTCCAGCGTGACCTGCCAGCCACCGTCAATTTCGGTGACCGCTACATCCTTGTAGAAGCGCTTCATTGTCCTTCGCTTCTCCAGCGCCTGGACAGCATCCGCGGAACGAAGAAAAAGTCGTAGAGGCCGAATGCAGCCAGTGCCAGGCCGACCAGGCGCGGCAGGTCGATCACCCCTTGGGCGATCGCCACACCCAGCAGCACGCAGACCAGCCCGGTCATGCGGACAAGGTTGATCGCCAGGAAGCGGCGTTTGGCCAGCGCCTCTGCATCTTGATCAGGCAGGGTCACAGCAATTCTCCCAGATTGGCTGGATCAGTCGCGACAGCCACGGCCCCGGCTTCGCGCAATTCTTCGGGCGTGTGATAACCCCAGGCGACGCCCATTGCCCTGACGGATGCATCGCGGGCCATCACCATGTCGAAGCTGGTGTCACCGATCATCACCGCCTGTCCCGGCGTAACGCCCGCTTCGAACAAAGCGGCTTCGAGCATGGCCGGGTGCGGTTTCGAAGGGTGGCGGTCAGCCGTCTGGAGCGAGACGAACAGGTCGAGAATGCCGTGATTGCTGAGGCAGGCATTTAGCCCGCGATCGGATTTGCCGGTTGCGACGGCCAGCAACCATCCCGCGCTGCGCAGGCCCTCCAGCAGATCGCCGATCCCGTCATACAGCGGTTCGTAGAGCAGCCCCTGCTTGCGGCGGGAGGCGAAGGCCTGCTTGTACAGAGCGACCACTTCGCCAATGGCGCTGCCGTCCAGATCGGGCGCGAGGCCGGCCACGGCGCGGGGCAGGCTTAGGCCGACCGAGCGGCGCACTTCGTTGCGATCGGGTGGGGGCAGGCCCGCGAGCGAGAAGGCCTGCTCCATCGTGTCGCAGACATCGGCCTGGCCATCGACCAGTGTGCCGTCGCAATCGAATATTGCGAGCCGCGCGCTCATTGCGCCAGATTCCGCATCAGATGCGCTATCGCATTTGCGCCTTCGCCCTCCATTCCGTCGGCCAGCGCCAATCGGTTGGCCACCGGCTTGTTCTGCGAAAGTTTCAGCGTCTCGCGCCAGGCCATGATTTCAAGCTCGAAGCCCATGATTGAAGCGACTAGCCCCATGCGGCGCTTCTCGCTCAGTTTGTCCATGGTCCACGGCTTGCCGGTGGCGATGCGCGCTTCGTGCTTGTCAGACATGGCGGTGATGAGGCCCACCAGGCCATCTTCATCCATCCGGCGGACCCGCCCTTCCAGCTCCAGGGCAACATAGTTCCAGGTCGGCACCTGCTCTGCGCCGCCATCGGGATACCAGCGCGGGCTGATATAGCCATCGGGGCCATTGATCACGGCCAGCGCATTTGTGCCATCGAGATGCTTGGTCAGCGCATTGCCGCGCGAAAGGTGGAACTGCACCGCGCCATCGCCGGTCCACAGCAATGGGACATGCGCAACACGCGGGCCATCGGGGGTCTGCGCAAAGACCATTCCAAAACCGATTTCATCGAGCAGCGATTCGAGCAGTGCGCGATCTTCGCTTCGGAATGCCTTGTTCGGATGCATCAGCGCTTCTTGCCCTTGACCGGACCTTTGGGTTTGGCCTTCCTTGCGGTTGGCTTTGATGCAGGTTTGGTGGTTGCGCGGGTCCGCCGCTCGCCCCGGCGCGCCTTGCGATATTGCTTGGCATGGGCGCGGGCGGCCTGCTTCTTTTCCTCACGCGAGCGTTCGGGCGCTTCATCGCCGCGCAGGGGGGCGGCATCGCTTTGTCCCAGATCGAAGCCCAGCGAATCCATTGTCGCGGCGAAATGATCGGGCAGTTCGGCGGTGACATCGAGCTTGCCACCCCCGGGTTCAGTAATGATCAGGCGGCGCGCATGAAGGTGCATCTTGCGGCTGATGGCTCCGGTCAGAAAGGCGTCCTGCCCGCCGTATTTGCCGTCGCCTACGATTGGATGGCCGATCGCGGCGAGATGGACGCGCAGCTGGTGGGTGCGTCCGGTCAGCGGCTCCAGCTCGACCCAGGCGGCGCGGTTGCCGACCCGGTCCACCACGCGATAGCGGGTCTTGGCGGGCTGGCCACCTTCCTCATCGATATGCATCTTCTCGCCGCCAGTGCCTGGCTGCTTGGCCAGCGGCGCATCGATCATGCCTTCCGGCACTTCCGGCACGCCAACCACCAGCGCCCAATAGATCTTGCGCGCCGAACGGCCGGAAAACCTCTTGGAATAGCTCGCTGCGCTGCCGGGTGTGCGGGCAACCAGCAGCACGCCCGAAGTGTCTTTGTCCAGGCGGTGGACCAGGCGGGGGCGGGGTTCGTCCCCCTCCACGAAGGCATCGAGCAGGCCATCGACATGCTTGTGCGTCTTGCTGCCGCCCTGAGTTGCAAGGCCTGGTGGCTTGTTGAAGACGATCGCGCTCTTGGTCTGTTTGATCACCATGGCCTGCGCCTCGGCAATCTCTTCGGGCGACAGTTCGCGGCGCGGCTTGGGCGCCTTACCGCCTTTCTGCTCGCCGCCCGGCGGAACGCGCAGGATCTGCCCCGCGCTCAGCCGGTCTTCTGGCTTCACCCTTTTGCCATCGAGCCGAATCTGCCCGGTCCGCGCCCAGCGGCTGACTGTGGCAAAGCCGATCTGCGGCAAATTGCGCTTGAACCACCGGTCAAGCCGCACGCCTTCATCATCTTCAGCGATGGCAAACTGGCGGACTTCCCGCTCATCCTGAGTTTGTCGAGCAGGCATCATCCGGCGATCCGCATCACGATCAGGCCGATATAGAGCCCGCTCAGGCCGGCCAGCACCGAAATTGCGCCATAGGCAAAGGCCGTGCCCGGTTGCCCGCGCTCAATCAGCAGCATCAGTTCCAGGCTGAAAGCGCTGAAAGTGGTGAAGCCGCCCAGCAGGCCCACCCCCAACAGCAGGCGCAGCTGCTCGCCCGATCCGCTGCCATGCCGTGCCAGCCATCCGGCCAATACGCCCATCGCCATACTGCCGATCACATTCGCGGCCAGCGTGGCCCAGGGAAAAGCGGTGATTACCTGCGGGCCAAGCCAATGAGTCATGGCGCGGCCAAGCTGATAGCGGCTGACGGCGCCGATCGCGCCGCCCAGCGCGACATTGAGCGATGCTGCAAGGGGAGAAAGTGTGGTCATTGTGTGGCCTCTTAGCCGCACCTCCCTTTGCTGCCTACCCGCTTTCCCTTGCCATTAGCGTATGATTTGCTTATGAGCGCCCCGCAGACAGCCGACCGTCCGCGGATTCGGCCCGATTCTCGTTGATTTAGATATGGCGCAACCCGCGCTGCATGCGGGCTCTGACCCATTGATGTGAGGTGTTGAATTTTATGCAGATCATCGTTCGCGATAACAATGTCGACCAAGCTCTCCGCGCGCTTAAGAAGAAGCTGCAGCGGGAGGGGGTGTATCGCGAAATGAAGCTGCGCCGCCACTATGAAAAGCCAAGCGAAAAGCGCGCCCGTGAAAAGGCTGCTGCCGTTCGCCGCGCCCGCAAGCTGGAACGCAAGCGGATGGAGCGTGACGGTTCATAATTGCCGTCGATCGGGCAGGAATACTGCTTGAACGCACACTCACGATAAGCCATCAGGGCGCGGAACAATTCCGCGCCCTTTTGCATTGGGCAGTGCCGTTACCGGCATTCAGTTTCAGGACCTTACGATGACCGAAATCACGCGTGTACCGCTTCAGCCGCTGCCCAAGGGTTCGCTTGCCAAGCTTTGGATCGGCATTATTGTTGCGATCCTGATCGGGGCGGGGATCGCCTGGTCCACCATGCCCAAGGGTGTCGATCTTGAAGTGATCACTGCAGGCACGGGTCCCAACCCTGGTCCGGAAGACGTGGTGTTCGTCAAATATGTCGGCAAGCTGGCCGATGGGACCGAGTTTGATCGTTCGCGCGAATTGCCCGAAGGCATGCCGCCGATCTTTCCCCAGGGCAGCCCGCTGCCGCTGGATGCCATGGTGCCGGGATTCCGCGATGGCGCGATGAAGATGCAGAAGGGCGGCAAATATACGCTCAGCATTCCGGCGGAGCTAGGCTACGGTGCCAATCCGCCTCCGGGGGCGCCGATTCCGCCCAATGCGGACCTTGAATTCGAAGTTGAGCTGGTCGATTTCATGAGCCGCGAGGATTTCCAGCGCCGCATCCAGATGTTGCAGCAAATGATGCAGCAGGAAGGCGGCGCAGCGGATCAAGCGGGCGGGCCGCAACAATAGGCCCAAAATGGGCAATGCACTCGCTTGAAGCCAGCGGGCCACGCTGCTAGCGCGCCTGTCAATCACGTAACCCCAACGAAGGGCACAGACTATGTCCGTCGATAAGGCCACTGTGGCGAAGATCGCTTCACTGGCACGCATCAAGATGAGTGACGAAGAGCTTGAGCGCATGGTGCCCGAGCTTAACGGTATTCTCGGCTGGGTCGAACAACTGGGCGAGGTCGACACCACAGACATCGCACCGATGACCGCGGTCATTCCCAATCATTTGCGCCTGCGTGACGATGTGGTCGATGCTGATCCGCTGACCGGCGGCGGCAAGCGGGACGAGGTACTGGCCAATGCGCCCGCAGCAGAACACGGCTTTTTCGGCGTTCCCAAGGTGATCGAATAATGACTGATTTCACCGACCTTGGCGTCAAGGATATCCGCGACGGTGTGACGAATGGCGATTTCACCGCGCGCGAAGTGGCGGAAAGCTTCAACGCCGCCGTGGCCGAAGCGGCCGCGCTCAACGCCTTTATCGTCGCCACGCCCGATCACGCGCTGGCCGCCGCTGATGCGACCGATTCCAAGCGCGCCAAGGGCGAAGCTTTGGGCAAGATGGGCGGCGTGCCGATCGGCATGAAGGACCTTTTCGCCACGCGCGGGATCCAGACCACGGCGGCGAGCCACATCCTGGAAGGTTTCAAGCCCGAATATGAAAGCACCGTCTCGCAGAAATTGTGGGATGCAGGTGCGGGCATGCTGGGCAAGCTCAACCTTGACCAGTTTGCGATGGGTTCCTCGAACGAGACCAGCTATTTTGGCAATGTCAATTCGCCCTGGCGTAAGGCGGGCAGCAATGCCGCGATGAGCCCGGGCGGATCTTCCGGCGGGTCCTCCAGCGCCATTGCTGCGCGCATCGCACCGGCGGCGACCGGTACCGACACGGGCGGTTCGATCCGCCAGCCCGCCGCCTTCACCGGCATTTGCGGGATCAAGCCGACTTATGGCCGCTGTTCGCGCTGGGGCATTGTCGCCTTTGCCAGCAGCCTCGATCAGGCCGGGCCGATGGCGCGTAGCGTTGAAGATTGCGCGATCATGCTTGAGGCGATGGCCGGGTTCGATCCCAAGGATTCGACCTCGCTGCAGATGGACGTGCCCGAATGGGAAGCAGCGCTCTCTGCGGACCTCAAGGGCAAGAAAGTCGGCATTCCGCGCGAATATCGCATGGATGGCACTGACGAGGAGATCATCAAGAGCTGGGAACAGGGCAAGGATTGGCTGCGCGATGCGGGGGCCGAAATTGTCGATATCAGCCTGCCTCACACCAAATATGCGCTGCCTGCCTATTACATCGTCGCCCCGGCAGAGGCATCGAGCAATCTCGCGCGTTATGACGGCGTGCGTTATGGCCTGCGCGAACTGCCCGATGGGGCCGGACTGCAAGACATGTATGCCGTGACCCGCGCCGCCGGTTTCGGTGACGAGGTCAAGCGCCGTATCCTGATTGGCACATATGTGCTCAGTGCCGGCTTCTATGATGCCTATTACAATCAGGCGCAAAAGGTGCGGGCATTGGTCGCGCGCGATTATGAGCAGGCCTGGGCCGATTGCGACGTGATCCTCGCACCGACGACGCCAACCGCCAGCTTCCCGTTGGGCTCGCTCAATGAAGATCCGCTGACCATGTATCTGAATGACGTGTTTGCCGTGCCTGCCAGCCTTGCCGGGCTCCCGGCGATGAGCGTTCCCGCCGTGCTGAACGATGATGGCCTTCCGCTGGGCCTGCAGATTGTGGGCAAGCCGTTTGACGAACAGGGTGTGCTTAACGCCGGACTTGCGATCCAGAAGCGCGCGGGGTTCAGTGCCAAGCCGGAGCGGTGGTGGTAGGCTAGGCGTTCTTCCGCACCCGCAGCCTATATTGCGAGGAGAGGAAGCGTTCGATCAGGCCAAAAGTCACCATATTAATCAATCGCTTGAGTCGTCCGGGGATGTGCGCTTCGATCATCTCGATCTGCGCATCCGGCGCGCTCACCAGTTCCATCATTGAGTGCCGTGTGAACCAACGCAGATGCGTCCGGTCGAGCACCCCCGCGTCGACATAGTCGAACCTGCCGCGCAGTACGAGCGGGCCGACGAGACCGATGTAATTGGCGTTGGGCAGGCTCACGATCAACGCACCGCCCGGTTTCAATGCGCCGTTTAGCAAATCCACCGCGCGCCACGGGTCGCGCAAATGCTCGAGGATATCGAGGCACAGGACCGTGTCGAACGGCCCATGGCGCAACAGTAGTTCTTCGATCCGCTCGAAATCCTCGAGATCGACTGGCTCGGCAATGTCGATCCCTTGGGCAGCATCGCCCGCGACTTGATCGTACAACACTGTTTCCGACGCGATGCCTTGCGCCTTGAGCGCTGCCGCAGTCGCGCCCACGCCTCCGCCGAAATCGAGCACACGACCGGCCTGTCGGCCGACCAGCGGAAAGACATCTGCGCGAATGCGGTCGTGATAGGTTTCTATCGTGTCGATGGCCTTCTTCCGTATTTCAAGGCGGGTCGCTCCACTAACAGCCAGGATGCTAGCCCAGCAACCGCTACCAGCGGCAGGGCCAGCAGCATATTGACCAGCCACGGCCAGGCGAATGAGAGCGAGAGTGGGACCAGTGCCTGCTGGATCGGGAAGGCATAGACATAGACCCCGTATGAGATGTCGCCCTTCGCGGTGAGGTTGCGGAAGCGTGCTCCGCACATATAGGCGAAGCTCACCAGCGCATAAGCGCCTGCCGTTGCTGCGACTTCCTCGAGGAAAGGAGTGAAGGCGGATCCTGCGAACAATAGCAGAGCGATCCATGCCCAGTCGCGCCGGATCACCGCCCGATCTGCGAACAAGTAAAGCAACATTCCTGTACCGTAATATCGGAACAGATCTGCTGTCATATCAATCATATAACTGGGACCGGTGGTATTGTCCGGGATCATCCGCGCGATCACGAAGCTGGCCAGCCAAGCCGCAATCACTGCCGGCTTGCGAAGTCTTGCCAATGCAAGCGCAATCGGCACGAAGACATAGCACGCCATCTCATATTTGAGGCTCCACAGGCTTCCATTCACTGCGCGCATGGGGTTGTCGAGGAATACGCCGGGTAAATCATATCCTACCGGCAGGAACAGCGCATTGCCCAGGAAACGGATGGTGTCCGGGTGCGTTATGAACTCTCCAACCGGCAATTTTGTGAAGACCGCCCCGAAAACAATCGCCGAGACCGCAACAGATGCAATCAGGCCCGGCATTATCCGCCGCAAGCGATGCATCGTATAACGGGCAATGTCGCCCTTATCGAAGCTGGCCGTAACTAACATGCCGCTAATCAGGAAGAAGGCGGCGACGGCCAGATCACCAAATGTCGCCTGCCCGGTAAATTGCTTCAGCGGCTCGTCGAGCCCAGTCAGAGGAAAAGCATGGCTGAAAATCACCGCGCTCGCCGCAACCAGGCGTATCGTGTTGAACCCGTTGGGTTCACCGGTCAGCGAAGAAAGAGTCCTGCCTTGCAACGATCCCACCTGACAGCTTCGGGTTGAAGCTTGCAGCCCAAAGGTGCGAATGGCAGGCAAAGAACCGCCTAACAAGGCAAGATGGCACTTTTCTTGACGATGAAGTGGTCCTATCGCACCGGCCATGAGCAATTACCGTATTCAGGGCGCAACGGGCGAATGGGAGGTCGTGATCGGCCTCGAAGTCCATGCGCAGGTCACCTCGCATTCCAAGCTGTTCAGCGGCGCCGCAACCGAATTCGGCGCAGAGCCCAATTCGCAAGTGTCCCTGGTCGACGCGGCCATGCCGGGCATGCTGCCGGTGCTCAACAAGTACGTCGTCGAGCAGGCGGTGCGCACCGGGCTGGGCCTGAAGGCCAAGATCAACCTGACCTCGGTCTTCGAGCGTAAGAACTACTTCTACGCCGATTTGCCGCAGGGCTATCAGATCAGCCAGCTCTACCACCCGATTGTGGGCGAGGGGCAGCTGCTGATCGAAGCGGACGAGAAGGCCGGGATCCTGCAGGATAAGGTGATCGGGATCGAACGCATCCATGTAGAGCAGGATGCGGGCAAGCTGATGCATGATCAGCACCCGACCATGTCCTATGTCGATCTCAACCGCTGCGGCGTGGCGCTGATGGAAATCGTCAGCCGCCCCGATATGCGTTCGCCCGCCGAAGCCGGCGCCTATGTCCGCAAGTTGCGCACCATCCTGCGCTATGTCGGATCGTGTGACGGGAACATGGAAGAAGGCTCCATGCGCGCCGACGTCAATGTCAGCGTGCGGCGTCCGGGCGAGGAATTCGGCACAAGGACCGAAACCAAAAACGTCAATTCGGTGCGCTTCGTGATGCAGACGATAGAGCATGAGGCCAACCGCCAGGTCGATCTGATCGAGGGCGGCGGCACGGTGGTGCAGGAAACCCGGCTGTTCGATCCCAATACTGGCACCACGCGGAGCATGCGCAGCAAGGAAGATGCGCATGACTATCGCTATTTCCCCGATCCGGATCTGCTGCCGGTTGAGCTGGACGACGCTTTCCTGAACGAATGCCGCGAAAGCCTGCCCGAACTGCCCGATGTCAAACGCGCGCGCTATATCGATCAGCTGGGGCTGACGCCATACAACGCGCATGAACTTACCGCCGAGGTCGAGACTTTCGCCCGTTTCGAAACGCTGCTTTCTGCCACCGCCAAGGGTATCGGCAAGCCGGAAAAAGATGTCGCCACGCAGGTCGCCAACTGGTCGCTCTCGGTCGCGCCTGGCGTGATAAACGCGCTGGGTGCCGATGCGAACCCGGCGTTTGCCACGGCCGAAGCGCAGGCGGCGATCCTCGATATGCAGGCCAAGGGCGAAATTTCGGGCGGGCAGGCCAAGGAAATCTTCGAAATTGTGCTCAAGACCGGGCGCGACCCGGCCGAAATTGCCGAGACTGAAGGGCTCAAGCAGGTCAGCGATACTGGCGCAATCGAAGAAGCGATCGATGCGATCATTGCTGCCAATGCCGACAAGGTAGAGGAATATCGCGGCGGCAAGGACAAGCTGTTCGGCTTCTTCGTCGGCCAGACGATGAAGGCGATGCAGGGCAAGGGCAATCCGGCGGTGGTCAACCAGATCCTGAAGGACAAGCTCGGCTGATCCAGCCGTGACCTCCATCGTCCTCATCCAGCCAGAGATACCCGGCAATACCGGCGCGGTGGGGCGCACTTGCGTTGCGCTCGACATGGAACTGGTGCTGATCCGCCCGCTCGGCTTCGATATTTCGGACAAGCGGGTGAAGCGTTCCGGCCTCGATTACTGGCCGCATATCAAGCTGGTCGAGTTTGGCAGTTGGGCGGAATTCATCGCCGAACGGGCTCCGCGCGTAGATCAGATGTTCCTGTTCGAGGAGTATGCCGCACGCACTTTCTACGAGCCTGAATATCCGGTGGACGCCTATCTGGTGTTCGGGCGCGAGACCAAGGGTATTCCTGAGGGAATATGCGAAGCCCACCGCGACCAAATGGTCAGCCTGCCGATGCTGTCAGACAAGGTGCGCTCACTCAATCTGGCGAACACCGTGGCCGCTGCAGCCTATCAGGCGATGCGAGGTCGCTTCGCAGGATAACCGAGCAGAAGAGGCCGCCGGATCGCTCCGACGGCCCCGAATTTAGTTAGCGATAGAGAGCGATCAGACGCGCGTGCCGCTCATCGCCATATTGCCGAATGCACCGGCATTGACCGAACCGGTCAGCGTGTCGCCATCGATCGTGGCGCTGCCTTCCAGCTTCATCGGCATCGGCACGGTCATGTTCATGGTCCAGGTCAGGCTATTGCCGTCAATCTTGCCATCCTCGAGGTCCATGCTGCCCATCGCACCGGCATTGGTGCCCGAAAAAGTGCCGTCGCCATTGTCAACGATGGTCACGGTGCTCTTCTGGTCGCCCATCGGGGTCTTGGTCACGCATTCATAAGTTCCGGCAACAGACATCTTGATCTCCTGGCTCTAGATATTGCCCAACCTGTGGCCGGGCGGTTTAGCCAGCCCTGTTTACACCAGTGTCAGTTGGACTCAACCACATATCATAACCAAACATCGCGCGAGAAATTTGAGCTGCCATGGTTGCACTCGGCGAGAGGTATTCTATCTAGGTAACACACCTCGAAATAATTGCTCCGCGGGACTTGTGTTGCAGAAATACCACACTACATCCTGCCTATATCCAATGAGGGCATTCGCATGAATCTCGAGAAGTTTACCGATCGCGCCAAGGGTTTCCTGCAGAGCGCGCAGACCGTTGCCATCCGCATGAACCACCAGCGGATAACCCCGTCCCACCTGCTCAAGGCCTTGCTGGAAGACAGCGAAGGCATGTCGGCGCAGCTGATCCAGCGCGCCGGGGGCGATGCCGGCGTGGCGATCACGGAAATCGATAACGCGCTGGCCAAGATCCCGGCCGTATCGGGCGGCGGGGCACAGCAGACACCCGGCCTTGACAATGACGCGGTGCGCATTCTCGACCAGGCCGAACAGCTCGCCACCAAAGCCGGCGACAGCTTCGTGCCAGTCCAGCGCCTGCTCCAGGCGATCGCGCTCGCTTCTGACAATCCGGCAGGCAAGGCGCTCAAGCAAGCGAATGTCGATGCCAAATCACTTGAGGCGGCGATCCAGGATATCACCGGCGGCCGCAGCGCAGACAGCGCCGGCGCCGAAGAAAGCTATGATGCGATGAAGAAATACGCCCGCGACCTGACCGAAGCGGCGCGCGCGGGCAAGCTCGATCCGGTGATCGGGCGTGACGAAGAGATTCGCCGCACGATCCAGATTCTTGCGCGGCGGACCAAGAACAATCCCGCGCTGATCGGCGAACCCGGCACCGGCAAGACCGCGATCGCCGAAGGGCTCGCACTGCGTATCGCCAATGGCGATGTGCCCGATAGCCTGAAGGGCCGCACGCTGATGAGCCTCGACATGGGCTCCCTGATCGCGGGTGCGAAGTATCGCGGTGAGTTTGAGGAACGGCTCAAGGCCGTGCTTGACGAGGTCAAGGGTTCGGACGGGCAGATCATCCTGTTCATCGACGAGATGCATACGCTGATCGGCGCTGGCGCGAGCGAAGGCAGCATGGATGCCTCCAACCTCTTGAAGCCCGCCCTGAGCCGCGGCGAGCTGCACTGTATCGGCGCAACCA
>JBNLDR010000049.1:0-17237 GCA_050304495.1 Altererythrobacter sp.
CCGAGGCATTGAGATAGCGCCGCCGGTCTTCGAGGTCCTCCAGCGTCAGCAACATTTGTGCTGCGGTAATACCGTGCTCGTTAAGGCAACCGGACCACAGGCCCGCCAGCGCGATTTGCCCAACTGAAGCCGCCGCCTGCGCATCGGCCAGGCTGGCGCGGCCACCCCCGGCAAGGCCCAGCTTCGCCGCGCCCAGGGCAATCGCCCCCGAGCTGACCACAATCACCTGCGTCCCGCCGGACCTCAGCCGGGCAAGGTCGCTCGCCAGCGAAGCGAGCCACGCAGCACGCGCTGTTCCCTGCGCCACCAGCAGAGAGGAGCCGACCTTGACCACCAGACGGCGGCATTGGGCGAGGCTGGCTAGATCGGCGACCATTCGCCCCCTTCCCCTTCATCCATATCCTCAACCTCGACCCCCTTGGTCTCGGTGGAAGTGCGATCGGGCAGATACGCGAGTACAGCATCGAGCAGTTCCTCGATCCCCTCGCCCGTTGCGCCGGATATGGCGAAAACCTGCTCTGCACCTGCGGCGAGCAGTTCTTCGGCAAATCCCTTGGCCAATTCGGGATCGGCCAAGTCAATCTTGTTGAGCGCAACCAGCCGAGGCTTTTCATCCAGCCCCGCGCCATAAGCAGACAGCTCATCCTCGACGATCCGCATCGCCTCAACCGGATCCTGATCGCCCGTGCCCGAGATATCGATCAGATGGATCAATACCCGGCACCGTTCGATATGGCCCAGGAAACGGTCGCCAATCCCTGCACCTTCCGCCGCGCCTTCGATCAGGCCGGGAATATCTGCCAGCACGAATTCGCGGCTCTTGTGCCGCACTACGCCCAGCTTGGGCACCAGCGTCGTGAAGGCATAATGGCCAACCTTGGCACGGGCGTTGGACACCTGGTTGATGAAGGTCGATTTGCCGGCATTCGGCAGGCCCAGCAGGCCAACATCGGCCAGCAGCTTCAACCGCAGCCACACCCACATCTCTTCGCCCGACTCGCCCGGCTGGTGCTGGCGCGGAGCGCGGTTGGTGCTGGTCTTGTAGCTGGCATTGCCCCGGCCACCCATCCCCCCTTCGAGGAAGACCACCCGCTGGCCGACCTCGGTAAAATCGGCGAGCACAGTCTCGCCATCCTCGTCAGAGATCACTTGCGTGCCGACCGGCACCTTGATCACCAAATCGGGTGCGCCAGCACCTGTGCGGTCCTTGCCCATGCCGTGGCCACCGCGCGCGGCCTTGAAATGCTGGGCATAGCGGAAGTCGATCAGCGTATTGAGGCCCTGAACAGCCTCGAACACGATATCGCCGCCCTTGCCGCCGTTTCCGCCGTCAGGGCCGCCATATTCGACATACTTCTCGCGGCGAAAACTCACCGCGCCGGGGCCGCCCGCACCCGATTTCAGATAGATCTTGGCCTGGTCGAGGAAATGCATGGGTGCCCCCTATGCATTTCCTGACCGTTTGGCGAGAGTTTAGAAGCTCGCGCGAATTCCTGCGACCACGCTACGGCCCTGGCTGACAAAGCTGAAGACCTGCTCGTAGCGCTCGTGCAGCAGGTTTTCCGCACGGGCGAAAAGCCGGATTTTGGCCGTCAGGCGCGCCTCGCCCGCCAGATTGACCAGCGTGTAATCATCCAGCCGTGCGATTACCGGAACGAAACTGGGATCGGTGAAGGCAAGATCGCGCGCCGCGCCATTATGGCGCACCACCAGCGTGGCAGAGACCGCATCGCCCGGCGCAGTCCAATTGATCGCGGCCGAGGCGATATTGGCCGGACGACGCACCTCTTTCGTGCCGTCTTCCTTGGCATTCAGCCAGCTATAGGCCGCATCGAGCGTGACCTGGGACCCGATCCGGGCATGGGTCGACAATTCCAGCCCCTTGCGCTGCGAATCCGTCGCGCGGTTGGCGGGCGTGGCGACATAGTTGGGCGCGGGGTAATCGGTGAAGATCTCGTGCTTCAACCTGCTGTCAAACCATGTGGCGGATAGCTGCAAGGCATCGTCTGCCAGCGATTGATCGAAGCCGATCTCCCATCCAATCGACTTCTCAGGCAGCAGATCCTGATTTCCGATAAAGCGACCGTCAACATAGCCGTAGAGTTCGTAAAACCCCGGATCCTTGACCCCCGATCCGCCTGCCACGCGCAGCCTTGTGCCCTGTGCGATTTGTGCGCCGGCTTCGACACGGAAGGTCGTGGCATCGGCAAAGCGATTGTTGATGTCGCGCCGCACGGCCGCGCCGAAATCGAACCGGTCGCTCGCCGCGCGATATTCGCCCACCAGCCCGATATTGCGCGTGCTGCGCGTGCCGGTGAAGGCAAAGCCGTAGGGGTCAGTATTGCGATACTCCTCCCGCTCGATATCGGCGGCAAAGGTCAGTTGATGGGCGAACACCGGGCCGCCAAGGCGCAGCGAGGTGACATAGGAGCCCTTGATCCGTTGCCCCTCGTTGCCCGAATCGCGCCCGAAGCTGGAAAAGGTGTCACGCCGCACATCGGCTATCTGGCCGGAAAGATCGTGCCTCCAGCGCCCGTCGAGCGCTTCGGCCCGAATGCCTGCCAGCGCATAGATCGCCTCATTGTCATAGCGCTGTCCCGGCGTGTCGACGACCATGCCCAATGTCGGGCTGGTAGGGTCGAAATCCTGGTTGTTGAAATCGCCCTCGGTCGAAATGTAGCGAATTGCGGCGCGCAGCCGCACATCGGGCGATAGATCGAGAGAGCCCTTGCCCGCCAACGTCAGGCTATCGCGCCCGATATCGCGCGTACCGCCGCGCGCATTGGGCGTGCCATCCGTGCTGACATAATTGGCAGACAATGCCGCCTGCGCATTGTCTCCACACAGTCCAGCGCGTGTTCCGGCATTGAAGGTGGCGTGGCTGCCGCCCTCTGCATAGGCGCTCAATCCCGCAGCATCGCACCCACCGGCGCTGCGATAGGCAATCACACCGCCAATCGCGTCGGAACCGTAGAGTGCGCTCTGAGCCCCGCGCAAAACTTCTATCGATGCGCCCGTTTCGGCCTGCAGCGTACCCAGATCGGTCTCGCCATAGAAGGGATTCGACAACTCGATCCCGTCAGCCAGCACCAGCACATGGTTTGCCTCGCTGCCGCGCAGGCGCAATTGCGAGAGGCCGGGCGTCCCGGCCACGGCCACGCCAGGCACATCGCGCAGCACATCGGCGATATCGCGCACCTGGCGTTGCTCGAGCTGCCCAGCCGTCAACACAGTGACCGATCCGGCATAATCGGACACCGCAACCGGCTCGCCAGAGCGGCTTGCGCTGACGGTGATGGGGGTTTCGACCCCGCCTTCAGCCTGGGCGCACACAGGGAAAGCCAGCGCCGCCAAAGCCGCACCACAAATCAAACTTCGCTTATTCATCAAATTACTCCCGTCACAAAGCGACAGGCAGCGCGAGGATGGCCCCACGCTGCTCAGTTACGTCGCTCAGACGAAAGTTTTCCGCGCCTGGCCAAACCCTGGACCAGGCAAGAGCGACGCGCTCCGGTCGGTCTCCTGGCTCACGGGTCATCGCACCGATGATCGCCTTCCCGGACATATGCCCAGTGACTGCATCTCTTGACGCGATGCATGATCATGGCGCTCGCCGCTTACAGTTGCAGGGGCAGCCGCGGAATTGCACCGCGTTCCCGTTACCGGCTCGCTTCTTTGCGTTACGCACTCGCGTCCACGAGTGCAATATCCTCGTTTGTGTTTGGGAGTTTCGACGGAAAACCGTCCCCCGGACGGTTTCCTCTAGTCGAAACTGGTGGAGCCGAGGGGGATCGAACCCCTGACCTCGTCATTGCGAACGACGCGCTCTCCCATCTGAGCTACGGCCCCGTCCAGATAAAAGCTGCGAGGGAAAGCCCCTGGCAGAGAGCGCGCCACTTAGCGAATGGCAGGCAGCGCTGCAAAGAGAAATTGTCGCACCGATTGCGATTGACCTAACCCTCAGGCTCGCTCTGCACCACAGGCTGCGAGGTGAAGCGCACACCGCCTGTGTTGCCATCGCCGGTCGATGTTTCAGCAATGTCCATACCCGCAACCAATTGCGGCTGCGTGCCCATATCGACCGGCGCATGCATTCCCGTTGCCGTGCTGTCCGCGGGACCATACGCCTGCGACGGGCTGACCGGCACGCTAGAGATTGTCGTGCGCGGGTATTGTGCCTGAAGCGAACTTGTCGAAGCGGCATAGGGTGATGCCCCACCCGCCGACGCGCCATAGCGTGCGTCCCAGGAAGCAACTTCGGTACGATACTGCTCATATGAGCGGTAGAAGTTGTCGAACACGCCCTCCAGCTGCGGCAATGCGGTGGCAGAGAACGTCCCCAGCTGCCCTACCGGGACCGCGCGCAATTCATTGCTGATCCGCAAAGCTTCGTCACAGAATTTGGGCAGCGCGGGCGGCAGCGCGAAATAGTTATAGACGCGTGTCATATAGGCGTCCTGATCATTGCGATAACCCGAACCGTATCGCTTGCGATATTCGCTCTGCAGCGCGCTGTTGGTCCGCGACAATTCGCGCGAATGCTTCTTGAGCAGCTCACGATAATTGCCAACCAGCGCCACATGTTCCGGTCGCAGGCAATTGAGTGCGGCAACATTGAGGCCCGACCGCAGGTTCCAGGTCCGCTGGTTGTCGCTGATATTGGCATTCACGGTCTGTCGGATTCCATCAGGCCCTACCGGCGGAATCGCCATCAGTTCGGTCGCGCCCGATGGCGGCTGCGGGCGCGGCGGAATTGTGACTACCTTGACCGGTGGTGGCGGCGGCGGAGGCGGTGGCGGAGGGGGCGATGTGGTCGTGCAGGCACCCAATGCGGCAAGGCCCGCTGCAACCGCAACGATCCGGAGATTCGCTCCAGATTTCGCGCTCATGTGTATTCCTCTCTCTGATACCGCTATGACCAATATCTGCCTGCGGTGATTGATCCAAGCTGAAGCAGCCGGGTTAACCCGTCTTTCAGGCAAAGAAAATGCCCGGAGCGCCAAAGGCACCCCGGGCATCGATAAAGCGACTCATTCCTGCGATTATTCGCGGCTTCCCATGAAGCGCAGCAGGAACAGGAACATGTTGATGAAATCGAGATAGAGGTTCAGCGCCCCCAGGATCACAGCCTTGCCGGCCCATTCGGTGCCCCGGTAATAGCTATATTCTGTCTTCAAGCGCTGCGTGTCATAGGCAGTGAGCCCTGCGAAGATCAGCACACCCAGGAAGCTGATCACCATTGCCATGGTGCCCGAACCCAGGAAGATATTGATCACGCTGGCAATGATCAGACCGATCACGCCCATAATCAGGAAGCTGCCCCAACCGGACAAATCCTTCTTGGTGGTGTATCCGAACAGGCTAAGCCCGGCGAAAGCACCCGCTGTCGCGAAGAAGGTCGCCGCGATCGATTCACCTGTATAGATCAGGAAAATCGTCGACAGAGACAGACCCATCAGCACCGCAAAGGCCCAGAACAGCGCCTGAAGCGTGCCCTTGCTGAAGCGGTTCGCACCAAAGCTCATGGCGAACACGATCGCCAACGGTGACAGTGCTACCAGCCACATCATCGGCCCGTTAGCAAATGTCATCGCCATCCCGGAACGTGCGGTGAGCAGCGCGATTATGCCTGTCAGCAATACGCCCGAGCTCATGTAATTGTAGATCGAGAGCATATGCTTGCGCAGGCCCTCATCAAAGGTCACACCCGCAGGCATGCTGCCGGTGCGGGGGACAGAGCCGAAGCCCTGCTGCTGTGTGCGCGGGGTTTCGTTCCAATCAGCCATCATAAACTCCTTTCCGGCGCCGAGCGACGACAAGCCGGTAGGTGCAATATCGCAATCGCAGCGCTGATTTTCAAGCGAAACCGGGTTGCAAAGCATGCAACTGATTAACCCCGATCGGTTGGCGCGTCCTATGTCGCGCGTCCCAGCTCCTCACCCTTGTCAGAAGTCGCGCGCAGCGTGTCGATCAGTAAGTTTTTCAACGCGTTATCGGCGTCCAGAACGTTCAATCCCTCGCGCGTCATGCCGCCCGGGCTAGCCACCCGGTCGGCCAGGACGGCGGGGGAATCCCCCGATGCTGCGGCCAGAGCCGATGCGCCCTCCACCGTTGCCATGGCCAGTTTGGTCGCCATGTCTTGCGGCAGGCCCAATTCCTGCGCCGCCGATCCCAGCGCATCGATAAAGCGATAGACGAAGCCGGGACCGGATCCAGCGAGCGCCGTCACGAGGTTGAATTGCCCCTCGTCATCGAGCCACAATGCCGTGCCGAGCTTGCCGAACAGCGACAGCGCGACATCGCGCGCAGCGGCATCCAGCCCGTTTTCGGACAGGATCACCGGCGTTTTGCCGATCCGCGCTGCCAGATTGGGCATGACCCGGACGTGGGCAGCAGCATCGGGGAAGCTGGCGGCAAGCGCATCCAGCCTGATCCCGGCCAGTAGCGAAAAGACTGTCACTCCCGGCCCGGTCAGCGCCTGCAAGCCTGGTCCCAGCGCAGGCAATTGCTGCGGCTTGAAACCCAGCAAAGCGCAATCGTGATCCGGATCGGCGGGCGGCTCGCGATACAGTGCAACGCCATCAGGCACGGCTTCAATCGCCGGATCGAGCACGGCGAACCGCGCCGGATCTTCGCCCGCGGCCAGCCAGCCGTGGAGCATGGCCCCGCCCATATTGCCGCAGCCGATGATGAGGAGTTTGCGGAAGCTGTCCATTTGCTTTTCCGGATTGCCTGAATGTGGGCCCTGCCCCTAGGCTTCCCCTGCCGCATCGACAAGCGCGCTGTCGAGCGCGGCGCGCGGGCTCTTGTCGCCCCACAGCACGAACTGGAATGCAGGGTAGAAGCGATCGCATTCGTCAATCGCGATTTCGACCAGCGCCTGGGCCTGCGCGATACTGAGCAACCCATCATCGCTGAGCAGCGCGCCATGGCGATAGAGCAGGACATCGCTGGTCGACCATATGTCGAAATGTCCCAGCCACATCTGTTCATTGACCAGCGAGAGCAACTCGTGCGCCTGCGCCCGTTTCTCTGCCGTCACCCGAATATCGGGCAGGCAAATCAGCTGCAGCACATTGTCTTCGGCCCGCCAGATGCCGCGAATCTGGTATTTTGCCCAACTGCCCTGGACCTCGCCGGTAATCTCGTCGTCGGAAACAATCTCGCACAGCCAGCCGCGCGCATCGAACAGCGCAGCCAGCATTTCAACCGGCGCGGCATCTTCGGAAGCGGTGAATTCGGCTTCACGCAGTCTCATGATTGGGGGATCGCTCTGTGCATCGATGACTGGATGCAATGAGGCGCCATGGAAACGCAATGGCTGGGCCGTGCGCGGCTGGGGAGAATTGATTTCGCTTGTTCAAAGCCTGTGCAAAGAATCAAGCTGTACGCCCATACATTATTGAATCTTCGTAATTTCTTCTCCTTCCGGGCTGGTGTAACGAAAACTGTCGAGGCCCTTGGCCTTGAGCGCCTTGACCAATTCGCGCGCGTCCTGTTCGGACCCCACTGGCCCCACCAACAAGCGGTTGGCCTGCCCCCACTTGACGACATGGGCATCGTATTTTCCGAGCAAATCCGGTGCCTTCCTTTCGAACCGGCGCCAGTCGAATCGCAGGGCCGAACGATCGCGTCCGGTGGCCAGTTGCACCCAGATACGGCTGGGGTGCTTGGGCGGCTCTGGTTTGGCCTTGGGTTTCTCGGGCGGTTCAGGCTTCACGCGGCACCTTGATCGCGCCGATATCCACTGCCCCGGATGCCGGCTGCCTTGCGGCGCTGGTCGGCGTGGCAAAGCCGGAAAAAGCCTCGTCCAGGCTTGGCCTGGGTGGCTGGGCCGCCTGCTGGCCTTGCGCCGTATCGGCGAGCTTGAAAGTCGAGATTGAGGGTGAGGCGGCGGGGTTTGACTCTTCCTGCCCTTGCGCCACGCCGGCGAGTCGGCTGCTTCCCGACTTGTCCGGTCGGCGGCGGCGATTGTCACTGGCGCTGGTGCCGGCGTTTGTGCCGCGGCCGGCGTTTCGCTTGCCGGCCCCTTTGTCCAACGGCTCGCCCTGCGGAGCAAGCTTGCTGTCAGCACTACGAGTGCCCGAGCGGGCCGATGCAACATAGCTGGCGATGCCGGGATCGTCGCGGCCGATCTGCGCTGCCTTGGGGAAAATGCCCAGATTTGCCGCCGCCGCCTGCTGCGCGCGGGTAAGGCGCGGCATATAGGCAAGATAGGGTGTCATATGGCTCGCCAGGTCACGCGGCATGACCGCCTCCGCAATGGCAGAGGCATCAGCGGTTTGCCCCAGAATCGCGAGACCGAAGGCACGGGTGCGATAGGCTGCAAAATCGCGATTATCGAGCAATGGGCGAAGGACCGCCTCAAAATTGGAGCGGTCACCCGCCATTGCGTAGCTCAGGGCCAATCGCCGGGTCACTTCGGGATCCGGTTTGATCGCCAGCGCCGCACGATAACTTTGCTGTGCTTCGCTGTTCATGCCCACCAGATCATAGGCCAGCCCGCGTTCGGCATGGATCTCGCCCATATTCGCCCCGGCGCTTTCGGCCTCGTCGAACAGTCGCAGCGCATCGATCGGCTGTTCGGTGCGTAGCAAGACCGCAGCCAGGCCCATCTTGGCCTGTGCATTGGATGGCGATTGCTGGACCGCGCGGATGAAGAAGCCCTGCGCTGCCTCCAGATCGTTCAGATGCAACGCGGCGTTGCCTGCATCGATCATGGCTCCGACATCCTGCGGATTGCTTGCCAATCTATGCAAGGATGCGTTGAGCTGTTGGACTTCGGATGAAGGGAGCGGCTGGACAACTTCCCGCGCAACCGGACCTGCGGCCGCGTCTTGCGCATGGGCGATGCTGCTCGACAAATCCAGGGGAGCAGCCATAGCGACTAGAAGAAGAGAACTGGAAAGCGCGCGTTTCATGGGACCTTGGGACCGGGGACCAAAAGGACAGGGCGTTGGCCTATCGCGCCGAGGCTGAACCAGCCACGAACCGAATGCAACGCGGCGCTGGTATTTCTACCCGCACCCGTTGCAGATTTGCGTTCAGCCGGAACTATTGGTTGTTCTGGCGGCCGAGGAAGCGCGGAATGCTGAGCGATGGGCTGTTCGCCTCTTCATCGTCCATTTCCTCCTCATCATCGCCCGATGCATTTACCCCGCGCGAAAGATTGGCCATCCGTTCGAACAGCGTGCTCCCCCCCACGGGCGCAGCAGGCTGGCCACCAGCCGGTCCGCCCTCGCCAGCACTGGCGCCAGCACCAGCACTGGCGCCAGCACCAGCATCGCCAGCTTCACCTGCCCCGCCGCCGCCAAGCAGGCTGCGGCGACGCCCGCCTACCGCCTGCTGGTCTGGATAGTCCTCGCCAGCAAGTTCCTGCGGTTCGGCATTTTCGCTGCCCGCTGCACCGGCGTCGCCATATTCCGCTGTCAGATCGAGCGGCTCTGCCTCCCCTTCGGCTACTTCCGGCTCGGCATAAGCGGAATCATCGCCAGCCATGTCGCGCCCGCCAAAATCATCGGCATAAGGATCGTTCTGGGCGTTGCGGAGTCCGGCGAGCGGATCGACGATGCCATCGACATCGTCAAAATCTTCCTCGTCCTCCTCGCCGTCTTCGTCATAGCCATCGTCCGCCTGCATTCCAGAAAGGTCGAACGGCTCTGCTTCTACCTGATCAGCCTCTGCCGCCTCAGGCTCTGCCTCTGCCTCATAGGCCGGCGGAAGCTCGGCCTGTAATTCGAACGGTTCTTCCTCAGCCACCGGCTCTGCTACTTCGGGCTCGTCTTGCGGGAATTCCAGCACAGGGCGCTTGGGCGGGCGAGCCGCACCGAGCGAAACCGGCGCGCTATCTCCAACAGATCCAACTGCACCCTGTTCGATACCGGTCGCGACAACCGAAACGCGGATCTTGCCCTGAAGATCGGGGTTGAACGCCGAACCCCAGATGATGTTCGCGTCTTCATCCACCAGCTCGCGGATGTGATTCGCAGCCTCATCCACTTCAAGCAGGCGCATATCTTCGCCGCCGATGATTGAGATGATCACGCCCTTGGCGCCCTGCATGCTGACACCGTCGAGCAGCGGGTTGGCGATCGCCGCCTCGGCGGCATTGCGCGCCCGTTCCTCGCCCGATGCCTCGCCGGTCCCCATCATCGCCTTGCCCATTTCGCTCATGACCGAGCGGACATCGGCAAAGTCGAGATTGATCAGGCCCGGCATCACCATTAAATCGGTGATCGAGCGAACGCCCTGTTGCAGCACCTCGTCCGCCAGCTGGAACGCTTCCTTGAAGGTGGTTTCGGCCTTGGCCACCAGGAACAGGTTCTGGTTGGGAATAACGATCAGAGTATCGACATGCCTCTGCAGCTCGTCGATCCCGGATTCGGCAGCGCGCATGCGGCGCGTCCCTTCGAACAGGAACGGCTTGGTCACCACACCTACCGTCAGCACGCCCTTGCGCCGCGCGGCCTCGGCAATCACCGGAGCAGCGCCGGTACCCGTGCCGCCGCCCATGCCGGCTGCGATGAAGCACATGTTCACGCCTTCCAGCGCGTCCTCGATCTCTGCGACGGTCTCTTCCGCCGCAGCCTTGCCCACTTCGGGCCGCGCCCCGGCGCCCAGGCCCCCGGTGATGTCCGGCCCCAACTGGATCCGCCGTTCGGCAGCCGAGGTACTGAGCGCCTGCGCATCAGTATTGGCGACTATGAAATCGACACCTTCGATCTCGGCATTGATCATATTGGCGATTGCATTGCCCCCGGCGCCGCCGATCCCGATTACGGTAATCTTGGGCCGCAAGTCTTCATTTGATGCCGGTCCGATATTGATGCTCATCCGATATTCCTCCGGGCGCAAAACACCCCGCCTAATTTCACTTACCTTGGCACAGATAGAATGCGCCGTTGATACCGCGCAAACCCTTATCCACAGTGGTTAATGCCGCCTTCGCGACAAGTTTCTCTCGCCGTTTTCGACGCAGCCTAGAAATACTCCTTCAGCGCGCGCAGCAGTTTGCCTGCAATCTGCTGTCCGCCAAAACTCACGCTTTGTTGGTGCCTTAGCCCGACCGAGCGAATATCGACCGGGTCGTCAGCGGCATAGAGACACAGCCCGGCAAGGGTCGCAAAGCCGGGTGTAGCATGCGCTTCGGGCAGGCCTGTCAGTTGCGGCGGACGTCCGATCCGCACCGGCATGCCCAGCGCGCCTTGGGCAAATTCGGCCAATCCGGCCAGTTCCGCCCCACCCCCGGTCAGCACGACAGGCCCGCCGCGCGCACCGGAAAAGCCCATTGCTTTCAAAGACCTCCCGATTTCAGCGGTCAGTTGTGAGAGGTTGTGGGTGACGATCGAGACCAGTTCGGCCCGAGCAATCCGATTCTTGTCATCCGCGCCGCGAGCCACCGGCCCAGCCTGTTCATCGCCTGGGCCGTTGACCGGGATCATCTCGCGATGATCATTGGGGCTGGCGATGGCCGATCCCGAAACGCATTTGAGCCGTTCGGCCTGGAACCGCCGGATCCCGAATGCGCTGGCGATGGCATCGGTGATGTCGGCCGAACCATAGGGTAGCGATTTGAGGCCCAGCAGCATGCCCGCCGCATAGACCGAGACATTGGTGACCTGCCCGCCGATCTCCACCAGCGCCACGCCCATCTCTCGCTCTTCATCGCTGAGGCAGGCATAGCCCGCTGCAAGCGGGGCCGCGACCACCGCCTCGACTTCAAGATGCGCGTTCTGAACCGCTTCGGTAAGGTTGCGGACCGGCGCGCTATCGGCTTGCATCACATGCACTTCGACCCCCAGCCGCTCAGCATGGAGACCTTTGGGATTGGCCACGCCATGCGCCCCGTCCAGCGTGTAATGCGCGGGCTGCGCGTGCAGCACGGTGCGGCCATCGGGCTGAAGTTGATCGCGCGCAGCGATCAGCAAATGCTCGATATCGTCCTCTTCGATCCGCCGTCCGCCGATTTCGATATCGACCCGGCTGACATCGCTGGCGAGTCCAGCCCCGGTGCAGCCGACCCAGACGCTCTGAACACTGGCCCCGGCGTTCTTTTCCGCCCGCTCAACCGCATCACGAATGGCATAGGTCGCCCCCGGCATGTCGGTGACATAGCCGCGCTTGATCCCGCTGCTGGCGCGATGACCGCTGCCCAGCACTTCCAGATCGCCATTTTCGGCCAGCCCCATGATCATGGCAGAGATGCGGAACGATCCGATATTGACCGCGCCGTACACCTTGCTGAAGCGTAAAGTGGCCATCAGTTCGCCTCTTCTCCACCGTTGCCCAGAACCTGCGCAGCCCGGCCCGGAATACGCATATAGATGCGCGGCGGCGCGCGCATGTCAAAGGTCGCCACCTTGCCGCCAAGCAGGCGATTCTGCCCATCGAGCCGGGCAAAGCTGATCAGGGCCGATGCTGCCTCGTCCTCACCCTGCGGCAGGGCCAGGATCTGGTCGGTCTTGAAGGTGAGGTTCCAGCGCCGATTGCCAACCCATTCGGCAGCCTTGACCTGTGGGCGCAGCGCAGGCGCAGCCTCCAGCAAGCGATCAAGCGCCTGCACCTGGCGGCCTGCTCCCGGCCCCGAGATCAGCAACATGCCCTTGGCCGTGGCGCGCGAAGCAGGCTCCAGCTCTACCCCCTGACTGTCGATCACCATCAACCGATCGGGCTTTTCCAGCAGTGCATGGGGCTGGCGTTCGACGATATCGATCTTGAGTGTGCCGGGCAGCTGGCGCGAGACGCGCGCATCCTTGACCCAGGGCAGCTCAAGCAGATTCGCCCGGATTGCCCCGATATCGACCAGTGGCATCGGCATATCGCGCTGCGACAACACGCGCTCATAGACGCGCTGCTCGTCCATCCGATTGGCCCCGGTCACCCGCACATGGTGCACTTCGAACCCGGCGTCGGAGGCTAGCAAGGCGATCTGCCCCTGCGCCATGGCGGGGACGCCGGCCAGGCTGGCGACAAACCATGCCAGTGCCACACCGCCACCGATGATGATGGCGAGGAAGATACGGTGAAGTTGCTCTTCGGTAAAAGGCAGCAGCGCCATCGCCCCATCGAGAAATGTGCTGGTGCGCGCCCTGGCCTTGCGCGCGGTATTGGCGCGGCTGGAGGCCGCCGCCGCGCGGCGCACACCCTTGGATCCGCGCTTAAGCGTGGCCATCGCCGCCCTCCTTTCGATGGACGCGAAGCGCCTCGGCCACGATCGCTTCGACAAGGTCGGCGTAACCCATCCCGGCATGGCGAGCCTGTTCCGGCACGAGGCTGAGCGGCGTCATACCCGGCTGGGTATTGGTTTCGAGCACGAACAACCCGTCCTCGCCCTGCTCGTCATCCCAGCGAAAATCGGTGCGGCTGGTGCCCTTGCAGCCGAGCAGGCGATGCGCGCGCACCGCATATTCGCAGCACAGATCGGCAATATTCCGTGGGACATCCGCCGGGCAGACATGCTGGGTCATCCCATCGGTATATTTCGCCTCATAGTCATAGAAGCCCGACTTTGGGACCAGTTCGGTCACGCCCAGCGCGCGCGGGCCCTCCGGCCCATCGATCACCGCCGTAGTCAGTTCGCGTCCGCGAATATAGGGCTCGGCCAGAAGCGATTCGAACTTCTGCCACGGGCCGGGAGTATTGCGATCGATCGGATTGCCGTAATTGCCTTCAGCGGTGACGATCGCCACGCCGACTGAGCTGCCTTCGTTGACGGGCTTCAGTACATAGGGTCGTGCAATCGGGTCGCGCTCGAAAAGCTCCGCACTTTTTACGATCCGTCCGCCGGGCATGGGAATGCCGTGCGGGACCAGTGCCTGTTTGGTCAGTTCCTTGTCGATTGCGATCACCGAAGTGGCGAGGCCCGAATGGGTATAGGGAATGCCCATCAGGTCGAGCATGCCCTGCACCGTGCCATCTTCCCCCGGAACGCCATGCAGCGCGTTGAACACCACGTCAGGAGCAGCCTCTGCAATGCGAGCCGCGACATCGCGGCCCATGTCGAGCCGGGTAACCTTGTGCCCGCGGCTTTCGAGCGCATCGGCCACGCCGTTCCCGCTCATCAGCGAAACCTCGCGTTCATTGGCCCAGCCGCCCATCAGGACGAGGACATGAAGCTTGGGGAGTTTGGGCAGGTCAGTCATTCAAATCCTTCACTTCCGCCCCACTCGCTGGATTTCCCATTCCAATTCAACGCCCGAATTCTCTTTCACGCGGCGGCGCACTTCTTCGCCCAATGCTTCGATATCGGCACTGGTTGCATCGCCTGTGTTGATCAGGAAATTGGTGTGCTTCTCACTGACCTGCGCCCCGCCCACGGTGAGGCCGCGGCACCCCGCTGCATCGACCAATTGCCACGCCTTGTGGCCTTCGGGGTTCTTGAAAGTCGACCCGCCGGTCTTGGTCCGCAGCGGTTGCGACGCCTCACGACTTTCGGCGATCCGGTCCATCTCGGACTGGACCACTTCCGGCGCTTCAGGGTGTCCGCAAAAAGTGGCGGAGATCACCACCGCGCCCGCGGGCAGTTCGGAATGGCGATAGGTGTAGCCCAGCGCGTCGAGCGGCAAGGTCACCCGCTCGCCACCGCGTAGCACCACATCGCAATCGACCAGAATGTCTTTCACCTCGCGGCCATAAGCTCCGCCATTCATTCGCACGAAGCCGCCGACCGTGCCGGGGATCGAGCGCAGGAATTCCAATCCGCCAATCCCGGCATCGCGCGCGGTCGAGGAGACGAGGATTCCGCTTGCCCCACCGCCGCAACGCAGCGCGGTCTCGTCAATACGCTCCACGCCGGCAAAGGTCTTGCCCAGCCGCACCACCACGCCCGGCACGCCGCCATCTCGCACGATCATGTTCGATCCGAAGCCCAGCGCCATCACCGGCACCGAAGGATCGAGATCGCGCAGGAAGTCCGCCAGATCCTCTACATCGGCGGGTTCGAACAGCCAGTCAGCATTACCGCCGCTCTTGAACCAGACCAATTTGGCCAAAGGTGCGCCGGGGGTCAGCTTGCCCCGAACCTTGGGGAGCGTGTCGGCCATCATCCACCGCGCTCCTGCTCTATCGCGGCCGCCAGCCCCGCCGCCCAGCGCGTGATATCGCCTGCACCCAGGCACACGACAATATCGCCTACACCGACAACGCTTGCAAGTTCAGCCGCCAGCGCATCCTTGTCGGCAATCGTCGCTGCGGCGCGGTGTCCGCGCGACTTGATCCCGCGCACCAGAGCATCGGCATCGACGCCCGGTATCGGGTCTTCGCCCGCGGCATAGACAGGTGCGACATAAACCATGTCCGCTTCGTTGAAGCAGGACTGGAAGTCGTCCATCAAATCGCGCAGGCGGGTGAAACGGTGCGGCTGGGCCACCGCGATCACGCGACCATCGCCATTGGCAGAAGCCGCTTCGCGCGCTGCAGCGAGCACGGCTCTTATCTCGACCGGGTGGTGGGCATAGTCGTCGATTACCACCGCGCCTGCAACCTCGCCCACCCTAGTGAAGCGCCGCCGCACCCCGCCAAATGCGCCGAAACCGGTGCGGATCACTTCGTCGTCGCAGCCCATCTCGATCGCCACCGCAATCGCCGCGAGCGCGTTCTGGACATTGTGCCGCCCCGGCATGGGCAGCTTGACGCCCTCTATCCGGCGATCCTCTTCACCGCGTTGGCGCACGATCACGTCAAAACTGTTACCGCCCGCTTCGGGCCGCACGTTGACCCCGCAGATGTCTGCCTGGAGCGAGAAGCCATAGGTGATCACACGCCGGTCACGCACCTGGCCCACCACCGCCTGCACTTCCGGGTGGTCGATGCACAGCACCGCCGCGCCATAGAAGGGCACGTTGTGAATGAATTCGACAAAGGCGCGTTTCACGCCTTCGAAATCGCCATAATGGTCGAGATGTTCGGGATCGATATTGGTGACTACCGCAATCGTCCCGTCAAGCCGCAGGAAGCTGCCATCGCTTTCGTCCGCCTCGACCACCATCCAGTCGCTGTCGCCCAGCCGTGCATTAGAGCCATATTGCTCGATGATCCCGCCATTGATCACCGTGGGATCGACCCCGCCGGCATCGAGCAGTGCGGCGATCATGCTGGTCGTCGTGGTCTTGCCATGCGTCCCGGCGATGGCGACAGTTGATTTGAGCCGCATCAGTTCGGCCAGCATTTCCGCGCGGCGCACCACGGGGATACGATTTTCGAGCGCATAGGCGACTTCGGGATTGGTACGGCGTACTGCGGTAGAGGTGACCACCACCGCCGCACCTTCGACATTCGCGGCTTCATGGCCAACGAACACCTTGATCCCGCGTGCGCGCAGCCGCTCCACACTTGGCCCTTCGGCCAGATCGCTGCCCTGCACCCTATAGCCGAGATTGTGCATAACCTCGGCAATGCCGGACATGCCGATCCCGCCAATGCCGACGAAGTGGATCACGCCAATATCGGTGCCGACCCCTTTCATTCCTGCACCTCGCGGGCAGAACCGGTCGCCTTGCGCCCGTTTGCCTCGGCCGGGGCATCGCCCATTACGCGGATCACATCCATCATCTCGGCCCCACCAAAGCTCTCGACCAGGTCTGCGAGGTCTTTTGCAGCCTTGGGCCGCCCGCAATTCCACGCCGCATGGGCGGCATTGGCAAGCGAATGCGGGGCCTGGGCCATGGCCTGGATCTGCTTGGCCAGTTCCTTGGGAATAAAGCGGTCCTGCCGGATCATCCGCGCGCCGCCTGCCTTGACCATTTCGCGCGTGTTGGCGGCCTGATGATCGTCTGTTGCGATCGGCAGCGGGATCAGGATCGCTGGCCGACCCACGGCGGTCAATTCGGCAATAGTCGACGCCCCGGCGCGCCCGATGAACAGATGCGCATCGGCGAGCCGTGCCTCCATATCCTCGAAATAGGTGCCCAGCTCTGCCGGGATGTCATGATTGCGATAACGTTCGCGTACGCGGTCAAGATCCTCGGCGCGGCATTGCTGGGTCACCTGCAACCGCTGGCGCAGCGCCGGTTGGAGCATGGCCAGCCCATCGGGCACAACTTCGGACAGAATCCGCGCGCCCTGGCTGCCACCGGTCACCAGCACCCGCAATATGCCGTCTTCGGTCAGCGGCGGGAAATCCTCATCGCGCAATGCCAGCACTTCGGGTCGCACCGGATTGCCAACCAGTTCGACCTTGTCCAAATGCTTGGGCTTGAGCCGCTCGACGTCCGGGTAGGAGGTGGCAATCGCCTGCACCC
>JBNLDR010000050.1:0-17128 GCA_050304495.1 Altererythrobacter sp.
AACGCCGCCATCGGCCTGCTCGCCACGGGTGGTTCGACCAATCATGCGATCCACATCCCAGCCATGGCACGCGCGGCGGGGATCATCTTCGACTGGGACGACCTTTCCGAACTCTCGCACGCCGTGCCGCTGATCGCGCGGGTCTATCCCAATGGTCCGGGCGACGTGAACCAGTTCCACGCGGCGGGCGGCATGGGCTATGTTATTGGCGAATTGCTCGATGCCGGGCTTTGCCACCGCGATGTGGTGACGGTGAGTGAAAGCGATCTGTCAGCCTACGCACGCGAACCGGGGCTGGACGGCGACGATCTCGTCTGGCGCGAGGTCGGCGACAGCGGCGATGCGGATATGTTGCGTCCCGCCTCCGAACCGTTCCAGCCCGATGGGGGCATGCGTTTGGTGACCGGCAACCTTGGCCGCGGGTGTTTCAAGAGCTCGGCCGTCGATAAATCGCGCTGGACGATAGAGGCGCCCTGCCGCGTATTCGACGACCAGACCCAGGTGACCGAAGCGTTCAAGCGCGGTGAGCTGGACCGCGATGTGGTGGTGGTGGTGCGCTTCCAGGGCCCGCGTGCCAATGGCATGCCCGAATTGCACAAGCTCACCCCGCCGCTGGGCGTATTGCAGGATCGCGGATACCGCGTGGCGCTGGTCACCGATGGCCGCATGTCGGGCGCATCGGGCAAGGTTCCGGCAGCCATCCATGTCACGCCCGAAGCGGCGGCGGTCCGCTGAGCAAATTACGCGATGGCGATATGGTGCGGTTGTGCGCAGAAACCGGCGCGCTATCGACAGATGCCGATCTTTCGACACGCGAGGCCGCCCCCGATACCGCATCGCATTGGGGCACCGGGCGCGAATTGTTCGCCCTGTTCCGTCACGGCGCAGACAGTGCGGAAAAAGGCGGCAGCGCCATGCTCGCCGCAGCAGGACTCTGATCTATGAAGAATGTCGAAGACGTTATGCGGCTGGCCTCGGTGATCCCCGTGATCGTGGTGGATGAGGTTGCCCATGCCGTACCACTTGCCGAAGCGCTGGTCGCAGGCGGCCTTCCTGCGCTGGAGGTAACCTTGCGCACACCCGCCGCGCTCGAGGCGATCGCCGAGATGAAGCAGGTGCCCGGCGCGGTGGTTGGCGCAGGCACGGTGACTAATGCGGCAGAGCTGGAGCAGGCTCTGAAGGCCGGCGCGGAATTCGTGGTCTCGCCGGGACTTACCGAACCGCTCGGTCGCGCCGCGATTGGCTCACAAGTGCCATTCCTGCCCGGAATTGCTAATGCGGGCGACATCATGCGCGGACTCGATCTTGGCCTGACCCATTTCAAATTCTTCCCAGCCATGGCGGCGGGCGGGCTTCCCGCGCTAAAAGCGCTGGCGGCGCCCTTTGGCCAATGCCGCTTCTGCCCAACCGGGGGTATCAGCCTGAGCAATGCGCCCGAATGGCTCGCCTTCGATCCCGTGCTGTGCGTCGGCGGCAGCTGGGTTTGCCCACGCGGTGCGCCAGACAAAGCCGAGATCGAAGCGCTTGCGCGCGAAGCTGCGGGGCTGGCCCGGTGAAGACTGTCGCGGATCTGATAGAACGGCTGCAAGAGCAGCACGCACGGACCCGCGAAACACCCCTGTTCAACCCGGTTTTCCAGCTGGGGCTGGACCTTTCGCGCGCGCTGGAGGCGAATGAGCTCAACCTTGGCGCGATCGAAAACATGGTGGCAGAGCTGGAATGCGAAAGCATGCAGAGCCGCGCCACGCGGCTCAGGCGGCTGGTTGCGCCGGTCGCGCCGGAACGCAATCGCGCCGCCCTGTCTGCCAGCCTCTCTGCACCCGATTTCGCGAGCTTTCGCGCAACCTGGGAACGCCCACATCTGCACGCCGTGTTCACCGCCCACCCCACATTCCTGCTGACGCCGGACCAATCCGAAGCGGTGGCGCAGGCGGCCAGCAGCGAAGATGCGATCGACAGCGCCGTCTGCGTTGTCAATTCCGCCCGCCCGGCGATCACGCTTGATCACGAGCACGGCTGCGCCATGCAGGCTATCGCCCATGCACAGGACGCGCGCGATGCGATCGTGCGCGAAGTGCTGGAACATGCTGCCGGCCAATGGCCGGATGACTGGCGCGATCTGGCCCCCCTGCCTTTCCGCTTCGCCAGCTGGGTCGGCTATGACATGGATGGGCGGACCGACATCAAATGGTACACCTCGATCCAGTACCGGCTGGCCGAAAAGGCTGAGCGGCTGGCCCGCTATACGGCGGTGCTGGAGGCAATCGACCCGGCGCACCCACTGCTGGGCCAGCTGCGCCCGGCGCTGGAATATGCGCAAGAACGCGCGGCCGATTTCGCACAGGATCTCTCCACCCCCGAGGCGCTTTCAGCTGCGGCCAATCGCCTGACCGCCGATCATCCGCACAAGCTGCTTTCGCTCGCCTCGCTGATCGCGGCGCTGGAGCAAGAGGCTCAGTCGGCTGATGCGGCACGCGCGGTCGCGCTCAAGACGCTTGCCTCCGCCATGCGTGCTGACGGACTGGGCATGGGCTGGATTCACTTCCGGGTGAATTCAAGCCAGCTCCACAACGCCATCCGCCGCCGGATCGATCCCGACAATACGTTGGACCTCGCCAGCAAGGGCGCAATGGCAACCTTGCGCGAATTGCTCGAACGGGTGGAGCCATTGCGGAGCAATTTCGCCGCGCTGGCGATCGAAAGCTCGACCGCGATCCGGCAGTTCCTGGTCATGGCGCAGATCCTGGCTCATGTGGATGGCGATGCGCCGATCCGCATGCTGATCGCTGAATGTGAACAGCCTTCCACCATCCTCGCCGCGCTCTATTTCGCCAAATTGTTCGGGATCGAGAGCAAGGTCGATGTCTCGCCGCTGTTCGAAACAGAGAGCGCCCTGGAACATGGCGGACGCTTCCTTGATGCGCTGCTAGCCGAACCGGCCTACCAGGCCTATGCCCGCCAGCGCGGCCGGGTCAGCATTCAGACCGGGTTTTCCGATGCCGGGCGGTTTGTGGGGCAAATCCCGGCCAGCCTCGCGATCGAGCGCTTGCAGGGCCGTTTGTCAGGCGCGATGGAGGCCAATGGCCTGACCGATGTTTCCGCGCTGATCTTCAACACCCATGGCGAAAGCATGGGCCGCGGCGCGCACCCCGATGGCTTTGCGGACCGGCTGGCCTGGCCGCTCAGCCCATGGGCGAAACGCCGTTTCATGCGGGCGGGAATCACGCTTGAGCCCGAAGTCAGCTTCCAGGGCGGCGATGGCTATCTGTTTTTCGCCACGCCCGAACTGGCGCGAGCCACGCTGACGCGAATCGCGGAAAACCGGCCCGCCGAAACCGCCACGGATGTACCGACCGATCCATTCTATGGCCGCACCGATCTGAGCCTGGATTTCTATCGCGCGATCCGCGCGCACCAGCGAGAACACCTTGAAAGCAAGACATATTCGCGCGCGGTGACGGCCTTCGGCCTGGGCCTGCTCAATCCCACCGGCAGCCGCGTATCGCGCCGCCAGAGTGACCTTGCCGCTGATCGCGACATGAGCCTGCGCCAGATCCGAGCGATCCCGCACAATGCCATCCTGCAGCAACTGGGCTATCCGGTGAATGTTATCTCCGGCTTCGGCACTGCGGCGGAAGGCAATTATGAAGAGCTTGCCAGCCTGCTGAGCGAAAGCGAACGCGGGCGGCAGCTGGTACGGCTGGTGCGCAGTTCCAACGCGCTGGCCAGTATCAAGACGGTGGCGGCGTTCGGCGAACTGTTCAACAGCGCCTATTGGGCCAGTCGCCCCTATCGCGGCACCGAAAGCCATTTGTCCGACGCATGTGAAGTGCTGGCCGAATATCTCACCAAGGATGATCGTACAGGCGTGTTTCGGCGGCTTGCCTCGCGCTTGCGGGTCGATGCGCTGAAGCTTCACCGCCTGCTGGCGCTGATCCCGGATGAACACCCGCTCGAAAATCGCGAACAGACGCGGCGCGCGATCGGCGTGGCACAGGCGATCCGCCTTGCCCTGCTGCAACACATGTTCATCAAGGCAGTCTCGATTCCCGCTTTCAGCCGTGCCAATGACATCAGCCGCGACGATGTGCTGGAGATGGTCTTCACCTTGCGGATCGACGATGCGCTGAAACAGCTGCGCCGCGCCTATCCCACCGACTACCCGCAGATCAGCGATTTTGCAGTCGATGCGCCGAGCGATTATCCCGATGGCGGGAGCGAGGGTTACACACTGATTCAGCGCGATTTTATCGATCCGATTGACCGCGCCTACGGGCTGGTCCTGCGGCTTTCGACATCGATCGCCAACCAGTTCGGCGCCCACGGCTGATCTGGCCCGCGTTAACTTTTACCCGCCGCGCGTCTCGCCAAGGGACGGGCGGCGTTAGGCAACTGGCGACTCCCGCTAATTTGCGCCATATTCCCCCAATGAACACGATCCACACTCTCCGCACTGCGATCATTGCAGCAATCGTGCTTGTCATGGGACTTGCCGCCACTGCCACGCAGGCCGCCGAGGCCGAACTTGGCATTGAAATCGATACGCGGGCGCTGGAGCCGCATGCAAGCGAACTGACGCATGGCACGCTTGCCTTTGCCGATGAGCCCGTCGCAAGGGCTTCCAATCCGGTGGTGCAACCTGTCGCTGCGCCCCGGAAGAAATCCGGCAGTGCGTTCGAAATCAAGCGGATCCTGCCGATCGAAGGCCCGATCAAATATGGCGAATGGTATTGGGACGATGAGGGCGTGCCGCCGGGCAAGCTGGTGATGACCGTCGATCTCGAAGCGCGCGTTCTTTCAGTCTTCCGCGACGGCTACGAGATCGGCGCCACCGCCGTATTGCTGGGCACGGACGATCATCCCACACCGCTCGGCACCTTTCCGATCCTGACCAAGGAACGGCACAATGTGTCAGAGAAATACAACAATGCGCCCATGCCATGGACCCTGCGGCTGACCTGGGACGGGATTGCGATCCACGGCGGATCGGAGATCGTCAATGGCTATGCCAGCCACGGTTGCATCGCCGTACCCGATGCTTTTGCTGCACGATTATTTGACATTGCGCGCAAGGGCGACAAGGTAGTGATTACGCGTGGCAGGATGATCGGGTTGGGGGATTCGGTCATCTGAGCGCCGCCGCGTAGGTGCTGCGGCGCGGCAAATGGTGCTAGCGCCTGGGGGGTTCGCGCCGCAGCACCCATTCTCCAGATTCCACGCGGGCCAGCACACCGGCAAGATTGCCGCCCTGCCCCGCCTCCAGCGCATCAAGCAGATCGGCCACCGCGCCGCCGCGCGGCTCACCGCCCAATTCGCGCAAGGACCGCCCCAGCACGATCAGCCGGATCGCGCGCGGGGCCGTGGGGCGATAGGCCAGTGTCCCGTCCTCTTCTCGCCTGACATTGGCATCCCATTCCGCCCTTGCTGCCCATTGCAGCGCCTCTTCGGCATCGGCGAGATGGCTGGCGCTTTGCGCAATCGCCACCGGATCAATCCAGTTCGCGCCCGCCAATGCCTTGCGCAGCCGCGCCCGATCAAACCGATCATCGCTGTTGGAGGGATCCTGCACTGCCTCGAACCCGGCATCACGCACCAACGCCTCCAACTCCAGCTTGCGCCACCGCAGCAATGGCCGGATCAGGCGATAGGGCGATCCCGGCACCGTGCCTTTCGCGCGCACCCCGGCCAGGCCGGCCAATCCGCTGCCGCGCATCAGCCGCATCAACAGGGTTTCGGCCTGGTCATCGGCGTGATGCGCGCTGGCGAGCAGGCCGAGGCCGCGCTGCCCCATCCACTGCGCCAATGCGGCATAGCGCGCCTGCCGCGCCTCGCTCTGCACATTGCCCGGTGGCACCTCGACAGTCAGGATGGTGTGCGGCACGCCTAGCTCGGCGCAAATCCGCCCGACATGCTGCGCCTCCTCCGCCGCCTCAGGCCGCAAGCCGTGATCAACCGTCGCCGCCTCGATTTCACCAGGCCGCGCAGTATGCGCGAGCAGCAACAGGGCCAGGCTGTCTGCGCCGCCCGACACGGCAATACCCAACCGCTCGCCCTGTGGCCACAGCGGCGCGGCATCGGCGGCGAAGCGCGCGATCAGTTCAGGATTGGGCAGCCTATCAATTGCAGGTCACTTTCTTCCGGTCCGCCTCATACTGGTCGAGCAGGCGACCCACGGCAAGCGCCGGATAGGTTTCGCTGAATTCGGCCAGCGCGATACAGGCCCGCTTGGTATCTTTCAGCGCAATCATCGTTTCGGCCAGGAACAACAGGCTGTCGCCCGCACGGGGGCCCTGCTTGTCCGTTTGATAGTTGCGCAAGAACCAGGGTGCCGCTTCGTTTGGCTTGCCGTCATCGAGATAGGCACGACCCAGCAGATTGCGGCCATAGCTGATCCGGTGATGGCCGGGATATTTCTCGACGAACATGCTCAGCTGTTGCTGCGCTTCAGGAAAGAAACCGGCGTTCCACAGGCGGAAGCCATAGGAATATTCATCGTCCCCGGCATCGTCAGTCTGCGGTTTGGTGATCTGCTGGACCGCCGCAATTCGTTCTGGGCTTGGCCCGGACACCACTGCCGGTTTGGGCTCGGCGACGGCAGGCTTGGCTGCCGCTGTGGCAGGCTTAGCCGCGGCCGTTGCCGGGGCAGCAGATGCGCTGGCAGGCTGCGGCGCGGCGGTTGCCGCCGCCGCTGCCGGTGCGGGCTCGGGCACCGTTTCAGGCTGGGGCTCTGGCTGGGGTTCAAGTGCAGTTACGCGCGAATCCAGCTGCGAAATGGCATTGGCGTTCTCCTCTGAACGCGCGGTCAGCCGTTGCAGCTGCGCCTCGATCGCATCGAGACGTGCGAGAATGTCTGTCACCGCGGTTGAGGTTGGCGCGGTGCTGGTCTGCGCCTGCTGCGCCGGGGTAATTTCCGGCTCGAAGAAGCGCGCATCACCGCCCGGGAAAACCTTGCGTTGCAGCGCCCGCACCTCGGCCTCGATCTTGCGCAGCCTTGCTTCTTCGACATTGTCCTGCGCCGTGACCGGCATGGCGGTGCAAAGCAGGGAGGCGGAAAGGACGGCGGGGCCTAGCAGACGGCAAATGGCCGAAGACATACGCTTCAACTCCTCAAGAACAAACTCACACTGCGGGAGTTACGCCCCCGCACCATAATGTGCGATGAATCCTGCCCCAAAGCACAGTCGGAAGTCGAGCCGCGCTCTAAGTAAAATCGTGGGAAATCCTCAATTGAGGCTAGGCTGGGCAATCGTTTCCGATCGCGCCAGCAGGGCACTGGCCGAAACTTGCATATCTCCCACCGTGCGCGGAGCATCGGCCAATTTGGGCACAGGCTTGCCATCCACCGTAAAGGCCAGGGCATCTGGCCGCCCGGTGTTGATGCGCGGTTCCTGCGCATCAGCGGGTATGGCGAAGCGTTCCCCGCTCATCATCAGCTTTTCGAGCAGGCGCGCACCATTGGCATCGTAGATCCGCACCCAAATGCCGTCTTCCAGCGCAGTCAGTTCAACCCTGCCATCGCCCAGCGATGCCGCATTGGCCGCAGAGCCTGCAAGAGCCGGTGTGGTTCCCTGGGCTGGCACGGTTTCCGGGCTGGAGGGTGGTGGCGGGACTTCGGCGACAAGTGGCGCGGGGTCCGCGCCCGCCCCGTAAAAAGTCTTGTAGAATACCGCCGCGCCGCCCAGCAGGATGATCGCCGCAATCGCAGCTGTCCAGGCCAGCGTTGCTGAAGGCGTCTTGGCCGGATCGCCCGGTTCGAAGCCGGGAATCCGTTCTGGCCGCTGGGTACCCATGTCCCCAAGTTCCGAACGAACCTCCGCCATCACCTCAGCATCGTCGAGGCCAAGCATCCGGGCATAGGTCCGAGTGAAGCCGATCGCATAGGTGCGTGCGGGAAGCTCGCTGAAAGCCCCACGTTCGATTACTTCGAGATGGCGGATGGGGATCTTGGTCTCGGCCGCAACCTGGGCCAGATCCAGCCCGCGCGCTTCGCGGGCGCGGCGCAATTTGGGCCCGGCGCCCTCGAGAGGCAACTCTTCGGCTGCCAGCTTTTCCATTTTTGCCATGCGACTTTCCGACGACCCAGGGGGATATTGTTGTTTTCCAGACAAAGAGTCCTGCCTGCACGCTTCTGTCAAGGTGAAGTACCGGTCCCCACACCGTGATTTCGACGAATTGGCCTGAAAGCGCGCTCAAAGCCGCCCGGGCGGCACTATTCTTCGTCAATCCCGCGTTCCTGCGCCCAGCTGCGGATTGCGGCGCGCATATCCGCTGGCGGCGAAGTGAGCCATCGATCCATCGCCTCCGAAATCTCGGACAGGTCAACCTTGCGCACCAGTTCCTTGATCGGGCCGACCCCGGCCGGCGTGATCGAGAAGCGACGGAAACCGATGCCAAGCAGCGCCAATGCCTCCAGCGGACGCCCGCCCATCTCGCCGCAAATTCCCAGCTCGACATCCTGGCCCATGGTTGCACCGGCAACCCGCCTCAGGAAACGCAAGATCGAAGGGCTCAGCCAGTCATAGCGTTCGGCCAGCTTGGGATTAGCCCGGTCTGCCGCGAACAGGAACTGGGTGAGATCATTGGTCCCGACCGACAGGAAAGAAAGCTTAGGGATCAGCAAATCCAGCACCTCGGCCAGCGCGGGCACCTCCAGCATTGCGCCATAGTGGATTGCGTCGGGCAACAGCTTCTTGCGCTTGCGCAAATAGACAATCTGCTCTTCGAAAACCGTCTTGGCCGCATCGAATTCCCACGGCTCTGAAACCATCGGGAACATGACATAGAGTTCCCGGCCGGCCGCCGCCTCAAGCAGGGCACGGGCCTGGACCTTCAGCAGACCTTCGCGTTCCAGCGCCATGCGCAACGCGCGCCAGCCCATGGCCGGATTTTCGTCCATCTCGGCATCGGTGTCACGAAGATAGGGCACCGCCTTGTCGCCGCCGATATCGACTGTGCGGAAAATCACCGGCTTGTCACCCGCCGCATCGAGCACGTCACGATAAAGCCGCGTCTGCCGTTCTCGCTGGGGCAGTGTGGCAGAAACCAGGAACTGGAATTCGGTGCGGAACAGGCCAACGCCATCGGCCCCGGTCATCGCAAGCGCACTGATATCGTCACGCAGCCCGGCATTCATCATCACCTGGATGCGGGTGCCACATCGGGTAAAGGGTTCGACATCGCGCAGTTCGGCATAGACGGCTTGTTTCTCACGCGATTTGGCGAAGCGCGCGTTGAAGGCATCGGCGATCTGCTGCGAAGGGCGCAGCGTTGCCGTACCGTAATCGGCGTCGAGCAGGATCTCGTCACCTTCGCGCACCATCCCGCGCAGGCTGCGGGCGCGGCCCAGCACCGGGACCCCCATGGCCCGCGCCACGATCACGACATGCGCGGTGAGCGATCCTTCCTCCAGGATCACCCCCTTGAGCTTGCGTCGATCATATTCGAGCAGTTCGGCGGGGCCGAGATTGCGCGCAACCAGGATCGTGTCGCGCCTGAGGCCCTGCGTGGCCGCCGTTCCAAGCTGGCCTGACACGATCCGCAGCAACCGGTTCGAAAGATCCTCAAGATCGTGCATCCGGTCCGCCAGCAGCGGATCGTCAATCTCGCGCATGCGCATGCGGGTGCGCTGCTGGACACGTTCGATCGCGGCTTCTGCGGTAAGCCCACTGTCGATCGCTTCATTGATGCGGCGGCTCCACCCTTCATCATAGGCGAACATCTTGTATGTCTCGAGCACTTCATCATGCTCGCCACCCCCACCGAATTCGGCCTGGCTTGCCATCTGGTCGATCTGCTCGCGCATCCGGTCAAACGCGCGATAGACCCGCTGTCGTTCGGCCTCGATATCCTCGGCGACGACATGATCGATGGTGACACGCGGCTGATGGAACACCGCCCGCCCTGCCGCGAGCCCCTTGACCAATGTAAGCCCCTGCACCACCTGCGTGCCGCTCAACCCTTCGGCAAGGCCGGTCGCGTCCTCTTCATCGATCAGTTCCGCATTGGCGATCAGTTCCGACAGGACCATTGCCGTGGTCTGCAACGCTTCGATCTCGATATCTTCATAGCGCCGCGGATCGACATGCTGGACGCACAAAACCCCCACCGCGCGTTCCCGATAGACAATCGGTACGCCGGCGAAGGAATGGAATTTTTCCTCACCCGTTTCAGGGCGATAAAGGAAGTCAGGGTGCGCCTTGGCTTCCGCCAGGTTCAGCGTTTCAACATTTGCGGCGATCGTGCCGGTCAGCCCTTCGCCAATCGCCATCTTGGTAACGTGGACCGCGCTCTGATTAAGGCCGCGCGTGGCGAACAGCTCCAGCATGCCTTCGCGCAACAGGTAGATCGAGCATACCTCGCTATCCAGGCATTGGCCGACGATCTCCACAACCTGATCGAGTTTGGCCTGCGCATGCAGGCGCGAAGCCATCACTTCGTGCAGGCTGGTAAGTATCTGGCGTGCGGATGCGGTAGCGGTCATGGATCAACCGCCTATAGCATGACGCGCGAATTGGGAAAGCGAGTGCTTTCGGTCAGGCGTGTTCCAGCTCTTCCTTTATCCGCAGCTTGCGTCGCTTAAGCTCCTGAACCATCGCAGTGTCTGGCGCTGGCCGTGACATTTCCTGTCGAAGCTTCGCCTCGAGACCGGCATGTTTGGTTTGTAGCGCTTGGACGTGGGACGATTCCATCTGGCTCTCCTGTCTAAGGGGTTACCCCGGGGAGCGACTCGTCCAACGCGGGCGAGCCGCGAATTGTCATCAAACCACAACATGCCTATCTTGAAAAGGTCTATAGCTCATGAATCGATGCGCAGGTATTGACGCGCGACACATCGCAGATCGGGGAAGCCTTTAGTGAACGAACAGGAGTTGCGGAAAAGGCTGGAATTGCTGCGGACAGACCATCGCGATCTTGATGCTGCGATCACGGCGCTGACCGAAGCCGGACAGCAAAGCGGATTCATCGACCAGCTCCAGATTGCGCGGCTCAAGAAGCGCAAATTGAAGCTCAAAGACCAGATCGCGATGATCGAAGATTACCTGCTGCCGGACATTATCGCCTGATTTCGGTCCAGCATGGCGCGAATTCCGTGCCGCTATGGGACAGGGTCCAGTTGAGCGCGTGAAAACATGGTTGCCAAGCTGGCGCAGTTGGAAATCAGCGCTTAGCCCAGTGTGGCAATGAACAGGACCAGCAATCTTTCGCGACCGATTATCGAATCGCTCTATACAGAAGCGCTCGTCCTGGCGGATGAAGTGCGGGCAGTCTTTGCGCTGGGCGTAGGCGAAATGCCACAAACTGCCGGAAGCGATCTGCGGCTGGCCTTGTCCAGCGAGGGCCTGAAGGCGACCACGCGGATGATGCATGTGCTGGCCTGGCTGCTCAACCAACGCGCTTTCTTCTCTGGCGAGTTGACCGAAAACCAGCTGCGCAAGCACAGCCAATTGCCGCAAGACCGCGTGCCCGATCCGGCCGCGATGGAACTTCTTGAACCGGCAACTTGCGACCTGATCGATGACACGGTGCGGCTACATCGCCGCATCGCCCGGCTCGACCGCGCCTGGCGCGATGGCTTTGACGCAAGCCCGTCAGTTCGGGCTCTGCACGAACGGATCGGCCGCGCCATGATAGAGCGCGAGACACAGCAATCCGGCCAAAGGCTGCGTTAAGACGCGGCCAGCGCTTTGCGCCAGCCAGCCAGCCGCTCCTGCCGCACAGAATCCGCCATCTTCGGCTCAAACCGGCTTAGCTCCCCGCGCATCTTTCCAGCCGCGGATTCGAGATCGGGATAGAGTCCTGCGCCCAGGGCCGCCAGCATGGCTGCGCCCAGCGCCGTGGTTTCGACAAATTCGGGCCGTTCGACCGGCAAGTCGAGAATATTGGCGAGATCCTGCGCCATCCAGTCATTGGCGCTCATCCCGCCATCGATCTTGAGGCTTTCCCACGGTGCGCCATCGGCGGCATAGGCCGCGGCAAGCTCATGCGTCTGGTGCGCCATAGCCTCCAGCGCAGCGCGCGCCAGTTCGGCCTTGCCGCTTGAAAAGCTGAGCCCGGTGATAACCCCGCGCGCCTCAGCCCGCCAATGTGGGGCTCCCAGGCCCGACAATGCCGGGACGATGAAGACCCCGCCCGTATCCTCGATCGATCGCGCCAGCTCTTCGGTTTGTGCTGCGACGTCGACGATGCCCAGCGAATCGCGCAACCACTGGACGAGGCTTCCGGCGACGAAGACCGAACCTTCGATGGCGTAGGTTCGCGCGCCGCCCAGCTGGTACAATACCGTGCCCAGCAGCCGATTGTCCGAAGAGGGAATTTCGCCGCCCATATTGGTCAGCACAAAGGCGCCGGTGCCATAGGTCGCCTTGGTCTCGCCGGGATCGAGGCAGGCCTGCCCTATCGTGGCCGATTGCTGGTCTCCCACCAGCCCGGTGATCGGGATCGACCTGCCCAGCAATTCTTCGCGCGCCAGCCCGAAATTTCCCGCATTGTCCACCACTCGCGGCAGTGCCGCATGCGGCACGCCCAACAGATCACACAGCCCTTCGTCAAAGCCAGCCCCGCCCAGCTCCATCAGCAAGGTGCGGCTGGCATTGCTGGCATCGGAGACGTGATTGCCCCCGGTCAATTTCCACACCAGCCAGCTTTCGATGGTGCCGAAGGCCAGCTCGCCGCGCTCGGCCCGCGCGCGCGCGCCCGGCACGTTGTCCAGCAGCCAGGCGATCTTGGTGCCGGAGAAATAGGGGTCGAGCAGCAGTCCGGTCTTGTCGGCGACCATCGCTTCATGGTTGCCGCCTCGCAGAGTCTCGCAGTATTCGGCGGTACGCCGGTCCTGCCAGACGATGGCGCGGTATACCGGCTCGCCGCTGGCGCGGTCCCAGACCACGGTCGTTTCGCGCTGGTTGGTGATGCCGATTGCCGCGATCCGGTCAGCCCCGCCTGCCTGGGCGACGGCATCGCGCGCGCAGGCGAGCGTCTTGTCCCAGATTTCAGCCGCGTCATGTTCGACCCAGCCTGAGCGCGGATAATGTTGGGTCAACTCCTGCTGCGCCATGCCCCGCAAGCTGCCATCCGCGCCGAACAGCATGGCGCGGGTAGAAGTGGTTCCTTCATCAAGGACCAGGATCATATCGGGCATGGATTTTCTCTCCCTTGACGTGACTTCTGCCAGCTTCATCTCCATATGCAAGTCATGGCTATGCCCCCCGAACCCTGGCCGACTGGCCGCGCGGAGCAATGCGAACCGCTGGTGCGGCGTGTGCTCGCGCCCAATCCCTCGCCCTACACCTATACCGGCACGCAAACCTATGTAGTGGGCGCAGATAATGACGTGGCGGTGATCGACCCGGGCCCGGCAGACGAAGCACATATCGCCGCAATCCTTGCGGCAATCGGCCACGCAAAGCTGGTCGCGATCATGTGCACGCATACCCACCGCGACCATTCGCCTGCCGCCGCGCCGCTCAGCGAACAGACCGGCGCTCCGATCGTCGGCTGCGCCCCGCTGGTAGTCACCAGCGACCTGCCCCGCTCTGACGAGGCTTTCGATCCAGACTATGCACCCGATCGCGTGCTGGAAGATGGCGAGGCGATGGCGGGCGAAGGCTGGACCCTGCGCGCCATTCACACCCCTGGCCACACATCCAACCACCTCTGCTTCGCGCTGGAAGAAAGCGGCGCCCTATTCACGGGTGATCATGTGATGGGCTGGTCAACCAGCGTGGTGATCCCGCCCGATGGCGATATGGGACAATATATGAAGAGCCTGGAGCGGCTGCAGGCGCGCGAGGACCGGATCTATTATTCCGCCCATGGCGATCCGATCGAGAAGCCGCGACAATTGGTGCGCGGCATGATCGGCCACCGCAGGCAACGTGAGAACCAGATCCTGCGACTGCTGGGCGAAAGCGTGATGAAGATCGAAGAGTTCATTCCGCAGATGTACAAGGGCCTTGACCCGCGCCTGCACAAGGCGGCCGAAATGAGCGTGATGGCACACCTGCTCGACCTGGAGAAACGGGGGCTTGTGGCAACTTCTGACGATCAGTGGTTGCTGTTCGTCGACCGCAACTAGTCAAAACGCGGCACTTCCCCTTGTGGCATTCGCTTTTCCGACTGGCGAAAATGCTTTATCAGAATGCCGGGAACGAGGGGTATTCAAGTCATGGCAACCGCATACAAAACGCATGCCGATCCTGAGCGGCGCTTTTTCCTGACACTGGCATGGGTCATGTCGGCCATCATCGTGGCAGGTTTTGCACTGAACCTGGCGCTGGGCCGATCGACCTTTGCAGTGCCATGGCAATACCACGTGCACGGCCTGGTGTTCTTCGGCTGGGTGACGATTTTCCTCGCCCAGAACAGCTTCATCGCGGGTGGCAATATCGCCATGCACAAGCGGCTGGGCCAGCTTGCCTATGTCTGGATTCCATTGATGGTGGTGATGGGCTTTGTCATCATGGCCACATCGATGCGCCGCAATGGCGGGCCATCCTTCTTTGACCAGAATGAATTCCTGATCAGCAATTCGCTGCAATTGCTGGTGTTTGGCGGGCTTGCTTTCGCTTCGCTGCGTGCACGGCGCTATTCGGGCTGGCACCGGCGTTTGATGGTTTGCGCCATGGCGATCCTGACCGGGCCGGGTTTCGGCAGACTATTGCCGCTCCCGCTGATGATCCCGCATGCATGGCGCGTCACTATAGCGGCGACGCTGATCTTCCCTCTCATCGGCATGATCGCGGATTATCGCCGCGATGGGAAAATTCACCCGGCATGGCTGTGGGGCGTTGGCTGCGTTCTGGTGGCGCAAATCGTGGCCGACCTGATCGCCTATAGCCCGTTTGGCATTTCGCTGACCCAACAATTGCTGGCGGGGACCCCCGGTGCCGAACGCCCGATCGAAGCGTTCTTGCCGCCCGGTTTCAGCATGTAACCGCTCTAAACACGCTCGCAAATTGCCGCTGGCTGCCTATATGGGGGCCAATTGCAACTGACTGGAATGTTTGATGAGCGTAGAGAGCAAAATCCCCACTGGCGCAGATTTGCTGGCCGAGATTGACCGGCTGCGCAAGGAACGCAACGCCGTGATCCTGGCGCATTATTACCAGACGCCCGATATCCAGGACATTGCCGATTATGTGGGGGATTCGCTCGAGCTAAGCCGCAAGGCCGCCGCCACCGATGCCGATGTGATCGCCTTTTGCGGGGTCAAGTTCATGGCCGATACTGCCAAGATTCTGAGCCCGGAGAAGATCGTGGTGCTGCCCGATATGGACGCTGGCTGCAGCCTGGAAGACAGCTGCCCGCCGGATAAGTTCAAAGCTTTTCGCGAGGCGCATCCCGATCACATCGCCCTCACCTATATCAATTGCTCGACCGAGGTGAAGGCGCTGTCAGACATCATCGTCACTTCCTCCAGCGCGGAAACGATCCTCGCGCAAATTCCGCCCGAACAGAAGATCATCTTCGGGCCGGACCGGCATTTGGGCGGCTATCTCAGCCGCAAGTTCAACCGCGAAATGCTGCTGTGGCCGGGCGTGTGCATCGTGCACGAGGCCTTTAGCGAGACCGAGTTGATGAAGCTCAAGGCGCAGCACCCTGGTGCACCGGTGGCGGCGCATCCCGAATGCCCGCCCTCGATCATCGATCATGCCGATTTTGTCGGATCGACCAGCGGTATCCTTAATTTCGCGAAGGAGTTCGAAGGCGACACGCTGATCGTCGCGACCGAGCCGCACATCATCCACCAGATGGAAAAGGCGTTGCCGGAAAAGAACTTCATCGGCGCGCCGGGGGCGGACGGCAACTGCAGCTGCAATATCTGCCCCTATATGGCGCTCAACACGATGGAGAAGCTCTATGCCGCGCTGCGCGATCTGGAGCCGCGCGTCGAGATCGAGGAAGGCCTGCGCCTGAGGGCCAGGGCCAGCCTCGACAAGATGCTCGAGATGGCCAGCGGCACGGTCGGCAAGGGCGATCTGGGGAACCGGTAAGCCTATTCCACCGGCAGGTCGAACATCAGCTGCCGGACATATTTCGCAGGTGGTGAACCAAAACTCAGCAGCTTGTCGTGATAGACGCGCTTGTCGAAGTCGGTGCCCCAGCGCTTTTCGGCCTCCTCACGCAGTGCGACGTGCTCTGCATAGCCGGTGAAATAGCTTAGCAGCTGGATCGAACCGAGGTTGGCGCGGACCCATTTTCCCGCCGCCTCGCGTTCCTGCTGGAAGCCGCCCTGCATCATCAGCTCCATCGCCTCGTCGCGGGTCATTTCTTCGGTGTGGATGCCAATATCGAGCAGCGTGTTGATGACTGCGCGCAGACGGAACTTTAGACCGTTGAGCAGAAAATAACGCCCCTCTACGGTGTCCATTCCGCCGAGGTAGCCTTCATCGGCCATCAGCTTCTCCGAATAGACCGCCCACCCTTCGACGAACGGTCCGCTACCCAGCACCGCGCGCAGCAAGCTGGGATGCTTGTTCGAATGTTCCAGCTGCAACGCATGGCCAGGAACGCCCTCGTGGATCGAAAGCAGGTGCAGCATCGAAAGGTTGTATTCCTTGAGGAAACTTTCCGCCTGTTCGTCGCTCCAATCCTTGGGGATCGGCGAAACCGCGTAATAGGCGGGGAGATCGCGCTGAAGCGGCGGCGGCGAGTCCAGATAGGCCACCGCATTGCCCTGCCAGAATTCGGGCATGGTGATGATCTGCACGGGCCCTTCCATCGGGCTGATGAAATTGTGTCCCTCCAGGAAGGCGATCGATTGCGCCAACGTAGCACGCGCAGCGTCCTCCAACCCGTCGCGGCTGGCGCGATTTTCGTAAGAGGCTTCGAGCCCGCATTCGATCACTGCCTGCTGGCGCGCTGTGACATCGCGAGCTTCGATTGCGCCGCAATCGCCAATCTTCGATGCCACCGCCAGCATATGCGCGCGCGTTTCGGTATAGGCCTGCTGCGCACGGGCCTTGAGCTCGGCGACGCTCATCTCGGTTTCCAGCGCATAGGCCATCTTCTGGGCATATTTCTCTGCCCCCAGCCGGAATTCGCCCTGCGCGCCGGGCACAACCACTTCGTCGAGCCACTTCTGGTGCTTATCGAGCGCCTTCGCCAATTCGGCTTTCGCCGCATCATATCG
>JBNLDR010000051.1:0-16804 GCA_050304495.1 Altererythrobacter sp.
TGGAGCAGGGTGTGGGTGACGACGCCTGGCCGCCCGACAGTGGTGCGGGAAGCGGGCGAACTGGTGCAGGTGGATCCTGCCGGCGAGGACAGGGTATGGCCGCAAAGCATTACTCTGTTTGGCGAGCAGACCGCCACGATCGAGATGAGCGGCGCGCGCACCGAGATTCCCGATGGCAACTGGTTCTACAACGCCGACGGGCGCGGCTACGGTCTCTTCCCGGTGAACCCCGAGCAGGTGGCGGCGCGCTGGGATGAGCTCAGCGAGCTCCAGAAGGGAGCACAACTTATCAACCTCTACGAACAGATGCTGGAAGGGCATCCTGAGGTTGGCCCGCGGCATCATTTCGGCTTCCTGATTGAGCGGATCGGTAGCGAGGACAACGAATTGTTGCTCGGCGCCATGCTGAGCCAGGCAGATTACATCTTTTGGCATTTGCTCCCAAAGGCGATGCGCAGCACCGATGCCAGCGCATTCGAGGAAGTTCTCTGGATGCGGCTGAATGACGAAGCTGTGCCCGTCAGCACCCGCAAGTTGTATCTCGACGCGTTGCGTAGCATTGCGTTCAGCCCCAACATGCTGGATCGTATCGAGGCGATCTGGGCTGGAGACCTGACCTTCCCCGGCATCGGCCTCTCTGATCGCGAAAAGATCGATCTCGCCGCAAGCATCGCGCTTAAGAGACCGAGGCGCGCTGAGGCCGTGCTGGCCGCGCAAATGGAGAATCTCGAAAACCCCGACGACAGGCGGAGGCTGCAATTCCTGATCCCGTCATTGTCGCCCGACCCATCGGTGCGAGAGGCCTTCTTCGCCTCGCTGGCCAGCGAGGCGAACCGGGCCAACGAAAGCTGGGTGTTGACCGCGCTCAACTATCTCCATCATCCGCTAAGAATTGATCATTCCAGCCGCATGGTGTTGCCGAGTCTGGAATTGGTGGAGGAGATCCAGAGGACGGGCGACATATTTTTCCCGGCGGGATGGACGGCCGGAAACCTGGCCAATCACACCAGCCCGCAGGTGGCGGAAATCATCCGCGATTTTCTTGCCGAAAGGCTGGACTACAATCACCAGCTCCGCCTCAAGATCCTACAGGCTGCCGACCCTGTGTTCCGGGCTGAACGACTAAATCCCTAGGCGAGCTTATATTCAATACTGGTTGAGCTCCCCCGTTGATCCCTCGATCATAACGCGAGTCACCCGGATGCATATTCGTGCTCGCCAGGTGCGTTTGTCCCGGCGTCCGAGTTCCTAAGGCCGAGTGGGGCCCCATGTCCCTTGCGGGGTCGTTGTCTGAATGACGGCTTGCGACCGTTGCCGCACTGAAAGCGGACAGTCCGAAACCGGCCCAGTTGCTGAAATAGTCGGGCATGGCGGTTTCGACTTTTAGTTCTCCCACCCCTCATCCTTGAGCTTTCTCACCTTTGGTGAGTCTTTGATTTCCGCACCCGCCTCCGCGGGCGCGATATCCTCGCTAACGCTGCGGACGCCCGGTCGGGCTTGCGGTCCGCTGGTCGCGGACCGGTCAGCGCTTTCCAGAACCGTCTGTGAGTTGAGATCCCGCGCCTTGAGCGCCTCGAATCGCTTCCACGCCGCCCTGGTCTCGTCGCTCAGCGCGTCCCATTCGCGCTGTCTTTCGGCCTCGACCCGCTGCCGGATTTCCTCAACCTTGCGGTCGATGCTCGCGCGCACCTCGGCCACCGAGACATTGCCGCGCGCGGCGCGCTGTTCCAGCTCCCACTCCCTGCGCCATTTCTTCTTCTCCTGCTCCAGCCGGGTGAGGTCCATCGCGTTCAGGCCCCTGGCCTTGCCATCGGCAAAGCGATCGGGCGCGCGGTTGCGCAGCATGAACATCAGCAGCCGGTCATTATAGGTGGTGCGGAACCCCACCAGCTTGCCATAGGAATAGACCGGCATGTCCACGCCATTGAGCGCGCGGTCCATCGCCACGTCCTCGATCCGGGCGATGCCGAGCTGGAGCGCGGCTTCCCACGCCTTGCGGAAACTCTCCGCACCGGGCTGGCGGCGCAGGTAATAGGCGCCCACCGTGCTCATATCGACCGCCTTGCACGCGGCGTTGACGCTGCCGGTATCGGCCAGCGCCTCTATGAAGCGCCGCTGGCGCTCCTCCGTCCAGCCGTCATGGCGTTGGCATTGGCGCGGGACGGGGGTGAATGCGGGGAGCTCGCCCGCCGGTACGGGCAGGCGGGTGGTACGCGGATCGCTCTTCCTGGTCATGGAAGAGTGTGGAGCACAAAACCTGCGAGTAGGAAATTGTTACCCGTTGGGGCCTGGCGGGGGCGGGGCGCTGCTGGGCGGCGGATAGTTGGGCGTGCCCGCGGTGGGCGCGCCGTTCGGATCGCGGGTGCCAGCCGTGCCCGCGGTCGGTCCGCCACTATCGCCATCCTTGCCCAGCAGGATCGCGGCGGTGGTGACGGCGGCAACGCCCGCCAACGCCTTGAGCAGGCCGTTACCGCTGCTGCGCGCCTTGACCACGCGCGGCTGCAACTCGTCCTGCAGCGCGCTCATCCCCTCGGGCGAAATGCGGAAGGGGCCGATCGGTTCGGCTCCCTTGAACGGGACATAGGTGGCCAGCCCTGCGGCATCGAGCGCCACGGTCTTGGTGACGCCCGTCACCTCGGCAAAGCCGGGGGTAACGCCGGGTGCGGTGCGCGCGCCGGGGCCGCGCATCAGCACGAAGGTGGCGGTCTTCTTGTCATGCCTGGTGTTGCCGGGGATCGCCGCCTCTCCCTTCGCGATCGCGATCGCCTCCTCGCCGACAATTGTATCGACCACCGTGCCGCGAATGCCGATCGAGGCCGCGGGCGATTCGATTCTTGCGGTGGAGTTGGGCGTGGTGATGCCCGACATGAAACGGAATGCCCCCTTCAGGATCCGCCCGAGGAAGCTGCGTTCCTTGCCCGGATCATAGACGAAGCGATCGATCACCAGCTGCGCCGATGCGCCGAGCGAAAGGGTCGAACGGTCAAGCAGCAGGATCTGCAGCTGGCTCTTCTTCTTGGTGGTGACGACATTGCCCCAGGCGAGCCGCTCCTTGCGCGCGATCTTGCGCGCCTTGGCCTTGGCGGTTTCGCTGAAAATGACCTCACCCGCGGTTTGTGCCGCGATGCCGACCTCGACCCGCTCCTGCGCCTGCAGCGGGGTAGCCATGGCGAGCGTCGCGGCGGTGCCCATCAGCAGCGCGGCACGGGTGAAGCGGGGGGTGGGAAGCGCGATCATGCTCATTGGCTTTCTCCCTCAGCCGCAGCGGCCGCTTCGGGCTCCTTGCACATGGCAAAGACTTCATCCAGCGCGCCCTTGGCATAGTTCTTCTTCTTGAGCTGCGAGAGGATCACCGCGCCGCCCAGCCGGTCATCCACCGTGCACAGATACAGCGCCTGCAGCCGCCTGGACTCGTGCGATTTTGGGGCAATCGCCAGCACGCGTTCGAGCGTCCCGATCGCCTCCAGCCATTCCCCGCGTGCGGCCTGGGTCCGGGCAAACAGGATGCCGCTTTCCTCCTGGGTCGTAGCATCCGACAAGACGTCGAGCTGCTCTGGCGTATCGGCCCATGCGGGCGAGCAGACGATAAGGCTGGCGATGCATGCCAAGCCTGCGATGCGTTGGATCTGTTTCATCGTGCTTTCCCCCTTGGAGTGAGGCACCTGGCCCCGTCACCTTTCCCGGAAGCGCGCAGAATGCCACGCGGGCAGGGCGCGAGGCAAGGGCAAGACAAAATTCGGCAGGAAAATACAAATCGGGCCTCGCATTTTTACCGCTCAGCCCGCCGCCCCGGCGCACAATCATCTCTCCCTGCGGATTGCCGGTGTAACTTCACTTGGCGTTCAGTAACCGGCTGGTTATAGGCACTGGCCATGAAGACGATTTCGCGCATCACGCTCAAGCCCGCTTTGGCTGCCCTTGTGGCAAGCTCTACCCTGATCACTGCCGGTTGCGCCGGGCGCGGGGGCGACAATGAAGACGTCGCCTATGTCGCGCGCGATGTCGATACGCTGTATAACGAGGCGAAGAGTCGGCTCGATCGCGGCAATACCAAATTTGCAGCAGCGCTGTTTGATGAGGTTGAACGCCAGCACCCCTATTCGCCCTGGGCCCGCCGCGCGCAGTTGATGAGCGCTTTCAGCTACTACGTGGCGCAGGATTACAACAAGGCAATTGCCAGCGCACAGCGCTTCCTCTCGATTCACCCGGGCAACAAAGACGCGCCCTATGCCTATTACCTGATCGCGCTGAGCTATTACGAACAGATCAGCGACGTGCAGCGCGACCAGAAGATCACCGATCAGGCCAAGACGGCGCTGACCGAGGTGAACCGGCGCTTTCCCACCACCGAATATGCCGCCGATGCGCGGCTGAAGCTGGACCTGGTGAACGATCACTTGGCCGGCAAGGAAATGGAGATCGGACGCCTCTATGCCAAATCGGGCAAGTGGCTGGCGGCAGAGCTGCGGTTCCGCAATGTGGTGGAGAAATTCGATACTACCAGCCATGCGGCGGAAGCGCTCTATCGCCTGACCGAATCGAGCCTGGCGCTGGGCATTCCCGAAGAGGCGCAGAAATATGCCTCTGTGCTCGGCGCGAACTATCCGGGCAGCAAGTGGTATGAGAAGGCCTACAAGCTGATGCAGCGCCACGCGCCGGGCGCCACGGCGAGCTGACTTCAAGCTAAAATTCGGACATTCGGTTCCGGTTTTCCTTGAAACCGGATCGAATCCGTCTTATTTCTCCTTCTGCGGACCGGGCCCCTCTGGCGGGCGTTTGACATAACGCTCGTGATGTCGGCCGTATCGGAAAACCGATGCGCGCTGGCTGGCCACTTTTTCTCAAACCAGCGCACAGCAATATCGGCTTTCCGATCGACACATTTGTATCGAAACCGGAGATGACGATGATGACTTCCCGTATGTTCAGGCTGACCCAGATCCACCAGCGGATCGATGATCGCCTGCGGCTCGAGCGCCGTCGGTCGCGCCCTGATCGCAGGAATCTGGCGCGACTGCTCGAATTGAAATTGCGCGCGAAGAAAGCGCTCAGCAGGCTCTATCTGACCGGGGCTATGGCCTGACATGGCTTTGCCATCAAAACTGGCCGATATCCCGGGCGCCGAGCCGGTGGTGAAGACCGTGGCGCCGGTGCTGCAAGATTTCCTGCAAAAGGAAAGCGCAGGCGGCATTGTGCTGATCTTCGCCGCCGCGCTGGCGCTGGTGGTTGCGAACAGTCCGCTGTCCGCCGCCTATGCCGATCTGCTGGGCATGCCCGTGTTTCTTGGCGTAGGGGATTTCTCCATCGCCAAGCCGCTATTGCTGTGGATCAACGATGGCTTGATGGCGGTGTTTTTCTTCCTGGTCGGGCTCGAAGTGAAGCGCGAGGTGATCGGCGGGGAATTGTCGAGTTGGGACAAGGCTTCTCTGCCCGTTATCGCGGCGATTGGCGGCATGTTGCTGCCGGCACTGGTCTTTGTTGCCTTTAACACGGGGCAACCGGCAAATCTGGCAGGCTGGGCGATCCCGGCTGCCACCGATATCGCCTTTGCGCTGGGTATCCTCGCCTTGCTGGGCAAGCGCGTGCCGGTGGCGCTCAAGGCGCTGTTGCTGGGCATTGCGGTGATCGACGATATCGGCGCCATCGCCATCATCGCGCTGTTCTATTCGGGCGAGCTCAACATGGCCATGATCGGCTATGCCGCGGCGGCGCTGCTGCTGCTGAGCATGATCGGGCGCTTCAAGGTGGCCTCCAGCATCCCCTATGTCCTGCTGACGATCCTGTTGTGGGTGTTCGTGCTCAAGTCAGGCGTCCATGCCACGCTGGCGGGTGTTGCGGCGGCGATGTGCGTGCCAATGACTACGCGCGGCGACGAGCGTCCGCTCGAACGGATGGAACATGCGCTGCACCCCTGGGTGGCATTCCTTGTTATCCCGGTGTTCGGGTTTGCCAATGCGGGCGTTTCGCTGACCGGGATTGAACCGGCCGCATTGCTCGATCCGCTTCCCCTTGGCATTGCGCTGGGCCTGCTGCTGGGCAAGCAAGTGGGCATATTCGGCTTTGCCTGGCTGGCGGTAAAGAGCGGGCTGGCGAGCCTGCCAAGAGAGGTCAACTGGCGCAGATTGCACGCGCTTTCGCTGCTGGCGGCGATCGGCTTCACCATGAGCCTGTTCATCGGCGGCCTGGCCTTTGCCGATCCGGCAATGGTCGATGCGGTCAAGCTGGGCGTTTTGGCCGGATCGAGTGTGGCCGCTGCGGGTGGGTATCTCCTGCTCAAGCGAACCTTGCCCAAAGAAGCTGAGGTGCCCGCGACATGATGGAATTTCTTGTAGCCGACTGGCTTGGAACCCCCGTGTGGTTCTGGGCCGCCTTCCTCGCGATCGTGATTATCCTGACCGCGTTCGACCTTGGCGTGCTGCACAAGGAAGATCGAGAGATGGGGATCGCCGAAAGCCTCAAGCTCTCTGTCTTCTACATCAGTGTCGCCATGCTGTTTGGCGCCTGGGTCTGGATCGCGCGCGGTGAGGCCGCCGGCATGGAATATTACACCGGCTTCTTCATCGAAAAGGCACTGTCGATCGACAATGTCTTCGTGATCAGCCTGATCTTCACCTATTTCGCGATCCCCGCGAAATACCAGTACCGGGCGCTGCTGTGGGGAATCATGGCGGTGATTGTGCTGCGCGGTCTGATGATTGCGGGCGGTGCGGCGCTGTTGGCAGAAGCTTATTGGGTGCTTTACCTGTTCGCCGCCTTCCTGGTGGTGACCGGCATCAAGATGTTCTTTGCTGGCGATGAGCCGATGGATGTCGGCAATAATCCGGCGGTGAAGTGGATCAGCCGCCACATGCGGGTGACGCCGGATTTGCACGGCCAGCATTTCTTCGTGAAGGTGCGTGATGAGAAGACCGGCAAGCTAGTGCGCGCGGCGACCCCGCTGTTCCTGGCGCTGGTCGTCATCAATCTGGCGGATCTGGTGTTTGCGGTGGACAGCGTGCCCGCGATCTTCGCGATCACGACCGACACCTTCATCGTCTATACCAGCAATATCTTCGCCATCCTTGGCCTGCGTGCGCTCTATTTCGCGCTGGCGGCGATGGTTCACCGCTTCCACTATCTGAAATACGCGCTGGCGGCGGTGCTGGTGTTCATCGGGTCGAAGATCTTCGTTGCGGACTTCCTCCTGAACGGCGCGAAATTCCCGGCCTGGATCAGCCTGGGGGTGACCGCTGCCCTGATCGCTGCGGGCGTGTTCTACTCGCTGTGGAAGACAAGGGGAGAGCCGGAGGCGGACTGGCCTGCACCGGCGCCGTGATGGTGATGCACAGATTGCTATAGCGGAAATGGTGACGCGGGCGGGTGAGGCGCTATATTTAGGGCGCAATGCTCACCCGCCTGTCCATCCGCAATATCGTGCTGATCGATACGCTCGACCTGGATTTCGGGCGCGGGCTGGGTGTGCTGACAGGCGAGACAGGCGCGGGCAAGTCGATCCTGCTCGATGCACTGGGGCTGGTGCTGGGCGATCGGGCAGAAACCGCTCTGGTGCGCGCGGGCGAGGACAAGGCCAGCGTTGTCGCGAGCTTCGAATTTGCCCAATTACCGCCTGCCGTGGCCGGAGCGTTGGACGATGCCGATATCGAGATCGAACCGGGCGAGCCGCTGATGATCCGGCGCCAGGTGAAGGCCGATGGCGGCAGCAAGGCCTTTATTAATGACCAGCCGGTGAGCGTGGCCCTGCTGCGCGAGATGCTGCGCGCCCTGTCGGAAACCCTGGTCGAACTGCATGGCCAGCATGATGATCGCGGCCTCGTCAATCCGCGCGGCCACCGCATCCTGCTCGATCGCTATGCCGGAACCGATAGCGAGGCGCTGGCGAAGGCGTGGCAAGTGTGGCGCGCGGCGGAAGACCGGCTGGCAGAGGCACGCGCCTCCGTTGAACAGGCCAAGGCGGACCAGGATTTGCTGCTCGCCCATCTGGCCGAATTGACAGAGCTTGAGCCGCAGGCGGGCGAGGAAGCGCGGCTGGCCGAGACCCGCGCGAGCATGCAGAAGGGCGAGAAGCTGTCGGGCGACCTCGAGGACTTGCGGCAGGTGTGGGAAGGTTCGGATTCGCCGCTGGCTGCGCTGCGGGTTGCCGCGCGGCGGCTTGACCGGATCGCGGCGGAACATCCCCTGCTGGCAGAGGCGCTGGCCGCGCTCGACCGGGCGCTGGTTGAAACGGGCGAGGCGGAGGACAAATTGCGCGCCGCCGCCGAGGCATTGGTGCACGATCCCGCCGCGCTCGATGCCGCCGAAACGCGGCTGTTCGAATTGCGCGCCATTGCCCGCAAGCATCGCTGCGAGGTGGATGAGCTGCCGCACAAGATGCGCGAAATGCGCGGGGCACTCGATGCGATCGAGGGCGGCGAGGCGGAACTGGATGCGCTGGAAAGCGCGGCGCGCGATGCTGGCGAACGCTATCGCAAACTGGCGCAGGCGGCGCATGAGGCGCGGCTGGCGGGTGCCAAGCGGCTGGACAAGGCGGTGGCGGCGGAATTGGCCCCGCTCAAGCTTGATGCAGCCAGCTTCCTCACATCGATCGGCAAACTGCCGGAGGAACGCTGGGGCCCGCACGGGATCGACAATGTTGAATTCCTGATTGCGACCAATCCGGGCGCGGATTTCGCTCCATTGGGCAAGATCGCGTCGGGCGGCGAGCTATCGCGCTTTATCCTCGCGCTGAAAGTGGCGCTGGCGGAGCAGGGCGGGGCGGCAAGCGTGATCTTCGACGAGATCGATCGCGGCGTGGGCGGTGCGGTTGCCAGCGCGATTGGTGAACGCTTGGCGCGATTGGCGGCAGACGGGCAATTGCTGGCGGTGACGCACAGCCCGCAGGTCGCGGCACGCGGGCGCACGCATTACCTCATCGCCAAATCATCCGAAGGCCTCGTTACCAAGACCAGCGTGGTGCTGCTCGACGATGCCGGGCGGCAGGAAGAGATCGCCCGCATGCTTTCCGGCGCAGAGGTAACACCAGAGGCGCGCGCCCAGGCGGACAGGTTGCTGGAAAAGGCCTAATCGTCCCGCATGCTGATATAGATCAGCGTCATCATCGCCATTCCGCCATAGATCCACGATCCGTCTAATGGTCCCTGGCCCAGCGGCATTTGCCACAATTGGTATCCGGCAACCGCCACGCCCTGGAACAGGCCCCACCAATTGAGCACGGCGCAGCCCATGCCGATCTTGGCCCATTTCTTGGACGTTTCGAATGCTGCGGCGTCAGCCTTGCGATTGGCCCACATGGTCCATGCCCCGAACAGGCCCAGCACACCGGCGGCAGCCTCCAGCAAAAACACCAGCACCATTGCCACGACAATCAGGAATTTCGGCGGCACCGGCAGCAGCGTTACCGGATAGGCCGCCTGGTCGACATGGCTGGTGGTGTAGATGAAGAAGTCATAGGCCTGCGGCAGATTGGCGATGTTGTGCGCCACATAGAGCAGAGCGAACAGCCCCACGCATGCGCTGGCCACGGCCTTGATTACTCGATCGATCATCACTTTCCCCCTCTTTGAAAGCGAACCCGATTGCGTGGCACTTTTCGCGATGCCTTCAGTCATGCATAGCTTAGTCCATGGGAATCGAGCAAATCTCCGAGGCTGAAGCCGCCAATGAGCTGATGCGGTTGGCGAAAGCGATCGCACATCATGACAAGCTCTATCATGCCGAGGATTCGCCCGAGATTTCCGACCAGGCCTATGACGCGCTGGTGCGCCGCAATGCCGAATTGGAGGCGGCGTTTCCGCATCTGGTGCGCGAGGATTCGCCGTCCCGCAAAGTCGGCCATGCGATCGCGGCATCTCCGCTGAGCAAGGTCACGCACGAGGTTCGCATGATGAGCCTCGACAATGCTTTCTCTGATGAGGAAGTGGGTGAATGGGTGGCGCGGGTGCAGCGCTTTCTCAACCTGCCTGAAGACGAGCCGATTGCCTTCACCGCCGAAGACAAGATCGATGGCCTGTCATGCTCATTGCGGTATGAGAATGGCGAGCTGGTGCGTGCCGCCACGCGCGGCGATGGCCAGGTGGGCGAGGACGTCACGGCCAATGTGCAGCATATTGCGGACATCCCCAAAATGCTGCGCGGAAATGCGCCCGATATTTTCGAGGTGCGCGGCGAAGTTTACATGTCGAAACAGGATTTTGCTGCGCTCAATGCTGCGCAGCATGAGGCAGGCGGAAAGCTCTTCGCCAACCCCAGAAATGCTGCAGCCGGATCGCTGCGGCAAAAGGATGCGAATGTCACAGCAAAACGCCATTTGCGCTTTTGGGCCTATGCCTGGGGTGCGGCTTCGGACTTGCCAGGAAAAACTCAATCCGAGGTTGTCGCGCAGATTGCCCGGTGGGGGTTTCCGGTCTCACCGCACTTGCGGCGATGTGAAACGCTTGAGGAAATGCTCGCTGCCTATGCTGCAATTGGCAAAGCTCGACCGGATCTGCCCTATGATATCGATGGCGTGGTTTACAAGGTCGACCGGCTCGACTGGCAGCAGCGCCTGGGTTTCGTTGCCAAGGCACCGCGCTGGGCAATTGCGCGCAAGTTCCCGGCTGAACGCGCCGAAACCGTGCTTGAGAGTATCGATATCCAGGTCGGCCGCACCGGCAAGCTGACCCCGGTGGGGCGGCTCGCCCCGGTGCTCGGCGGCGGGGTGACGGTCACCAACGTCACACTGCACAATCGTGACGAGATCGCGCGGCTGGGTGTGCGCCCCGGTGACCGCGTAGTGATTCAACGCGCCGGTGATGTGATCCCGCAACTGGTTGAAAATCTGTCGCGCGAGGAAGATCGTCCGCCATTCCTGTTCCCCGATCATTGCCCCGAATGCGATAGCGAAGCCGTGGCGGAAGAGGGCGAGGTGGATGTGCGTTGCACCGGCGGGCTGATCTGCCCGGCGCAGCGGACCGAACGGCTCAAGCATTTCGTCAGTCGCGGCGCGATGGATATCGAGGGGCTGGGCGAGAAGACGATCGACCAGTTCTTTGCACTCGGCTGGCTCGAAAGCCCGGCGGATATCTTCCGGCTGAAGGACCGGCGCGAGCAGATCCTTGCGCTGGAGGGCTGGCAGGAGAAGTCTGTGGACAACCTGTTGGCATCGGTGGAAAACAAGCGTGATCCCGATGCGGCACGGCTGCTGTTCGGGCTGGGCATCCGTCACGTAGGGGCGGTGACGGCGCGCGACCTGATGAAGAATTTCCATGAGCTGTCGAGGATCAAGGAGGCTGCGGAATATCTCAATGCCAATTATCTTGCAGAAGGGGGAGCACGCCTAAATCCACCGGCAGATGATGATCGCTACTTGGCGTTCATATCAATTGATGGTGTTGGTGACGCAGTGGTTGAATCCTTGAGGGACTTCTTCCACGAACCGCACAATGTCGCGGTATGGGAGGATTTGCTGAGCGAAGTTTCCCCGCCGCCTTACGTGGTCGAAACGCTCGATAGCCCGGTAGCGGGCAAAACCGTGGTGTTCACCGGCAAGCTCGAAACCATGAGCCGTGACGAGGCCAAGGCGCAGGCCGAGCGGCTGGGGGCCAAGGCGGCGGGCAGCGTCTCAGCCAAGACCGATCTGGTGGTCGCTGGACCGGGTGCGGGATCGAAGCTCAAGAAGGCCGCCGAACTGGGCATCGAGGTGATCGACGAGGCAGGCTGGGCAGAAATTGTGGCGCAGGCCCAATAAATGGCGCCACCGCTAGGAAGGATAAATGAGATGAACAAGTTCGACGGTAAATGGATTGCTATCGGCGTGGCGATCGGCGCAGGAATGGGTGTGGCATTAGGCAATATCGCCATTGGGATCGGAGTTGGAGTGGCGCTCGGCGCTGGACTGGCCGCAACCCAGGGAAAGAAGGACGGCGAGGACAAAGAATAGCAATTCATGCTCGCTGAATTCCACCCACAGGCCCTGCGTATCGCCACGCTCCTGCGTGATCGCGGAGAAAGGATCGCGGTTGCCGATGGCGCGACGGGAGGGTTGATCGCAGCCTCGTTACTCACGGTTCCGGGCGCACTGGATTTCTTCGTCGGGGGAGGGGTGGTCTATTCCTTCCGCGCGCGCGATGTTTTGTTCGATCTGCCGCGCGACGCATATCAGGGCATGCGCGGCGCGAGTGAGGAATATGCGCTGCTGCAGGCGCGCGCCATCCGCGACAATTTCCGCAGCGATTGGGGCATTGCCGAAAGCGGTTCGGTGGGCGGATCAAACCACCCCAGCGGCGCGCCTGCTGGGCGCAGCTGCGTTGGCATAGTTGGGCCCGACGGTCTTGAGATGACCCACGTCACCGAAACCGGCAGCGATGACCGGATCGCCAATATGGAAGGTTTTACGCGGGTGGCACTGGATTTTCTGGTAGAAGCCTTGGATCGCTAACGTCGCTTCCTCAGCCACAGGATCGACCAATCGCCATTCACCATGCGCGCGGCAAGGCGAAAGCCCGCCTTGCGATAGGCGCGGCGAACGCGCGGCTCCTGCGTTTCGAGTAGGCCAGCCAGCAGCAGGCTGCCCCCTGGCGTGACAGACTGGGCAAAGTCCGGTGCCAGCTCCACCAACGGCCCGGCGAGGATATTGGCGATCAGCAGGTCGTATGGCCCACGCGCTTTCAGCAGCGGATTGGCCATGCCATCGGCCACCACCATGGTCAGTTCGCCTTGGCCCGCGCCCATGGCAATTCCGTTCTCCGCCGCATTGAATTCCACCACTTCGACGCAGACGGCATCGATATCCGACGCGGTGGCGAGCGCGCTGGGCCATAGATGCATCGCCGCGAAGGCAAGCAGACCGGTGCCGGTGCCGATATCGGCAAGATTACGCACCACCATTCCGCTGCGCTTCATCGCATCGAGCATGGCGAGACATCCGGCGGTGGTTTCATGTTGACCGGTGCCAAAGGCCTGGCTGGCGGGGATGGCAAAGCTCACGCAGCCCGCAGTCGCGCCATATTCGGGCGTGCGCACTTCGAACCGCCCGGCGCGGATCGGCTCGATCCCCTCCTGGCTCAGCGTTACCCAGTCTTCATCGGGAAGTTTTTCGACGCGGAGGCGCGGCGGCTTGCCTGAAAACAGCGCCTTGATCGCCGCCCGGTCAGCTGTGCTGGGCTCGCGCGGGAAATAGGCATCCAGCCGCCAGTCCTCGGGCTTGTCATCGGCAATTTCGAATCCGGTGAGCACGATTTCAGGGTCCCAGTCGAGCTCACTTTCCTGCGCAACCAGTGCTCCGCGAATGACAGGTTTCGGACCAAATGCAGTGAGCTTCCAGCTGCTCATTCTTCAGGGGTTTCCTTGGCAATGCGATCATCCAAGCGATTGGATATGCGATCAGCATAGTCCATGCACTGGTCCATGCCAAAAAGTGAACCTGCTGCCATCCGCCCGAACATATTGCTGGCCGATGGATGTGGGGTCAACAACAGGTCGCAATCCAGGTCTGCGATGCGATCTATGCTGGCGCGGTAACTGGCGAGATATTCCGGGTGGTCGCTAAAGCGATAAGTCTCTGCGCTGATGGGCGAAAGGCTGTCAGCATATACGATGGAATGGCAGGCGCCCTTTTCGCAGCTGTTCCACGTCCATGTCAGTGCGCCGGGGGTATGCCCCGGTGTCGCAATCGCGGTGAGGAGGATGTCCCCCAGCTGGATCGTGCCGCCATCGGAGATGGTCTGGTACACTTCTACCGGTGCCATTGTGGGCAACAGGGCCGCCTGCGGATCGTCCGGATCGGCAATGCCGCTCTTCAGCACTTTTCCAGCCGCTTCGGACGGCACGACCCATGCCCCCGTTGCTGCGCTCAGCATCGCCAATCCGCCAACATGGTCGAAATGTTCGTGGCTGTGCAGTAAATATCTGACATCGCGCGGGTCAAAGCCCAGCTTTCGGATATTGCCGAGCACAATTCCAGCACCTGCCTGGGTGCCGCTGTCGATCAGCACATGGCCCTTGTCGCCGGTTATCAGGATCACGCTGATACCGCAGGTTCCCACGTAATAGGTATCGCCATAGACCTTGAAAGGCGGGGCGGGCTTATCCCACTCATCCCAATCCTCGCACGCGGCCAGAAAAGCTTGCCGATCCTTCGGCGGCTTCGCGTGTGCGGCAGGCACTGCCACGCAACCAGCGAGAATGAGAGAAACGATTGTTGCGATTCTGGTGAACATAGCGGGCTCCGTTGGCGTCAATCTCCGCGCCAGTCATGCTATCTGGGGTATTCAGTGAAAAAAATGTGATGATCCGGGCGATTTATCGTGGAATGGCGACTCGGACCGTCGTGATATCGCCCTGCATCCTGGACTGGTGCCTGCAGGTGCGCATTGAGGTTTAATCCCCTCTCAGCACGAAACTTTGCATGTAGAGTCGAGGATCACTGCCTTGCGCAGCGCTGTCAGCGCGCTAAGGGGAGGTCGAACAAAGGCAACCGGAAGCAATCAATGGCCGACAGACCGATTTCACCGCACCTGCAGATCTGGAAGTGGGGGCCGCATATGCTGGCCTCGATCCTTCACCGTGTCACCGGAGACGGCTTGGCGCTGGTCGGGCTGGGCACACTGGTGTGCTGGCTGTTCGCGCTGGCGGGCGGGCCCGATTCTTATGAGAAGTTCACCTTCCTCGCCACAACGCCGTTCGGCTATATCGTGATGATCGGCCTCAGCTGGGCGCTGTTCAGTCACCTTATGAGCGGGATTCGCCACCTGGTGATGGACATCGGTGCCGGGTTCGAACTCGATACCAATCGCAGATGGTCGGTCGCCTCGCCGCTGATCGGCGTGCTTCTCACCGCGGGCTTCTGGGCCCTGATCCTATATCGCTGAGGGAAAAGAATAATGGGTAACGGAACCTCGATCGGCCAGGTACGCGGGCATGGATCGGCGCATGAAGGCGCGCATCACTGGATCGTGCAGCGCTATACCGCGCTCGGCAATCTGGTGCTGGTGTCTTGGCTGATCACCAGCCTGCTGATGCTGAATGATTTCAGCTATTCGGCCATGACCAACTGGCTTTCCCACCCGGTCAACGCCACGGCGATGATCCTGCTGGTGGTCAGCACATTCTGGCACGCGCGTCTGGGGCTGCAGGTGCTGATAGAGGATTACATTCCCAACCCGCTCAACCGGTTCATGGTGCTGTCCTTCCTCAATATGGCGGTGTTCGGCGGGGGAGGGCTGGCGATCCTCAGTGTCCTCAAGATCGCTCTGGGCGGAGGTGCTGCGTAATGGTTGACACATCTGCATACAAGATCATCGATCACACCTATGACGTGGTCGTGGTGGGCGCTGGTGGTTCGGGCCTGCGCGCAACCATGGGCGCGGCCGAGGCTGGCCTGCGCACCGCCAATATTTCCAAGGTGTTCCCCACCCGCAGCCACACCGTGGCGGCGCAGGGCGGTATCGCCGGATCGCTGTGCAACAATACGCCCGATCACTGGACCTGGCACATGTATGACACAGTCAAGGGGTCGGATTGGCTGGGTGACCAGGACGCTATCGAATATCTCGTGCGTGAGGCGCCGCAGGCGATCCTCGAACTAGAGCACGCGGGCATGCCGTTCAGCCGCAATGATGATGGCACGATCTATCAGCGCCCCTTCGGCGGGCATATGCAGAACATGGGAGAAGGCCCGCCGGTCCAGCGGACTTGTGCCGCAGCAGATCGTACCGGCCACGCCATGTTGCACACGCTCTATCAGCAGAGCCTGAAATACGACGCCGATTTCTTCATCGAGTATTTCGCCATCGATCTGATCATGAAAGACGGCAAATGCGTCGGCGTGATCGCGATGTGCCTCGACGACGGGACGATCCACCGCTTCCGCAGCCATGCCGTCGTGCTGGCGACGGGCGGCTATGGCCGCGCGTTCTTCACCTGCACGAGCGCGCATACCTGCACCGGTGACGGCGGCGGCATGGTGTTGCGCGCGGGACTGCCGTTGCAGGACATGGAATTCGTCCAGTTCCACCCGACCGGCATTTACGGCGCGGGTGTGCTGATTACCGAAGGTGCGCGCGGCGAAGGCGGATATCTCACCAACTCGGAGGGCGAGCGCTTCATGGAACGCTATGCCCCCAGCGCGAAGGACCTCGCATCGCGCGATGTGGTCTCACGCTCCATGGCGCTGGAAATGCGCGAAGGGCGCGGTGTTGGTGCCAATAAGGACCACATTTTCCTGCACCTCGATCACATCGATCCCAAACTGCTGGCGCAACGCCTGCCCGGCATTACCGAAAGCGGCAAGATCTTTGCCGGTGTCGACCTGACCCGCCAGCCCCTGCCCGTGTGCCCCACGGTGCACTATAATATGGGCGGTATTCCCACCAATTATCACGGTGAAGTGCTCAATCCGACAGCTGAAAGCCCTGACGCGACTGTGCAGGGCCTGTTCGCAGTAGGCGAGGCAGCTTGCGTCTCGGTCCATGGTGCCAACCGCCTCGGCTCGAATTCGCTTACCGACCTTGTCGTATTCGGACGGGCCGCCGGCCTGCGGATGAAGGAGCTGATCAAGCCAGGCACGGCACACGATGAACTGCCAGCTGACAGCGCCGATTTTGCATTGGGCAGGCTCGATCACTTCCGCGGTGCCAAGGGCGGCTCGCCCACCGCTGATGTGCGCGTCGAGATGCAGCAGACAATGCAGGCCCACGCTGCCGTTTTCCGCACCGATGAGCTGATGGCCGAAGGCAAGGTAAAGCTGGCCAAAGCATACGATCGGATGAAGGACGTCCACGTTTCCGATCGCTCGCTTATCTGGAACAGCGATTTGATCGAAACGCTCGAG
>JBNLDR010000052.1:0-16717 GCA_050304495.1 Altererythrobacter sp.
AACGCCAGGCAGCAGTGCCAGCCAACATACTTGCACCGATATCGATCACCCAATTGAGGTGAGGCCCGCCATAGAGCAAGGCATCGATAGCGTGGAATGAAATCAGGCGAAGCGCCACCAGCGCGATCATGGCAAGAATCGCCAACTTTCCCGCCAACACCCATGGTGCGCCCCTGTACGTGGTTCGCCCACGCGCCGCGCGAAAGACCCAGCTGGCGGACAGGGCGAACGCCATCAGTGCACATGCTGCCAGCGGCACCTGCCACTGATGGCGCGTTTCGTACCCCCTCCCCGCCCGCAGCCAATCGCGCAGCAGGTCACGAACAAGCTCTTCCAGCTGGAAAAACCGGCTCAGGAGTAAGAGCAGGAACAGCGCAGCCAATGCCAGCCACATGCGGGCCGATTGGCCACCCGCATTGGCCTGACTTGCTGCGCCCGCCGCCTGCCAGGCCGACAAAGCGACAAAGACGTAGAGCAAACAGGCTGCCAGGCTCGGCACGCTGGGAAGGCCAAACATCACCGCCGCTCCGAAATTCGTACGTCGCCATCCTGCATTGGCAACTGATCGATTAACGCGATTTAATTGTCCAGCTTGCCCACAGTCTGGTCCACCGGTTGTGTTGCGCGACTACGGGCAAACGCCTAGTCAAAGCGCGGATCGCAAAGGGCAATCGGGTGAAGGATTTGCAAGCATTCCGCTGGAAACGCAGAGCGCTTGCCCTAGCGCTCACCATCACTGCTTCCGCGTGCGGCACAACCGCGCCGCAGATCGGCTCAGTCAATGCCACGCCGGTAGCTGCACTGGGCCAATCCGATTTCGAGACCCGGCAATCCCCGCATTACGTCCTGCGTCCAGCCGATCAGGTTTCGGTTACCGTGTTTCGCGAGCCGGACCTTTCGGTAAAGAGCCTGCCCATCGGGGCTGATGGATCCATCGCGCTTCCCTTGATCGGAACCGTGCAGGCAGCTGGGCTAACGACCGAGGAGCTGAGCGCCCTGATCACGCAGCAGCTTGACGTTTCGGGGCTCAAGCGACCGCAGGTCAGCATCAATGTGCTCGATTTCGGATCGCATCTGGTCACGGTAGAAGGCGGAGTCGAGAAGCCTGGAGTCTACAATTTCCAGCCCGGCTCCAGGCTTTCCGCGGCCATCGCGCTGGCTAGCGGGCCCAATCGCGTCGCCAAATTGCGCGAAGTTGCCGTGTTCCGGGAGAATGAGCAGGGCCTTTCGGTTGCCCTGTTCGATTACGCCGCCGTGCGCGAAGGCACGATGATAGATCCGGTGATCCAGCCGGGCGATCGCGTGGTTGTCGGCATATCCGGCCTGTCGCAATTCTGGCAGGATTTCCTGCGGGCGCTTCCGGCGCTGGCCATCTTCAACAATGTGAATTTCTGACGTTGTCCGGGGTCATGAATCAATATGTCGAACCCGGCAATCCGCAAGCGGCCCAGCACTGGATTGACCGTTATTTGCCTGAAGGGCGGTATGGCCAGAACCCAGGCGGCGGGATGGTCAACACCACCTTCCTGCGCGGCGCGATTTTCCGCCAGCGGCACCTGATCCTGGCCACGATCGGGCTGGTCATGCTGGCCAGCCTGGTCATCACCTTGCTGATGACCCCGATGTATCGCGCCGCGGCGACCGTCAGGATCGATCCCTATGGTAACAACATCGTCCAGGGGCAGGATATCGAACCGGGCATTGCGTCCAACGAAATAACGCGGTTCATGCTGACGCAGGGCACGGTGATCGAAAGCAAGAAACTGGCCGCACGCGTCGCTGACCGGCTCACTCTGGCAGATGATCCGAACTTTCTGGATGCGGACACGACCGAAAGCGACGTCTCGCCGCAGGATGCTGAGGCGCGGCGAGTCAAGCGCCGGGACATGGCCATTCACATGCTGCAGGCCAACGTCGAAGCGGATGTCCCGATCGACAATCGCATCGTGCCGATCAGTTTCGAATCCAGCGACCCTGTCATGGCGGCAAAGGTCGCCAATGCCTATGCTGACGAATTCGTCCTGGAGGAAATGCGGCGCAATATCGAAGTCAACCGCTATGCGCAGGACTATTTGCAGGATCAGATTTCCGACGTCCGGCAAAAGCTCGAACAAGCCGAGCTGGAGGCAAATGCCTATGCCAAACGCACGGGCATCATCCGCCAGAACAGCGAAAGCACCGCCACTTTTTTCGGCAGCAGCACCTCTGCCCCAACGATCACCGCGTCAAACCTGGCCCAGGTCAATGAGACTTACACTGCTGCCAAGGCCGCCCGGATAGAGGCGGAACAAAGATGGCGGGCGGTGGCGGGCACCCCGGCGATGCAGCTCAAGGATGTCCAGACAAACACTGCGGTTCAGGAATTGCAGCACCTGCGCGGTGAATTGAAACGAGAGCTGGCAGATTTGCAGCAACGCTATGATGACAATTATCCCGCAGTGACCGAGACGCTGGCGCAGATTGACGGCGTCGAAGGCGAAATCGCGCGCCTGGCGGCTGATATCAAGTCGGGCATCCGCCGCGAGTTCGAAGTATCCGCCCGGCAGGAACAGGCGCTGCTGGGGGAACGCCAGCGCGTGTCGCAACAGGCCTTGGGTGAGCAGGATCGGCGGGTCCGCTTCAGCATTCTTGACCGGGAGGCAGAGGCGCTGCGCAACCAGCTGGCCAATTTGCTGCAACGCTATAACGAGATCGCCACTGCTGCGAATGTCCAGGCCGGGACCGTCACCAAGCTGGACGAAGCGGATGTGCCGGAATCGCCCGTCTCGCCCAATCTGATCAAGAACCTGCTGGTCGCGCTGATTACGGGCATCGGTCTTGCAGCCGGCCTGGCGGTGTTGCGTGAAACCTTCGACGAGCGCCTGCGTTCGCTGGAGGAGATCGAGGATCGGCTGGGTCATCCCTTGCTGGGCCACACCCCCTACATTGCAGAAAGCGAGTTGGAGGGGCAAATCGAGAACCCGTTCAGCCCGTTGATGGAAAGCTACTCGTCGATCCTCACCTCACTCGACTACTCGCTGCCGCGGGAAAAGAACGTGCTGCAATTCACCAGCAGCCAGGCATCGGAGGGCAAGACCACTACAGCAATTCTCCTGGCTATGTTGCTGGCACGTCAAGGACGAAAGACGTTGCTGGTCGATGCCGATTTGCGCAAGCCATCGGTCGCTGCGCATTTTGGCCGCAGCACGCCTGAGGTTGGGTTTGCCGAAGTCCTGCTAGGCCGGACTGAATTGCAGGATGCGCTGCTGCCGGACATGCCAGAGAACCTCGATGTCCTGCCTATTGCAGTCACTCCGCCCAACCCTGTCGAACTGCTCGCGTCCAATGCGGTCAGGCAATTCGTGGACTGCGTGCGCGGCGATTATTCGGCAGTCATTTTCGATACTTCACCAGTAATGGGGATTGCCGACGCACCGCTGCTGTCGCGTAATGTCGATGCGACGATTTTCATTGTCGAGGCAAACAGGGTCCAGTTCGGGCAGGCACGCGCCGCGTTGAAACGCCTGCGCAGCGTAGGCACCAATGTGGTAGGGGTCGTCCTCACCAAATATCGGGCGCTGCATGCGGGCCAGTCATATGATTATCAATATCGTTATTATCACTACACGCCGGGGAAGGCTGAATAGGCTCACGCCCCCGTGCAGCGCGAATAGTTCGAGCTGATCCCGCCGCATGGACGAGATTCGATCCCTGAATATGTGGCACGTCTCGGGAGACTTTCCTGACCCGATCGAGCCCGGCAAGACGCAGGCCATCCGTCGGCTGGTCGATATGACCGCCGAACAGTTCGCCCACCGGGTCATCTCGATCAACCGGCGAATGCCGGGCGCGGCGCCAATCGAGATACCCTTCGACTATGGCTTGGCGATTACCTACCCCGCGCCGCCGCTTGGTTTGTTCCATGTGGCGATGCTCAATCGGCTGGGTGACCGGATCGCGGCAGCGACGGTGCAACGAGGCAAGCCAGACCTGCTAGTTGCGCACAAGTTGACGATCGAGGGGGTGGCCGTCGCCCATGCGGCGCAGGCGCTGGGCGTCCCCTATGCCGTGCTGGTACAAGGCAATACGGACTGCAAGATCCTGTCCGCGCGTCCCGATCTGCGCCGGCTCTTCCAGCGCATCTATCACGGCGCAGGCTGCGCCTTTCACCTTGCCCCCTGGTCCCGCCACGACATTGAGCGGCGACTGGGGGTAAGGAAGAATGGCTCACGCTTGCTGCCCTGCCCGCTGGCGGAGGACGGACTGCTCGCCCCGCAAACAGGGGCCGAAGGATTCATCTCTGCATTCCATCTCGATGGCTATCGCAACAAGAACATCGCGGCCATTGCAAAGGCGATGGCGATGTTGGAGGCATCCACCGCTCCCGTGCAATGCAAGGTCGCCGGGGGCGGTGGGGTGCAGGCCCGGCGTGCATGTGAAGCGATCGCAGCCAGAACGCCGGGATTGGAGCTGATCGGCGAGCAGAGCCAGGCGGAACTCGGCCGTTTGTTGAACGCATCCACCGCCATGGTGCTCCCCTCGAAACGCGAAAGTTTCGGGCTGGTCTTCATCGAGGCCCTGATGGCTGGCGCTCCGATCATCTACCCACGGCGCGCTGCTGTCGCTGGATATTTTGACGGTGCCGGCTTCGCACTTCCCGTCAATCCCCGAAACCCCAGGGAGATCGCCAATGCCATGATGCATGCCATCCAGCATGAAGTGGCGATGAAGCAGGAGCTGGCCCATTGGCAGGCCAGTGCCGCGGCTGAGCGTTTCAAACGCAGCTCCATAGCCGCCGAATTTGCTGCGGGATTGCAGGGCGCGGCGAAGGCGGAAAGCTAGCCCAAGCGCCGATTTAGCAGCGATGGACCTTGCAGTGGCACGCTGTAGGCCAGGCTTGCCGAGGCTGCGAGAAGCATGAAGAACCAAGTCTGCATGCCGCCGAAAAATGCCACTGTGAACCCGGCAAGCACCAAGGAAAAGATGGTTATGGCGATCCCGACAAACAATTTCCGCTCCGGTTCGGCCAGTGACAGGCAGGCCGCAGAAAGCCTGAAGATCAGCAGTCCGCATGCCAGCAGGAACAATAGGCTAGGCAGAAAGCCATGGCGGATGGCCAGCAGCAGCCAATGATTATCGACGCTGTTGCTCATCCAAGGTACGCGTTCGTAGTCCGTGTATCCGATCCCGAACCATGGATAGCGCTCAACCGATCGAATCCCGAAGTCCCAAATCAGTTTCCTGTAATATCCCGTTCCTGGATTGAGCGTATAGCGGATGAACACGGAAACCAGGCCGCTCTGGCTGGCAATTTGCAGTACCAGCATTGCAATACAGCTCGCTAGCAGAGCACGCATCCAATTGAGCATCTCTACGCGGCTTTGCACCCAATCATAGATGATGAATGCCAGCCCCAACGCCAGGGAAAACAGGACAGCAGAGCTGATCGAGAAGACCGCGCATATGCTGGCAATAATGCCCAGGTAAAGCGGCCAACCCCTGATCCCCGACTGGATAATGATAGGCAGGAAACTTGCCAGAAACAGCCCCGCCAGGATCGGATGCGAGAATGGCCCAGCTGCGCGCAGTACGCCTAACCGATAGTCGAAAGAGCCTTCGGACAGGCCGGCCTCAGCACCATTTTGATAGGTCGGCAGCGCCCCGAAATATTCTGCTGCAAGTGGACGGATCAGCGCCTGGCCCGAAACGGATTCGAGGAACATGCTGCCTCCAACGAAGGCCAATGCCGGGATTGCCAGCACCACTGCCCGTCGAAAATCGAGCGGCGAGCGAATGCAGACCCGCGCGATCAGATAGGTTGGAACGATATCAACCAGCAACGCACCACCGCGAATCAGGCCTTCCGCCGCGCCATAAAACATGATGAATGAGATCTGCATCCACAGCGCCCCCAACAAGATGAAGGCATCAACCGCATTGATCCTGAACTTGCCGCGAAACAGCTGGTTGATAAGCCAGGGTAGAAGCGCAAAGGCCACCATCCGGTTGGGGTAGATCGACAGCCCGCCGAGAACTAGCCTCATTTCCTGGGGCAGGCACGCCGAGTACAGCAGCGCCGCAAATGGGAAGATGGCTAGTACGCTCCGGTCCACCCACACCGCATCTGCCGCCTCGCCGGACACGCCAAACGGATTTGCCTCTGAGCACTCAACTGTTGTGGCGGTCATTGCGATCCGGCCTCCGTCCAACGCCAGAATATGCCGATCCGTCCGCCTGCAGCAAGCCGATCTGAAGGCAGGGCGGGGAAAACAAAGCATTTTCCTACACCGATCCACGCCGCTAGGGCATGTTCTCTTTTTGTTCCCATCAGGAGTCGAACATGCCCAAAGACAATTTTCAAAGCACTTCTGACAGCGTCACTGCCCCGGCATCGCGCTGCTTCGAAATCACACCCAGCGATTCGGTCGACCTGACCGAGGCGACGAAGGCCATCTATGTCGGAACTGGTGGAGATATCACCTTGCGCTCTCTTGATGGCCTTGCCGATGTCACCTTCCGCAATGTGCAGGATGGATCGATCCTCGACGTCAGGGTGTCTGCCTTGCGTGCCACCGGCACCACGGCCGCCGATATCGTGGGGCTGGCCTGATGGCGGGCTTTGGTTTCGGCCTGGGATTTCGTATCGCCCATGCGCGCAGGTCAAAAAGCCGAGCGGCGCAGATACCGTTGATTGCCCCTTCCGCAAGCTGGACCGGAACAGCCGGTTCGGGGTTTGCAACCACCCCGGTTGACCCGGTTCGTTCGACCGCCAAGCCGGCTATGCGATTGCTGGTGTTGCCGAACCAGTTCTTCTCGGACGAGCTTCTGGTTGGTGTTTATGCCGGAGCAAACAATGCCGGTTCGCTCTATACGAATATGGGCCTGTCGCATGTCACCGTGCATTACGAAGGCGCCAGTTACGATATTGCCGCGCCGAGCGTGGCCACATTCAACGATGTCAACGGCTACCAGGTCACATATTTCGGATGGTGGGCCAAACTTCAAAAGCCGGCTGGGATTTCTGGAGAGGCTCACGTCTATTTTGAAGCCGTACCGGCCGACAGCGCGATGCAGCATCGCGTCATCGGCCCCGTCACCTTCTTTCCGCACGCTCCCTTCCCCACGACGGGCACCCTGCATGACTATGAGCTGGAGATTGCACCATCCCAGCCCGAAATTGCCGGTCAACGCTACCAGACCTTCACCAATGCGCTGAACTACCTGCGCAATGAAAGCCTCGTCCAGACGGTGTGGAATCCTCGCCTGACCTGCACCGGGGGAGGTACGATTGATCTCACCGCCAGCTTCTATTCTTTGACGATGAAAGGCTGGACCACGGTCGAGGCATCACAGCCCATCACCTTTGCCAAAAGCGATACCGTGCGACATACCGATGCCACCTTCCGCCCCAAGCTGGGCAGTTTCCGGTTCCGGGGATCGAACATAACATTCGACACATCGAATACCATACAGTTCTACACCGAGGCTAATGATCGTGCAGCATTCGAAGGAGTGAAGATCACCAATTCGCGTGGCCGCTCCGCCCTGTGGCGCAAAGGGCCGCCGAACATGAGCCGCTGGGTCCGCGAAAACAGCTATTTTTCCGAATGCACTTTGGAATATACCAAGGACATTTGCGCCAACGCCCAATTGGTGCGCGACTGCATATTGACCGGCATTCTCAATGATTCATTCGAAGATGCACTCTGCGTAATCGGCAACAGGCTCGACACGCTCAACAACGATCCCTGGGCAGTCGATGTCCCGGCGATGACCGTGCAATACATCGGCGCAGGCGCAACCGCCACGCTCGAGCTTTCCGGCTATTCCGACGCATCTTCCCGTACCTTCACGGCCAAGGTTGATGGGGCAACCGTCGGCACCTTCACCGTGAACAGCTCGCTTGCCGCATTCAACGCCAATACCAATTACACGGTACAGAACGTGGCGGATTGGCTGAACGGCCTGGCCGCCTGGAGCGCCACAGTCCTCGACGACACCCGACGCGCAACCGGCCTTTCGACGCTCGGCAATCGCGGTGCTGCTTTTGCGGCGACCGATGTGAAGACGGCGCAGATTACCCTTGCCACCCACTTCGATCTTCATTCCGATTTATATGGTAATAATGTTGGGGGCGCGGGCGAGAATGTGGTCGTCGCGGACAACCAGGCGATCAATTTGCGCAGTCAGGCAATCTTCATTTCAGCCTTTAGCCCTGCTCCAAAGGACTTCCTGATAGTCAACAACGCTCTGTCCAACTCTTTGGATAATCCCACTGGCGAGATCGATAACGCCAATATCTATTCGCAGATGGGCGCCGCCGCGCACAGCCATGTCGTGATGATGCACAACAGCCTCCCCACTCAGGGCCAAATTCTGCGCACTGATTTGGCGTATAACCCGGATGGATATTGCCTGATTGCCAACAATTCGGTCCGGTCGATTCAATGGGCAGGATCACCCGATGGTGACCTGGTGATCGCCAACAACCATCTGCACGGAGGCAACAGCGCGCCCAGCGGTGCCAGCGGCACCAGCTCTGGAGGTGACCACGCCACACTCTATGCCAATGCCGCAGCGGGCGATTTTTCACCGACAGGCCAATTGCGGACAGAGGCAAAGCCCTCTGCCCTGAGATACGACATGACCCACAAGAAGCGCGGTGCAAATGCGCCCGCTGGCGCGGTCGCCTAATGCGCTTTCCGGCCGAGTGCGCGATATAGTTCTGGCGGTGTCGTGGCCCATGCGCGCCATGCCGCGACACCGCCCAGAATCGTGGCAGCCGCTATCGAGCTGGTCCATCCATCCAGGATCGGATCGAGCAAGACCCCGCCCAATATGGCAGCAATCACAATCCGTAGCTGTGCCGTGACATCAGCCACTCGAATACCGCTTGTCACGCTCAAGGCGAGGCCATCAACGGCGCAACGCAGCGCGAACGCAAGCGCGATGCCCGCCAACCCGAACGCGCTTCCCAGGGTTACCAGCAGTACCGCATAAACCGGCAATTCGATGAGGTGCAGTTGTGCGACAAGTCTTGGACGCCCACGCGCCTGGAGCAGATTGTAAGGCACTTGGGACACCGCATTGATCCATATCCCCGCCAACAGAATCCGCCCCACCAATATTGAACGGGGGTCCAGGTCCGCGCCGATCCAAAGCCGCAGCAATGGCTCTGCCATACAGATCAGAAAAATAATGGGGACCGCGAAGGCGTTGCCAATGGCAGCGATAACCCGCGCAGCCGCCGCCTGCGCATCCTGGGCACTCATTGCAGCAAAGCGCGGAAACATGGCCGTCATGGCTGCCTGGGGCAGGACCAGCGTCCTGCTCGCTACCTGATATGGAACGGCATAGGCGGCCACGGCGAACGCCCCCATTTGCACTCCGATAGCGAACCTGTCCGTCACAACCATGAGCGGGCTGACCAAGGCGGTCGCCATGATCCACTTGCCAAGATGCAGCAGATTGCGGGCCTCGTCGCGGTTGGCGCGCAGAATATTGCCCTTCAGCGAAAAAGCCCACATGCCAGCCACGGCGATGCACAATCCAATCACCCTTCCCGCCAGGGAGGCAACGATCAAGTTCGGCATTTCACCGCTCCACCATATGGCGGCGGCAAGCGGGAACAATTGCATCGCGCCGTTCCCGGCGAAAGTGGCCCAGGCAGCGGTTCCAAACTTCCTGCTGCCGATCAGGCTGCCGTGCGCAATCCCGAAAAGCGCCACGACCGGGATCGAAGCAGCGATCCACCATATGGAATCCGCAAGCTCCTTCCGCAGCGGTGAGGAGGTCTGAAACGGACCTGCAAAAAACCAATGTGCCGACACACCCGCGACAAGGGCCAGGATGGACCCGATCCCAAGGATCAGGACCAGCGCGGTGCAAATCGTGCGCGCGCGGCTTGCTTGATCGCCCTCTGCCGACGCGGCGATGCGCTGGGTCACTGCGCGCCCGATCCCGAAATCGGCCTGCCCAAAATAGTTCAGCATCAACCACACGATCGTCAGTCCCCCGAACCGCGCTGCGCCGATGTGATCGATCAGCAGCGGTATCGTAACCAGGGCTATCACAAGCGGCCCCATCCCGCCGATCAGGGTATAGACGCTATCGCGAACGGCGGACTTTCCTGGCTCTTGCATCTCAGGCCGGCGCACTGCCCCTGCCGCTCACAAACAAGCGGTGGTCCCGGCCCAGCGTTAGCAAAGCTCCCGCTCCTGCCTGAGCATGGCCCGCAGATTGTCTCGCCAATGGGCGGTGCGATCTTTCAGAAGAGCGCGTGTGGCGCTGTCATCGAGCACGGAATAGGCCGGACGAGTGGCGGGCGTTGGATATTCGCTCGCCGGGATTGCCTGGATCACTGGCACACGCGGGATCAGGCCTAGCTCAACCGCCTCTTCTGCAATCGCCTGGGCGAAGCCATGCCAGCTTACTTCCCCCGCGTCGCGGTGGTGATAAATACCCGGCTGCCCTGTCTCCGCCAGCCCCCAAAGGGTCCGCGCAATTTCGGTGGCCCAGCTGGGGGAGCCAATCTGGTCAGCCACCACCCGCAGTTCATCGCGCTCGCGCATCAGGCGCAGCATTGTGCGCACGAAATTCGCGCCGCCTGCCGAGTGGACCCAGCTGGTACGCAGGATGATCGCATCCGCCCCTGCAGCATCCTCGCCTGCGGCCTTGGACTTGCCATAGATGGACAGCGGATTTCGCTGGTCGTCAGGCTTATAGGGACGCTGGGCTTTCCCATCGAACACGAAATCGGTCGAAACCTGAACCAGGCACCCGCCATAGTCGGCCAAGGCCCGGGCAAACGCACCCGGCGCACCGGCATTGACCACCATCGCCAGCTCTGCTTCCTCTTCGGCACGATCGACTGCGGTATAGGCCCCGGCGTTGACCACCAGATCGGGCCGTTCTGACTGCACAAGCCGCGCGATTGCCGCCGGATCGGCAAGGTCGAGCGCTTCGCGGCCAACTCCGTGGCAAGTCCAATCCGCCGGGGCGCTGGCCAACAGCGCCTTGCCCAATTGCCCCGCAGCGCCGGTTACCAGAACCTTCATGCGAAGGCCGGAACGTCGGCCAGCGCCATGCCCTGCCTGTCCTTATCCGAAACCAGCGGTTCGATGCCCTCCACTGGCCATTCGACCCCGACCTGCGGATCGTCCCACGCCAGCGTATGCTCATGCTCTGGCGCATAGGGCGTGGTGCATTTGTAGAGAAAATCGGTATCGGGTTCGAGCGTCAGGAACCCGTGCGCGAAGCCTTCCGGGACCCACAGCATACGCTTGTTTTGCGCCGACAACTCAACCCCGATCCAGCGCCCGAAATTGGGCGAGGAACGCCGCAGATCGACCGCCACATCGAACACCGCCCCGCTGACGACCCGAACCAGTTTCCCCTGCGCGCCGGGATTCTGAAAATGCAGCCCGCGCAGCACACCTTTTTGCGAGCGGCTGTGATTGTCCTGGACGAAGTCGAGATCAAGGCCCGCCTTGCGAAAGCTTTCCGCGTTCCAGCTTTCCAGGAAAAAGCCACGCGGATCGCCATGCACCCTGGGTTCGATCACCATGGGGCCGGGTATGTCGCATGGAATCAGCTGCATGGGTATCCGTCTCGTCTTTCGGGTCGCTCAATCCGGAACCGCTTGCCGCATGGCATGGCCCCAATCAACCGCCTTGGCTCAATCGGGAGTATCTTTCCCCAAAAGTTCAATTCCTTCCAGCCAGCCACGCATCACAGCATAACCCGCATATCCGCTTCCATCCGGCCCAGTTCGCCTGGCCCGCAAGAAGCGGATGCCTTTTTCGAGCAACCATCGCGGATAGCCGAGCCAGCGCAATATGCTGTGCGGCGGATGGCCGGACAAGCGCGCCAATTGATAGCGGTTGGGCTGGAACATTCTGGTCACGGCCTGGGCCGGGCCAGTCTTGCCGCCGCTGCGGCCTGCCAACCGCCACAATTGTGCATATTGGCGGTGCGTCTCCTCTTCCGCGAACATGGCACGGATAGCGTCCGCCTTCATGTCATCGGAGATCGTGACGGATTGCAATAAGGCCTGCGGCACCCATTGCGCCCCCAGTCGCTGCGCCAGCGAAGCCAGCAATTGGAGCGATCGCAAGAGCTGCAGTTCACGCGCATCGGCGATGAGGGCATTCCAATCGATCCGGTTAGCTCGAACAAGGTAGTGCAGATCGGCCAGGATCGCCGGACCATTTGCAAAGGCGTGATGGAGTGTTGCGTGTTCGACCAGATGCAACAGGTTGGCATGGGGCACCGGAATGCGGACAGGTACGCCCAGCAATTCCAGAACCTGTGCGTCATCGCGCACCATTTGCGTCAATCGACTGTCCCCAGACCAACCGCGCGCATTCAGCCGGTGATGAATCTCAATCACGAGGCCATGAGACTGATCGACGATTTCGGGCAATTGGTGACCGTATTCGGCCCCATATTGCCCCGCCCAGGGGGCCAGACGATACCCATCCAGCGACAGTAGCAAGCGATGGGCGTCCTCAGCCCGCTCGGCAGGCAGCAACAGGTCGACATCGCGCAGCACCCGCAGTTGCGGTGCCGGATAATCGCGCCAGGCTAGCGCTACGCCTTTCAGCGCGATCGGCTCCAGCCCCGCCTCGCGCAGGATACGCATCACACGCGCCAGGCCACGCGCTTGGGCCAGGCTGGTCAACACCTGGTCGCGCGCTTCTTCTGCCAGCTGGCGCGCAATCGTGAGCTCAACCCCGCTCCTTGAAATGACGTGGTGCAGCAGCGGGACGCAGCGCGATCTTTGGGCAAGCTGCAACAAACCATGTTGTTCCGCGTCAGTCAGGGCCGCCAATCGCCCTGCATGGTCTCCATCCGGATTGGCCAGGCAGGCCAGCAGCATTTGCGTCGCTGCATCCTGCGACAGGATCACTCGTCTGCTCCTGCCCGGTCCAGCGTCACAATCTGGTCGGTCATGTCTGCTAATAGCGGATCGTGGCTCAGGATCACCACGGTGCAGCGCGCCCGCAATGCATCGATCGATTGCATGATCGCCTGGGTGTTGTCCCGGTCGAGCCCGGCGCTGACCTCGTCCAGGACCAACAAATCCGGTTCGGTGATCAGCGCGCGTGCCAGCGCAATCCGCTGTTGCTCACCGCCGGAGAACTGCCTGCCGCCCTCACCCATCCTGGTCGCAAGCCCATCCGGCAATTCGCGGACGAAGTCGGCCGACGCAGCATCGAGCGAGCGCCATAACACCGCCTCACTCACATCGCCCCGCCCCCAGGCAAGGTTCGCGGCGATGGAGCCATCGAACAGGAACGGATCCTGTTCGACATAGGCCACTCTCTTGCGCCAGGCAGCGCGGCGGCTGGCATCAAGCGGTTCGCCATCGAGCAAGACCTCGCCCGCATCCGGGACAATCAAACCTGCCAGCATGTCAGCCAGGCTGCTCTTGCCCGAACCGGATGGTCCCGTGATGGCCAGCACACTTCGGGCTGGCAGGGCCAGATCGAACCGGTCCAGCACCGGGCGATATCGTCCGGCATATTGCAGCGTGACCTTGCGTAGTTCCAGCGCGCGCGTGAGGCGCGCATCCTGCGCTGCCGGGTCGGTGGGCTCGCGCTGGGCCTGCGCCTCTTCCACCAGCGCAAGGACGCTGGCGAGGGCCGGGACATTATAGCGCCAGCCGCGCAGCCCCTGCTGGATATTTCCCACCAGCGGCACAATTCGGGCAATGATCGCCACCACCGGCAGGAATATCGCTAGCGGCAGAGCGAACAGCTCCAGCGCGGCGAATACCAACCCTGCCAGCACGCATACGGCCACTATCTGGAACAGCATCAGCGTCTGGTGGCCAGAGCGGAAGAACCGCATTTCCAGCTCCACCAATCGGCCCGAAGCACGGGTGAAGTCCTGCGCCAGATCCGCTTCGGCCCCGGCAATGCGCGCCGCCCGCAAATGCTTCAGCCCGTTTGCCACCTGCCGCTGCAAATCCGACATCGCCCCCACATAGGCCTCGCCCTCATACGCGTTGCGGCGGCGCAGCGTGGTCATTCCCAGTGCCGCAACGATACCCAGCGCAGCCACCGCCAATGTCATTTGCCATGAAATCAGCGCTGCGGAGAGGATCAGCAGGCCAAGCGTGAGCGCAGCGGTCAGGATCGCCAAGGCCTGATCGATCAGGCCGGAAACCCGATCTGCCTCATGCATGATCATGCTGGCGTGATCGGCACTGTTCTGGCGCGAGAGCCAGCGCCATTCCGCGCTCAGCAAGGCCCGATGGACCATCTCCCGCAGATCCCTAGCCAGCCGGAGGTCGAGCGCCCGCCGCCCCTCATTGCTGGCATAGACGATCAATGCCCGCAGGCTGACCAGCAGCGCCACGGCGAGCAGCAGCCAGCCAAGCGGCACCTGCGCCAGCGGGGAGAGCCAGCCGGGCTCAATTGCGCCGCCATCCCCCTGCGTCACCAACTGGGTAATCGGCACCAGCATGAGCAGGCCGATCCCCTCCGTCATGCTGGAAGCGAGCATCAACAGACCCAGCCGCGCCAACCGGGCATGGCCTGCCTGCCTGATCAGGAACGCAATCGCCGCGCGATCCGAGAATGCTCCCTCACCCATCGTTCGAACCTTCGACGAATTGGGCAAACCGGGCAAGCGCAAGGCCGCGCGGGACCGCGCAAGTCATGCGCAACCAATGGAGCGGTCCCGTGCTTTGGGCCCCCGCATGATCTTCCAGATATTGCCTGATTCGTGGCAGATCGATCACGCAGGCGGCGATTGATTGCTCGCCAATCCGCGCAAGCCCCGCCAACATCGCTTCGCGATCGCGCAGCACCCGCCCCAGGAAATCGGCAGACTGGATCGCGGTTTGGGTGTCCTGCGCAACCTCATTCGGTATTCGCCCATGCAAGAACCTGCGTGCCAAACTGCGCGACGCGCCATCGCGCAAAAACTGCTCGTCGGGAATTCCCGCACAGAATTCCAACAGAGGGCGATAGCCCAGCGGGCTGCGCGTTTCGACCCCGTGAAGCAGGCGCATTCCCAGCGAAAGCTCTGCTCCTTCCGATTGCGCCGCCGCCAGCATCTTGGCCCGCGCATGAGCGGATGAGGAGGACGAATAGAAATAGGGATCGTGTCCGTCTGCCTCTGCCCGGGCCAGTGCCCCGCGCACAATGTCGCTCTGCGGATCAAGCGGGCACCAGCTATCCAAAGGCGAGACGATGTTCCCACGCATCTCGTCAATCCGGCGTCGCCAATTGTGCGGCACATGCGGCATCACCGCCAATGACAGCGCCCTGCGCCACAGCGGTCGCGGATCGGGAAAGGAGCGCAATTCGCGCAGCAGGCGGGCCCATTTCCCTTGTCTTAGCCAGGTGGGAAACCCCGTCAGTCCATCATAACTAAAGGCTGCATCGCCGAAATCGCCATCCATCAACACATGATTGCCATCGCGCGCTGCCTGCCGATGCAGCGTATGCAGCCAATGCATGTTCATTTCGTTGAAGCTGGGCCAGCCGGTCAGCGCGATCAGCTTGTCGAGATCCTCGCCAAACACCGCCTCTTCGCCCGTCAGGAAGACTGGATCGAGTGCCGGATACATTCGCGCAAGCGCCCGCACCCGGTCGGATTCGTCATAGACCAGCCGCGGATCTGGCTGAGGAACCCAACCCGCCACCGGAACGGAGGTGTAGGATTTGATGCCCTGATCTGACGGCAATTGCGCAGCCAGCACGCTGGCGACGGCTTGTGAATCGAGCCCGCCCGAAAGCTGCATGGTGGGGGCGGTCATACCTTCCAGATTGGCGTGGACAGCGCGTGCCAGCTGTTCCTCCAGCGCATCGAGATAGTCCTGCTCGCCCGGCAAATCCTGTGCCGGGATATTGCCGATATCCCAATACTGACAGCAGCGCTGTCCCGACAGGTCGTGCAATTGCCAACTGCCGCAGGCGACGCGCGACAGGCCCTTGTAATAGCTGCGGCTGCCATCGCCGAAATTGAACAGGGCGACATCGGCGATCCGGTGCGGATCGAGCCGCGCCTCAACCCCAGCAGCAAAGATCGTGCGCGGGAGAGAGCTTGCGATCAGGCGAGGCCCTTCGCGCCAGAGATGGAGCGGCGGAGCGATTAATGGCGAGCGCGCCAGCCTTACCTCCGCCCGGTCGGGGAACCATTGGATCGCGGCATATTCGCCGATCACTTCGCTGTCGCAACACTCACCCCAGCGCCGAAATGCGACGGCATAAAGCTCCGCATCACTTAGCCCGGGTGCAACGCCCAGCCGCGCCGCCAATTGCTCACGCTCCATCAGCCGGCCGGTCAGCAGCGTATAGGCACCGCCGCTGTCGGCTCCAATCTCCAGCGGCAGGACACGTGGCGCTTCATTGCCGGGTAGAGTATCGGCACGCAGTGCAAATGCCGCGCCAGGCAAGCTGACCTGCCGGATATCGCCCGCTTTGCCCAGCTTCAGGCTGGCGACCATCCGCTCCCAATCGCGCGCCGGCCATTCCGCCCCCGAAAGGTCAAACGCCGCGCAGACAAGCAATTGTCGCGGCATGTCAGGCATCGCCAGCCTGTTCAAACACCATAACGCTGCGATAGTCAGCCCGGTCGCACCGGCCAATCAAAATGTGCTCACCCTGCTCGACCCAGGCGTGATAGGCGTGTGGCCCTTCCCGGTCGCGGTGATGCACGGCAACCACCAGTCGAGATGGCAATCGGGCGCGCCGCAACATCCATTGCAGCGCGATGGCTTTGG